>NC_008270.1:0-300000 GCF_000014565.1 Rhodococcus jostii RHA1 | reverse complement strand
GGCGAACACTGCGTCGTCGGCGGCAACGATGAGGTCGCAAGCCCAGGCGAGCATCAGGCCCGCGGCGACAACGTTTCCCTGAACCTGCGCGATAGTGATCTTGCGAAGATCACGCCAGTAGCGGGTGTTCTGGAAGTAGTAGTGCCACTCCTGCAGCATCCAACCCTCGATAGCCCGACGGTCCCCACCGTTGATCGCGGTGGTGGGGTGCGCGCCGGGACCCTTGGTGAGGTCGGCGACGGCATCGGGCGACCCGATGTCGTGGCCTGCCGAGAAGGACGGACCGGCGCCGGCCAGAATCACGACCCGGACCTGGTCGTCCGCCTCCGCAGCACGGAAGGCGGCGTCGAGCTCGACGAGCATGCCGCGGTTCTGCGCGTTGCGCAGCTCCGGCCGGTTGAGTGTGATCCGAACAATGCAGCCTTCGTCCAGCGTCTCGTAGGTAATGAAGTCGTATTTCGACACGTGATTCTCCTCATCGCGGCATCGAACGGTGAGCCCAGTGCGGTCGTGATCAAGCGGTGTGCGGCGCAGGTTTGTCCTGCCGCGGGCTCCGGCGAGCCGACCAAGTCAGAGCGAGTCTATGTCTAAATGATAGCTTCTCGCAAGAGGAGTGCGTCACTCATTCATGTACGAGCACATCGCCCGCAAGATTGGTGACGTTTCGGATCAGAGCGCGACCCCGCGGCGAGTAGTCGTAGCCGGCCTTGGGGTAGCCGTTGCATGTCATTGCGAAGGACAGGCCGCTGTCCGGGTCGCACCACCCCAGCTGGTACGCCGAACCGCCGTGACCGAACGTTCGTGGGGACGCCGTGGCCGGCATCCACATGTCCGGGTCGCCGCCCGAAACCATCACGAAGAGCCCGACCGCCACCTCCTTCTCCGTTCCTCCATAGATTTGTTCCCCAGCGGGAGCGGCGTACACCCGGGCACGGGCGGCGTCTTCGACGACACCGGGCCCCCAGAGCGGCGAATGCAGCAAACCCTGATAGAACAGTGCGAGATCTGCCGCGGAGCTGACGACACAGTGCGCAGGCTCCCCTGCCGCGATCACCCCGGGGTTGTTCAGGAACCACGGCCCCCAAGGGTCGACCTCCGCTTCGCCGCCCTCGGTGCACCGCATAGGCGCTACCGTTTCCTCCTGCTCCGCCGGAGTGACGCCCAATGCGGTCCGCAGACCGAGTGGCTCGGCGATCTCCGTGCGCAGGTACTCACCCAGAGCCTTGCCGGTGATGCGCTCAACCAGTTCGGCCAGCACCCACGCGGTCGAAGTCAGGTGCCATTGCAAGCGGCCGGGTGGCTCGTCCTGGCGCCAGCGCGCCATCGCAGCCAGCCGCTGCTCACGATCTGCCATCTTCGGATACCCCAGCGGGGCGAAGGCGAGGCCGCCGGTGTGGGTCATCATCTGCTCGACGGTGACCAACTCTTTACCGTTCGTGGCGAACTCGGGGATCAGGTCGGCGACCCGCGCTGAGACGTCAAGCCGGCCCTCCCCCATCAACTTCCAGATCGCCGACGCCACGAATGGCCGCCCGACCGATTGCAGGATGTAGCGCAGCGACTCATCGGCACCCCAGGCATGACTTGCGACCAGCCTGCCGTACCTGGCGACGGCAATCTGAGCCGAAGGCAGATGTCCGCTCTCGACCTCGAGAGCGACACGTCTGCACAAAATGTCCAGTCGAAACGGATCGACACCCGCGTCGGCAGGATCGATCAACTCACGTAATAGGGGTGCGATCTTAGAGGGAGTCACCAGTGACGACCTTTCATGCCGGGCCCCGGAGGGCCGTACGTCGAATTGGACAGCAGGTGCTGTACTCTCAAATGAATAGTTCCTCGCAAGTTGCGAGAAGGGAGGCACATGGTGGACGACACCGCGCCGAAGCTGAGCCTGCGCGAGCGGAACCGGCTACGCACCCGAGCCGACATCGTTCGCGCCTCGGTCCCACTGTTCGAAGCACAAGGGTACGAGGGGACGACGGTGGACGAGATCGCCTTCGCGGCAGGCGTTTCCGCGGCGACCTTCTTCCGATACTTTGCCGCCAAAGAGGACCTTCTGTTCGCGGAGGAGGAAGAGCTCACCGCCGCGCTCACCGAGGTGGTGGCGGGCCGCGAGAACCCGGCGCAGACACTGAACGCCCTGGCCGATCCCTTTGCGCGGTACGCGAAGGCGGTGCTCGACCAGGACTCCGCAGAGATGTGGCGCATGACCCGCCTTGTCATGACTACCCCAACACTCGAGGCCCGGAGCCTGCGGCACCGCTTGCGCTGGGAACGAGCCGTCGCGCAGCAACTCGCCAAGGAGAACGGTCGCAAGACGCCCGCGCTCGCCGAGGCCGTGACTGCGTCTGTCGCGGTGTCCTGCCTGGTCAGCGCACTACGCTTCTGGCACAACGGAAGCGGTCCCCACGACATTGCCGACCTGGTTGCCGAGGCGTTCACCCACGCGGCCGAGAGTCAGGTCGGCTGAGCGGCCGCTCGGCGGCCCTGAGCCTCGGGGCGAGGTCGGCGCCGATCCTGCGGATGTGCTGAGCAACGGTCTCGGGGGCCATACCTGGGAGTCCCGCCCAGAGATACAAGGTCTCGACGGGTGCGCCGGCCGTGTGCTCGGCGACGAAGTCCGCCATGTCCTGCGCGGTGCCGTGCACGAAGTAGTCGATGCCGGAGTGCGTCAGGGGCCTGCGTTCGCGAAGCCGATCCGGATCGACCGGCTTCGGGAAGGGGAAGTCGGTCCCCATCCGCGCGTGCCGCCGGTAGGAGTCCGACTGCGCCGCGAGGTGCTGCCCGACCATCTGCCAGTCCCGTTCCGGATCGTCCGAAACCCACCCCTGCGCGGCCCCGCCCATCACGCCGAGGGCAGGGTCGTGGCCGCCTTCGATCAACCCCTGCCGATAGTGCGGCCAGTTACGGGCGTCGATCGACAGCAAATTCTCGCCCATTCGGCCGGCCCGGCGAGCACCCTTCGGGCCGAGGTAGCCCATCCAGATCGGCACACGCTCCTGGGCCGGGGCAGGGGTCACGGCCCTGGACTCCCATAGCTTCCTGATTTCCGCCGGCCGAGCGTCGTTCACCCGGTAACGACTCTCCATGTCCGCGGCGTACAGGTCGAACTCCGGGCTGCGGTAGCCGGCTCCCAACCCGAGGTCGAGTCGCCCCCCACTGAGCAGGTCCACGACGGCGGCCTGCTCGGCAATCTCGGCGGCCGCGTGCAGCGGGGAGACAACGATCGCAGTCCCGAGACGGACTCGCTGAGTCCGCGCCGCGACCGCCGCCAGCAGGGTAAGCGGGGTCGGGAGATAGTCGTCGTCGAACCCGTGGTGCTCGGTGACCCAGATCGTGTCCAACCCGACACTCTCGGCCTCCTCGCACAGCTCGAGGAAGGAACCGTAGAGTTCGACCGGATCCCGCCGCCACTGCGGCGGGTTCCGTAGGTCGAAGTAGACACCAACCTTCATCCGCCCGCCCCGGGGTTCACAACGCACCCAGGAGGTCGAGACCGTTTGTCCGCAGGAACCGGTGCCGCCGCTCCTCGCCGAGCCCCTCCACCCGCGAGTAGAAGTCGGCGGGCTCGCGGAGTCCTTCGGCGTGCGGCCAGTCCGATCCCATCACTAGGCTGTCGATCGACCCGAGGCGGTCGGCGAGGGCGATGGTGTCGTCCTCGGGATACGGCACGACCCTCACGGACTGCCGGAAGATCTCGCTGGGGCGCTCGTCGAGTTGGCCGCCGAGCCACGTGCCGTTGCGGGCCATGCCGCGGCTCTTGTCCATGTGGCGCACGAAATGCGGAACCCATTCGGCGCCGAACTCGCTAACCAGCACCTTGATGTTCGGGAAGCGGCCGAACAGGTTGTCGAAGATCAATGCCGAAAGCGTGTCGGTAATCGGGCGTTCGCCGTAGGTGTTCTGCCACTGCCACGCCGAGAAGGCGAACGGCGGTGTAAGGCCCCACCCCCAGTGCGACGCCACGTTCTGCTGGTAGTGAAATTCCGAAATATGGTAGCTGACGACCGCGCCAGCCTCGTTGATTCGAGCCCAGAACGGGTCGAAGTACGGATCACCCGGGGATCGGCCGTAGGCCGGACCAGGCGGAATCATAATGAATCGCGCCCCGGCCGCGAGAACCCGATCAAGTTCCTTGCATGCTCGGTCCAGGTCGCGCAGCGACATGAGGGCGGGTGCGTAGATGCGGTCTTTGTACGCGAAACCCCAGTCCTCGTTGATCCACCGGTTGAAGGATTCGATGTTGTCGTAGAGCGTGTCGACCCCTTCGAGGTACGCCTCGACCATCAGCGCCCAGCCGCCGGGGTACATGATGGTGCGCTCGATCTGCTGCTCGTCCAACTGTCGCAGCCGTGCGTCGTGGTTGAGGTATTCCTGCTGAATCGGCTCGAAAAAGCGCTCGGCGTCGGTGGCATTGCCCGACGAACGTTGCTTGAGCATCTCGACCAGGGATCCGGGCACATACGCCATGTCCAGATCCTGCTCGAGCGCGGTCACGATCCGGTCGTTCGCCAGCAGCACCTTCTTGCCGCTCGCGAGCCGCACCGGATACACCGACGTGTCGAGCTTCGACTTCGGCATGTACCGGGTGAAGCAGTTTTCGGCCTCGTACGAGTGCTGGTCGAAATCGATCAGCTTGTACGGAAGCTCTCCTACGGAATCCTCGATCAAGGCCATTGGGCCGTCCTCTCTGGCGAACGATGGGGCCGACCACGCAGCGGGTCCGGCCGTGCGGTGGGCCCGATCGTCCACACCGCGGAGCGACTTCATCTTTACATGAGAGTCTCTATCATGTCTAATGTAACTCGCAATGAGGCGGTCGCTTTCATTCAGGCGGACGCACCTACAACCCCTGGAGGGCAACGCATGGACGCTGACGCCCCTGATCTCGACGTATTCGCTGACGAGGTCCGCAACTTCCTGGAGGCGCACGCCTCCCGACGAACTGACACCCGCTTCACCTGGGGCCAGGGCAGCGACGAGGTCGGCTACTTCGGCTCGCCCTCCCCCGAGGTGGAGGCAGCCCGTGTCGCTGAGGCCCGGACCTGGCAACGAACCCGCTACGACAACGGCTTCGGTTGGATCAGCGGGCCGACCGATTACGGAGGACGCGGCCTGGGTCTGCTCCACGAGATGGTGTACGACGCAGTGGAGGCCGAGTACGACGTTCCGAACACCGAGGCGCTCAGTGTCATCGGCCTGGGCATGATCGGGCCGACGATCCTGCGGCATGGCACTTCGATGCTCCGGGAGCGCTACCTCCCCGCCATGTACTCCGGTCGCACCATCGCTTGTCAGCTTTTCAGTGAGCCGGGTGCGGGTTCCGACCTGGCTGGTCTGAGCACCCGCGCCGAGCGGGACGGTGATGCATGGATCGTCAACGGCCAGAAGGTGTGGACGTCTTTCGCGCAGCACGCAGACATTGGGGAACTCCTCGTCCGGACCGACCCATCGGCGCCCAAGCACAAGGGCATCAGCGCGTTCGTGCTGGACATGTCGACTCCTGGTGTAGAAGTTCGTCCGCTTCGTCAAATGACCGGTGGCGCCGATTTCAACGAAGTATTCCTGACTGATGTGCGAATCCCCGATGATCATCGTCTGGGCGACGTGAATGGCGGTTGGTCGGTCGCCCTGACCACCCTGATGAACGAGCGGGCAACGGTTGGTGGCGGCGAGGCCAGCAACCCCGCCATCGCGGCGATGGACCCACAGCGTCTATCGGCCTTACTCGGAGCGAGCGGACGGTCGAGCGATGCTCTACGACGTGATCTCAGTACGATTATCGTAGAGAGTTCTGCGGCACAAGCTTTCAATGACCGGCTCACTCGACGGTTACGATCCGGGGACACCCCAGGGCCCGAGGCATCGATCGCGAAACTCGCTCTCGCGCAGAATCTCAACCGGGTTGCGCGGTTCGCGTCGGATGTCCTCGGTCCTCGCATGACGGCCGACACCGGTGAATGGGGAACGTTCGCGTGGACTCAACTGTTGCTCAGTGCGCCCGCGTTACGCATTCTCGGCGGTACCGAGGAAATCATGAAAACCATTCTGGCCGAGCGGGTTCTGGGCCTGCCGAAAGAGGGAGCACGATGACCTCGGTCAATGTCGACCGCACGGAGTCCGTCTCAGAGGAAGAGCTCACGGCTCTCCGAGGCACTATTCGAGATTTCCTCGTCAAGCACTCGAGCGAACAGGTGGCCAGGAACCTCACGGACGGCCGTGATCCCGCCCACGGGCGTGCCGCACTGTGGACCCGCCTGCAGGACGAACTGGGTCTCGTGTCGCTTGTCCTGCCTGTCCAGTACGGCGGCGACGACGCTGGGTACGCCGTACTACGGGTCGTGCTAGAGGAGCACGGGCGCGCGCTTCTCGCTGGCCCGTTTTTGGCCTCCGCGGTCACGGCAACAGCAACACTGCTCGCGTGCGGTGACGACGAAGCCTGCGCCCGGTATCTGCCGGGAATCGGCAGCGGCGAGACGGTCGCCACGGCCGCCCTGCCAGTGTTCGGCCAGGACCAGGAGCCCGAGGAGCTGGGTCTCCGTGCAGACCAAGACGGGGCCGGCTCCTGGACGTTGACCGGAACCGAATGGTCGGTGCCCTCGGCCGTCGGGGCGAATCTTTTTCTCCTGGTCGCCGCCACACCGGAGGGGCGCAGCCTGTTCGCCGTCGAGTCCGGCGCGGCGGGGCTGAGCGTCACCGGTTCGGACACGTTGGACCGCACCCGCCCCGTCGGACGGGTCGACCTGGACGGAGCACCGGCACGACTGCTGGGCAAACCGGGTGCCGCTGCTACCGCAGTCGAGCACGCGCTGGACGTGACCGCGTTTGCTCTTGCGGCCGAACAGGTCGGTGCGGCTCGGCGCTGCCTGGAGGCAACGCTGGAATATGCCCGGGAGCGTCGTCAGTTTGGCCGTCCCATCGGTTCGTTTCAGGCTGTAAAGCACCGCCTCGCCGACATGCTTACCCGGCTCGAGCTTGCAGACGCCGCCACAGAGGAGGCTGCGTTGACAGCCGACCGAGGCGATCCAACTTTTTCAGCTGCCGCTCACATCGCTTTTATTTCCGCGAGCGACGCGTTCCAGTTCGTCACAACGGAAATGATTCAGCTCCACGGTGGAATCGGATTCACGTGGGAGCACGCCGCTCATCGCTATTTCCGGCGCGCAAAAAGCTCAGAGAATGCGCTCGGCGGCCCCACCCGCAACCATGAACGCCTGATGACCCGGCTAGACCTGTGAACAGGTACATCGCGCGCCACTGCAACAGCGGAGGTCCATTTCGTTCGGTCAAGTCCATGGGGGTGGTGTACGAGGGTCATCGCGTGACTCCTCGTTGGTGAGTCAGGCAGTCAAGGCCGGTGTCACCTCCTCGGTGGACTCGGTGCTGCTGTCGGTGGGCTTGTCGTTGCGGGAACGGGCCAGAACGTCCAGGCCGAGATAGCGGCGCCCTTCGATCCACTCGTCGTGTTGTTCGGCCAAGACCGCACCGACGAGCCGGATCAGGGCGGTACGATCCGGGAAGATTCCGACCACATCGGTTCTCCTGCGGATTTCCTTATTGAGGCGCTCCTGCGGATTGTTGCTCCAGATCTGTTTCCAAATCTGCTTGGGAAATGCGGTGAACGCCAACAGGTCCGGTCGTGCTGCGTCGAGGTGGTCAGCGACCCTCGGCAACTTCTCCGACAGTGCGCCGATGATTCGATCATATTGGGCATGAACAGAATCCGCGTCGGGTTGGTCGTAGACCGAGTGCAGCAACGTCTTCACCCAAGGCCACGATGCCTTCGGGGTCACCGCCATCAGGTTTGTCGAGTAATGGGTTCGGCACCTCTGCCACGAGGCGCCCGGCAGGGTCCCACCGATCGCCGCCACCAGCCCGGCGTGCGCATCGGAGGTCACCAACCGCACCCCGCCCAAACCGCGGGCGACGAGCGATCGGAAGAACGCCAGCCAGCCGGCACCGTCCTCGGACGAGGTCACATCCACGCCCAGGATCTCGCGGTAGCCCTCGGCGTTGACGCCGACCGCGACCAGGGTGTGTACATTCACCACCCGACCGTTTTCCCGCACCTTGAGCACCAGGGCGTCGGCGGCGACGAAGGTGTACGGCCCGGTATCGAGCGGGCGGCTGCGGAACGCCTCGACCTGGGTGTCGAGGTCCTTGGCCATCACGGACACCTGCGACTTGGACAGGCCGGTGATGCCCAACGTGTCGACGAGCCGGTCCATCCGCCGGGTGGAGACCCCGAGCAGGTAGCAGGTGGCAACCACGGTAGTCAGGGCCTTTTCGGCGCGTTTGCGACGCTCGAGCAACCAATCGGGGAAGTACGAACCGGACCGCAGCTTCGGGATCGCCACGTCGAGGGTGCCGACGCGGGTGTCGAAGTCGCGGTGCCGGTATCCGTTACGCGAGTTGGTGCGCTCCTCGGAGCGTTGTCCGTAGCCGGCGCCGCACAGTGCGTCGGCCTCGGCGCCCATCAGGGTGTGAATGAACATCGTCAGCAGCTCGCGCAGCAGGTCGGGGCTTGCCCCGGTGAGTCGGTCGGTCAGGATCTGCTGCAGGTCGATATCGTGGGCACTGGTCATCGCGTGGTCCTTCATCGAGTGACTTTGGTAGGTCTCTCGAAGAGTCACGCGATGGCCACCTTCGTTGGCTACGACACGCCGGTCAGATGCGGAACCGCTTCATACACCATCTTCATGGACGCAACCTTTCGTTCCCTGCCGCGGGCGGCATAGCCCCGTAAATAGGAGCCCGTTTTCCAGGCGACATGGATCACACTGGACGCTAGGATTTTATTTACACACCCGGCAAACACTGTTTCTCAAAACAGTCGCCGCGATATTCCCGCCCGATAAGAAGGAACGCTGCAGTAGCAGCGAAGTCTCACCGCCACCGCGGTCAACACCCCGCCCTCGCGAGGGGGGCTAGTCCTGTGCCGTCAAAGGAGACAAACATGGCGTCCACCGAGCTGAAGCAGTGGTACGAAGGCCCGCGTGTCGGCGGGTTCGACTACGCGACCGACCCCGTCGTGGCCGTTCCCGAACCGCCACGTCGCCTTCGCCTCGGGTTTCCACCGCTGCCAGGGTTCGCACCTGGCTCGCCTGGAGCTGCGGGTAGCGCTGGAGGAATGGCACAAGCGCATCCTCGAGTACAGCGTCGACGACGCCCAGATCCAGATGGTCAATTACGGCGTCCGGACCAGCTGCTGGACCGCTGATGGGCGGCACGCACAGCTATCTGATCCCGCTCGACATCGACGGCGAATGTTCCACCTTCCTCTCCAGATCGACCCCGCCGGTTCCTGACGAGCCACAGCGAAGGGAACGCCCGTGAAGATCACGCTCGACCGAGACCGCTGCGCGGGGCACGCACTCCGTGTCGCCGCAGCTCCCGACGTCTACGACTTCGACGACGGCGGCTACTGCGTGCTGCCGTCCGAGATCGTCCCCCCCGCCATGGCCGCGCAGGCCAAGGCGGGCGCGGTGGCTTGCCCCGAGCGGGCGCTCCGCGTGGACGAGGACTGAACCTAACTATCCCCACCATCCCGTCCCGCGGAGGCACAGCCCACATGTTCGACACCCTGCCCGAAATCGACCGCAGCGGCCCGAAGGTCCACCTGCACATCGGCGATCGCAGCCTTGACACCGGCTCCGCCGGCGTCCACCGGCGCGTCAACCCGTCCACCGGCGAGGTCGACGGCGAGATCCCGCTCGCCGGCGCAACCGAGATCGACGAGGCCGTCCGTGCCGCGCACGCGGCCTACCCCGCCTGGCGGCGAACTCCTGGTCCAGAGCGCCGTCGGCTGCTCCTGAAGCTGGCCGATCTACTCGAAGCCAACGGTCCCGAGTTCGGCCGCCGTACGACCATCGACATGGGCATGAACTACGTTCCCCATCTCGGGATGCTCGGCGAGTGGCCGCGTTACTACGCGGGCTGGGCAGACAAGATCGTCAGTGACGTCACCGGTTTGGGCGCCTCCGGGGGCGAGTTCTCCTACACAATCGCGGAGCCCTACGGCGTCATCGGCGTGATCATCACCTGGAATGGTCCGGTCGGCTCGATGTGTATGAAACTGCCGCCGGCACTCGCGGCGGGCAACACGGTGGTCGTCAAGCCGCCGGAGCTTGCCCCCTACGGTCCCGAGCTGTTCGCCGAGCTGGTCAAGGAGGCCGGCTTCCCACCCGGCGTCATCAATATCGTGCCCGGCGGCCGTGAGGCGGGCGAGGCGCTGGTTACACACCCACTCGTGCAGAAGATCTCCTTCACCGGCGGCCCCGCCACGGCGAAGGCCATCCTGCGCTCGACCGCGGAGACGATGAAGCCCACGCTGCTGGAGCTGGGCGGCAAGTCGGCCAACCTCATCTTCGAGGACGCCGACCTCGACTCTGCCTGCACCCATGCCGCGGTCATGTCAGTCGGCTTCTTGGCGGGGCAGGGTTGCGCGTTCCCCACCCGCATGCTGGTGCAGGACACGATCTACGAGGATGTTGTGCAGCGGATCGAGAAGATTGTGTCCGGTTTTGTCGTCGGCGACCCCTTCGACCCGCGGACGACGACGGGCCCCGTAGTGAACCAGGCCGCCGTCGACCGCATCCTCGGCTTCATCGAGGGCGCGAAGCGAGACGGCGCGCGGCTGGTCATCGGCGGCAAACGCGCCGGGGGTGAGCTTGCCCAGGGATGTTTCATCGAGCCCACCGTGTTCGCCGACGTCGACCCCGACTCCGAGCTCGCCCAGGGCGAGGTGTTCGGCCCGGTCCTGTCGATCATCAAGTTCAGCACGGAAGACGAGGCCATCGAGATCGCCAACGGCACGCCTTACGCCCTTGCAGCCTACATCCGCACTAGCGACGTCACCCGGGCCCACCGCGTGGCGGAGCAGCTGGTCGCCGGCACGATCTCGATCAACGGAGCCAGCAACCTGGCCGCGGACAAGCCTTTCGGCGGCTTCAACCTGAGCGGGACGGGCAAGGAGGGCGGCAAGGCCGGCCTCGACGAGTTCCTGCGGATCAAGAGCGTTGGCGTCGGCATGGGTACCGGGGCTTTCGGGGGTTACTGACATGACGAAACAGGTTGAACTGCCGGGCGCGCCAATCCTGCCCGATCCGGACCCACACCGCTACTTCGAGCCCGAGACCGAACTCATGTCGCGCGCGGACCTCCGCGCGCTCCAGGAGCAGAAGACCCTCGAACTGGTGCCCTACGTCTACGAGCGGTCGGCGCTCTACCGCACTGTCTGGGACAAAGCAGGCGTGCACCCGCGGGACATCCACTCGATGGACGACTTCCGCGAACGTATCCCGGTCATCACCAAGGACACCATCCGCTGGTTCCGGGACACTTATGGCGACCCGTTCGGTGGGCTGCTATGTGTTGAGCCTGATGAGCTGACAGCCATTATGTCCAGCTCCGGAACCACGGGCGACCCGACCTTCTTTCCTGAGCGGTTCAGCCGCTGGTCGCCTATGCAGACCAGCTATGTCCGCGACCTCTGGGAGCACGGCCTGCGTCCGGGCGACCACGTCGTCGGGACCTCGGGGGCGTTCCGTGGTGGCGGGCTCCCAGAGTTCCGGCTGCTCGGGTGCACGGCCCTCGCCCTCAACGCCTGGATGGGTGGATGGGAGGAGCTGCTCGACGCCATCGAGAAGTACGACGTCAGCGCCATCTCGCTGATCGGGCCGGTCATGGGTGAGCTCGAGCGCATCGCTCAGCACCGCGACCTGACTAAGACTTTCGCCTCGCTCAAGTTCGCCACGTTCGCCGGCGAACCGCTCGGCAGCCGGATGAAGGCCACCGTGCAGAAAGAATGGGGCGTGCGCCTGGTCATGTGGTCCAGCGCCGGCGACACCGGCACCGCCTGGGAGTGCCGCGAACACGACGGTTACCACCTGTGGGAGGACACCGTCGTACCCGAGTCGCTCGACCCGGTCACCCGCGCCGCGGTTCCCGACAACGAGGTCGGGGAACTCGTGGTCACCGACATCGATAACCTCGTGGCACCGCTCGTGCGCTTCGGCGCCGAGGATCTCGTGCGGTCCTCCTCCGAGCAGTGCCGGTGTGGACGCCACCACTCCCGCATCTGGCCGCTCGGCCGTTCGGGGGACGTGACCGTTGTGCAGGGTCGCTCGGTCATGCCAGTGGAGGTCTGGTCGGCGATCGAACAGCACGACGAGACCCGGGCGGCCGTGTTCCAGATCGTGCGTCCGCAACGCGAGGTGGACGAACTGCAGATCCGCGTGGGTTACAACCACGCGCGGACGACCAGCCTCGACGAGCTGCGCGAGCGACTAGCGGCCTCCGTCGAGAGCCATGTCGGAGTTTCCCCCATCATCGAGTTGATCGAAGAGGGCGACCTGCTCGCTCGCTCCACCTCGGCCGCCAAGATCCCAAGGATTGTGAAGGCATGACACGTCAGTCCACCATCGAGCGCGCGGCCCGACTCACGGGCAAAGGGCCGGCCATGCTCGGCCGCTTCCAGGTCGACGGTGATCCCGTCGACTTCACCGTCGGTGAGGAGGACCTGGACCGCGACACGACGTTCTGGCGTGGGGTGCTCGCCGGATACGGGGTGGGGCCCGGTAGCCGGATCGTCGTCGTAGGTAGTGTGCCGGACTCGCCGTGGCTGGAGCCGCCCAGGATGGCCGCCAACGCACTGGGCGGTTCGTACTCCAACGTGGACGCCTGGTCCTGGGACGCGCGCCGGCTCGACATGTACTGCCGTCGCCTGCCGGTCTCGCTTGTTCTGGGTCTCGGGCCCGAGACCGTGCAGGCCCTTGCCTCGCTCACGAACGTACAGGAGCGCCTCGGGCCGGTGCCGACGCTGCTGGCGCGGCCGGACGCTCTCAAGCCGCTTCGGGGAGAGGGGGTTACCAACGCCGGTGTCCTCGTCCCTCTCGGACCGGCGTTGGCCGTGACCCTGGCAGACGGCAGGGGAATCGCATACGACGAGTCCGAGTGGCTGATCGAGGCCGCGGACGGCGAACTGGTCGTCAGCACGCGGGGTCCCCGGCACACCCGGTTCGACCGCCAGCGGACCGGCGTGGCCGGCGCAGTCGTCGCCGCGGACGGCGGTTCCCGCCTCGTCCTCGGTTCCTGAAGCAGTCACGATGAAATCCATCTCCACCGACCCGATCCTCCACGTCGGCACGCTGCTCGAGGATCTCGCCGCCGCCCGGCCGGCAGACGTCGCGCTCGTGCACGGCGACACACGCCGGACGTGGGCGGATTTCAACGAACGAGCGGGTCGGTTCGCTGCAGCCCTCCTCTCCCACGGCGTGGAACCCGGCGGGACGGTCGCGCTGAATCTCTACAACGCTCCCGAATACCTGGAGTGCTTTTTCGGCACGCTGAAGAGCCACACCAGGATGGCCAACGTCAACTACCGCTACCGACACACCGAGCTGCGTCAGATTCTGGAGCGGGCCCAGACACAGGCGGTCGTGTTCCACGCGAGCCTTGCCGATCGCGTCGTGCCTGTGCTCGACGAGCTCCCCGGGCTTCGGCTTGCGGTGCAGGTCGATGACCTGGGCGGGGCGGACCTGCCCACGGCCGTCGCAGACCTCGAAGCCCTCCTCGCGAGCGCGGACCCGGTGCGGCACACAGGGTCCGAGCCTGGGGACTGCTATCTCAGCTTCACTGGTGGGACGACGGGGCAACCCAAGGGTGTTATTTACGACATCCCGCGGATGACCCGCAACGCGCTCGTTACCCGGGCGACGATCACCGGCGAGGAGATCGATGGGTCCGAGTCGCCCATCGTGACGTTCTCCCGGTTGCGCGAACTCGGCCGCACTCCGGTCTGTGTCCCGGCATCCCCTCTGATGCACAGTACGGGCTTCACGTTCTCCGCCATCCCCGTGCTGCTCGCGGGCGGCACGGTGGTGACGCTGACCGGCCGCTCCTTCGACCCCCATGAGCTGCTCGCCACCATCGAGCGAGAGCAGGTGACCACCGTCTCGATCGTCGGGGACGCGTTCGGTAGGCCCCTCGTACAGGCCCTCGAAACCGGCAGCCCCAGCGGTAGACCATACGACGTGTCGAGCCTGCGTGTGGTGGTCTCAGCGGGGGTTGCGTGGAGCGCGACCACCAAGGCCGGATTGCTCGCGCATGCACCTCAGCTTGTTCTGACCGATGCATGTGGCGCCACCGAGGGCAACACCTACGGGGTGAGCCGTCAACGCCTGGGCGATGAGCTGACCAGCGCCCAATTCAGGGCGTGGCCCGGGGTTCGAATCATCGACGACGAGCGGCGACCGCTGCCGTTTGGAGAGACCGGGCTGATCGCCGGTCCGGTCGCAACGACAGGTTACTTCGAGGACCCAGCGGCCACGGCGAAGGCCTTCTTCACCGTTGGTGACGAGATTCACGCCTGCCCCGGCGACCACGGCAAGCTCGCGGCCGACGGAACACTCACGCTGCTCGGACGCGACTCGTCGACGATCAACACCGGCGGCGAGAAGGTTCACGCCGAGGAGATCGAACTGGTTCTCCTCCGTAATCCGGCGGTTCTCGATTGCCTCGTCGTGGGGGTGCCACACGAGCGCTTCGGTCAGCAGGTCGCAGCCGTGGTGGCCGCCGCGCCCGGTCACACCCTGACCCGGGAGGGGGTACGAGAGTGCGTCAGCAACGCGCTCGCCGGATACAAGGTCCCGCGGCTGGTGCGGCTCGCACCGGTACCTCGGATGCCCAACGGCAAGCCCGACCATCCCGCCGCGCGGGCTCTGCTCACCGAGCCGGCAGCGGGACCTCAACAAGTCACACCCAACCGAATCGACGCTACACATCGCCAGGAGGCATCATGCGACTGAAGGACAAGACCGTAGTTATCACCGGGGCGGGCTCCGGACTCGGTCGAGAGAGCGCGCTGCTGTTTGCCCGCGAGGGAGCGAACGTCGTCGTCACCGATCTCATCGAGGCGCGCACCAAGAAGGTGGCCGCCGAAGTCCAGAAGGCGGGCGGGAAAGCCGTGGCGCTGAAAGCGGACGTGACAGTGGAAGCCGACATGGATGCAGCCGTCGAACTTGCGGTCGCCGAATTCGGTCGACTGGACATCATGTTCGCGAACGCCGGGTGCGCGCCTGAGGGCTTCGGCGCCATCCCTCTTTGGGAGACCACACTCGAGCAGTTCAACGCGGTCAACGCCGTGGTGATGACGGGGGTGTTCCTGGCCTCGAAGGCCGCCACCAAGCAGTTCCTGCGCCAGGGCGAGGGCGGGAACATCGTGGTTACAGGCTCGGCGGGTGGCATCATGGCCTACCCCGGCTTCTTCTCCTACGGCGCGGGCAAGGCGGGCGCACACCACCTGGTCCGCGCTCTGGGAAATGATCTGGGCAAGTATGGAATTCGAGTTAATGCTATTGCTCCTTGCCACGGTATGTCCGCGAACTTAGCGATGCCGCCTGAGGCGGAGGTGCTCGGTAAGTCCTACGAGGAGCTCGCCGCGGCAGAAGCCGGGGGCTGGGACCCAGTGGGCTCGCCGATCCCCCTGCAGCTCTCGACCCCGCCGAACCTACTCGACAACGCCTACGCGGTCCTGTTCCTCGCCTCGGACGAATCGCGCTACATCAACGGGGTGATTCTGCCCGCGACCGACGGTGGCAGCCTGTCGAAGGTCTCCATCCCATTCGACGACAACTGGAAGTTGGACCAGGAGGTCCTGCAGAAATAGTCCAAGACCGCACAAAAAGGAGTTAGAGATGTATGGACTCACCTTCGGTGACCTCGTCGGTGAGCACCGCCGGACCCACGGATCCCGCACGGCAGCCGTATGCGGCCCGATCCGCTACACCTACGCCGATCTCGATGAGCGCACCGACCGGATGGCGAACGCCCTGGCGGGCGCGGGCGTCATGGCGGGCGAGCGGGTGCTCTGGCTCGGCCAGAACTGCCACCGCGTACTGGAATTGATCCTTGCAGCGGCGAAACTCGGCGCGATGGTATGCCCGGTGAACTGGCGCCAAAGCGCCGCTGAGCTGGCCTTCGTCATCGACGACATCCGGCCCGCCGTCGTGGTGTGGCAGCGCGAGGACCTCGGCGACGCGGTGACCGCCGCCCGGGCCGAAGCTCAGCACCGTTCCGCGCGCTGGCTCGTCCACGACGAGGACGGTCCCGACTCGTACGAAGCATTCCTCGCCGGAGGCGCGAGCGGGGCCCCGGCGGTCGACGTCGGCGACGGCGACCCGCTGGTCGTTATTTACACCGCGGCTTTCGGCGGACGTCCGAACGGCGCCCAGCTGACCCACCGCGGCATCCTGACCCAGAACGCGAACTTGATGCGACTGGCGGACATGTGGCGGGACTACATCTACCTCAACGTCGGCCCGCTGTTCCACATCGGGACGCTTAGCTTAATGATGGCCACGTTCCACATCGGCGGGACGAACGTGTTCACCCGCCGGGCGGATCCGACCGAGGTCATGAATCTCATCGCGCACGAGCGGTGTCGCTCCGGTATGGTGCTCCCCCCGACGATTGCACAAATCGTCGAGCTCAACGCCGACCGGCACGCAGACCTCTCGTCGTTCGAGTCGAGCCTCACGATCCCGGGATGGTCGGAGATGGTGTCACCGGACGAGACCCCACTGGGTCGAACGCGATTCGGCGGCTACGGCCAGACCGAGGTCAGCGGGCTCGACGCCTACTCGGCCTATGGCGGGAGCGACTCGCTATCCACCGCGGGTCTGCCCACCCCGTGGACACGGGTCCGCATCGTCGACGAGGACGGGGCGGAGGTCCCGGACGGCGAGACCGGCGAAATCGTCTTCCTCGGCCCCATGGTGCACGCGGGCTACTGGAACCGGCCCGAGCTCAACGCCGAGCGCACCCGCTCAGGCGGATGGCACACCAACGACATCGGCCGGCGGGAACCGGACGGCAGCGTCGCCTTCATCGGGCCGAAGGTGCAGATGATCAAGTCCGGGGTGGAAAACATCTACCCAGCCGAGGTCGAGGCCTGCCTGCGCGAGGCCCCCGGAGTCCGGGAGGCCGCGATCATCGGCATCCCAGACGACCAGTTTGTCCAATCGGTCAAGGCCGTCATCGTCCTCGAGGAGGGCGCCGTGCTCGTCGAGGACGAGATCATCGAGCACTGCCGGACGCGGATCGCGTCCTACAAGAAGCCGAAGTCGGTCGCCTTCCTCGACTCGCTTCCCCGCACCACCACGGGCGCCGTCGACTACGCCGCGCTCGACATGAAATTCGGCGGAGGAGGCTACCCGGGGGGTGCGACCCGAAGCCAGTAAGGCAATTTTTTCGTCAACCTGCTGCGCGAGGGCGGTCCTGCTGGCTCGTCGAACAACATCGGCGCTTTCGATGGGTGTTAGTAGCACCTGCACAAGCGGGCACATGCAGCGAGGACGGCGTATCACGCCCCTTTCGGAGCAGCGTGGTGGCCCGTCGACGGGTTTGCCGACTAAGACCGAGCAGTCGGACCTGTTGCAGGCGATTTTCGGGCGCAACGGTGAGTGCCGGTCGCGGTGATCGCCCCCAAGTCGCCGGCGGATTGTTTCGACGCGGCGGTGGAGGCCGCCCGCATCGCCCTGGTGTACCGCACCCCGGTGCTGCTGCTCGGTGATGGGGCGATCGCGAACGGGTCCGAGCCGTGGTCCATCCCGAATGTGTCCGATCTTCCGGCGATCGATCCGGGGTTCTAATCGGCGACCGATCCGGACGCGCACGGGTTCGCGCCGTATTCGCGGGAGCCGGAGACCCTGGCGCGGCCGTTGGCGGTGCCGGGTACTCCGGGGCCGGGATCGGCTGCTCGAGCCGGTTCCCGTACTACCTGGACACCTACGGCATCCACTCCATCCACGGCGCGCCCCGTCCATTGCGACCGGTTTAGCGGTGTCGCGCCCCGATTTGTCGGTGTGGGTCGTGACAGGTGACGGTGATGCGCTCTCATCGGTGGTAACCACCTGATCCACGCGCTGCGCCGCAATGTGAACATCACATTCCGTTGTTCAACAACCGAATCTATGGCCGCACCAGGGCCAATACTCCCCTACCAGTGAGGTCGGGAAGGTCACCAAGTCGACGCCGATGGGGTCACTCGGTCAGCCGTTCAACACCCTCTCGCGCGCACTGGGTGCCGAAGCGACGTTCGCCGGCCGCGCCCTCGACAGAGACCGCAAGGGCCTGACCGAAGTACTGCGGGCGGCGGCCGAGCATCGGGGCTCGTCGTTCGTGGAGATCCTGCAGGACTGCCCGATCTTCAGCGACGGTTCCTTCGACGTGCTGTGCAAGGAGGACGCCGAGAACCACCTGATCCGGCTCGCCCACGGTGAGCCGATTCGGTTCGGTGCCACAGAAGAGCAGCCCGAGGGCCAGTTCTGTGTCGTACGGGACGGGTTCGGTCTCGCGGTGGCGAATACCGCCGACGTGGCAACGGATCAGATCGTGGTGCACGACGCGTACACCGACAACCCCGAATACGCGTACGCGCTGTCGCGGCTCTCGGATCAGAACCTCGATCACGTCGTGACCGGCATCTTCCGCCAGGTTGCCCGCCCCACCTACGACGACGGCGCTCGCGCCCAACTCACCCAAGCCGCACAAACCAGGCCGGTCAACGCGGACTCGCTGCAGAATCTGTTCACCGGCAAGGAGACGTTCCGCATTCGGCGAAGTCGGTGATTTCAATAAATATTGTTGGCGGCCAATAACTTCGGAATGCGCGCACAATCCCATCGCGATAAGAGTTCAAGTGTATCCAGGGGATTCATAAATCGTGCGTACACGTCTTTCCAAAGGGGTCAGCTCGGACGAATTCACCAACGCGCCTTTCTCCCAGCCTTGTCGAGCTCAGGTTTCCGGGTGGACCTGCAGTCCGACACCAATTATTGGTGAGCGGACCGGCGAGACGAGGTGCCGCCACGACACCGGTAAGTGCATCGGCATTCCGTGTTGCGGTCTACCGCAACACATCCAGATGCTGCTGGCTTGGCGCAGCCGCATCCGCGATCGACGACAATGAACAGGGCACTAATTCCAGCAGGTCAGCGCGTAAAGTCAGTGCCACTGTGACGTACATCCCATTTAGAGAGTGAGCATGACCGACAGATCAGCGATTGTCACCAGCGCCGCGGATGGCATAGGACGGGCGACCGTTCCGCCCCTCGTAGAGGCAGGATTTGCGCTTGCCGCCGTCGACATCGATAGGGACGGCCTGGATGGCACCCTCGACCTCGTCCGTGAGGCGGGCGGCTCCTGCGACGTCGCCATGGCGGACGTGAGCGACGCGGAGGCAGTGTGGTTCTACTTCGACCTGACAATGCGTACCCACGGCCGGATCGACGGATTCTTCAACGATGCCGGGCTGCTCGGTGCCCCCGATCGGATTACCGCGTACGACGAGGACTTTTCCGACCGGGTCGTCGCGGGCAACCAGCGCGGGACAATCCTTGGGCTGAAGTACGTGCTGCGCGACAGGGTGCGCCAGGGCAGCGACTCGATGGTCAACACCGCGACAATGGGCGCGCACCGCGGCGCTCATCGACATCGCCACGCACCGCGGCGCTCGACATCGCCGCGTCCGGGTCAAACGCGCTCCTGCCCGGCAACATCCGGACGAAGAACGCCGCAGGCGGGACCACCGGCGAAGAATCTGAGTCAGCGACCCGCAGGCCGTGACGTTCGTCCCGCAGAGCCGAGCTGCGAGCCTCCCAGATCGCCGAGCGCGTCCGGTTCCTGCTCGGAGATGAGTCCGCTCACATCACCGGTACCGCCATTCCAGTCGGCGGCGGGATGACCGCCGTCTACGGCAACTCAGCTAACTGCAAGCCCCAACCCAAGCCAGCCAGGTCCCACTGACCAAATGGCCCAACTCACTACCTAAGAGGCGAGAGGAACACCAACAATGACGTTGACTGGGACCAAACAGTCCACCGAACACTACCGTCCATGGTCGAACTGGGCGGGCAACATCACGTCCACCCCGGCGATCACCGTCACCCCCTGCACCGACGACGACGCCGTTGCCGCCGTCCGTGACGCTCGCAGTCGCGGCATCGGCGTCCGGGTGTGCGGGAGCAGCCTGTCCTTCTCCCCCTTGGTCGCGACCGGCGGCATGCTGCTGGACCTGCGCCACCTGACCGGCATCACCGGCGTCGACCGGGACCGGCAGCGCGTGCGGGTCCGCGCCGGCACCGTGATCCGCGACTTCGCCGCCGAGCTATGGACTCACGGTTTCTCCCTCGCGAACCAGGGCATGATCTGGAACCAGACCGTCGGCGGTGCGGTCGGCACCTCGACTCACGGCACCGGGCGCACGCTGTGCGGGATGTCTTCCATGGTCACTTGGGTACGGCTCATCGACGGCCGCGGCGAGATCGTGGAGATCGGGGAGGACGAGCCAGACCGGCTGCACGCGGTGCAGACCGCGCTGGGGGTCATGGGGATCTTCCTCGAAGTCGAGATGGCGGTCGTGCCTGCGTTCTACGCAGAGGAGAAGTTCCGGTTCGAGGCCTGGGAGTCCGCGGAGAGGAACTGGCTGACGAATATCGACGCCCACCGCAACCTCTCGGTGATGTGGCTGCAGAGCAACGCGGCGGCCGAGGCCTACAGCGTGCCCGTGCCGCCCGGCATGTCGCTGGCGAACCAGGTCCTGCATTTCGCGATCGACGCCATCGACCCCCTCCCGGAGTCGGAATGGTGCCAGGACATCGGCGCTCGCCGCGGACCCGCGTACGGCGTGCTGTCGGGCGAGAACATCGTCGACACCTTCTGCGAGCTCGAGTACATGGTCCCCTTCGACGACGGTCTCGAGGCCGTGCAACGGGTCCAGGAGCTGCTGCTCGGCAAGCACGCCGACCAGCTGCACCCGATGTTCATCCGCTTCATCAAGGCGGACGAGGCCTGGATGTCGCCCTTCTACCAGCGCGACACCGTCACCGTCTCGGTCGCCGGGCACCCCGGGGCGGACTACTGGCCCTTCTTCACCGACGTCGACCAGATCCTGCGTGAGTACGACGCCCGGGCGCACTGGGGCAAGCTTCACCTATTCGACCGGGATTATCTGGCACGGGTGTACCCACGCCACGGGGACTTCGTGCGGCTGCGCAAGGAGATGGACCCCGACGGCATGTTCCTCAACGACCACACCCGGCGGTTATTCGGCTGAGAACGCCAATGCACACAGCAAGACGGTACGGACCCCGCGACTTGAGGCTGTCCGACATCGCCGTACTCGCGGTGGCGGACGGCACGGTCAAGGTCGAGATCGCGTGGGCCGGGATCTGTGGCAGCGACCTGTCCGCCTTCGCGACGAACCCGAATCCTCCCGACGTCCCGGGCGGACAAGCGGCCGAAGTCAAGGTTCTCGTCCGCCCAGACGCGCGATGACCGATGCTCACGACCGTTCGTCCACGTCGATGTAATAGCGCTTGGTGTGCTCGAGAGTCTTCTCGAACTCGGCCAGCGCCCGGGGAAGATCGCGGTCGATTAGTGCCTCGCCGACCCTGACGTGGAACCCATGGACCTCGGGTGCCTCCGCGCTGCTGAGGTGCAGGGCGTAGAAGCGCATGTGGACGAGGGACTCGAGGACGTGGGTGAAGAGCTTCAGCGCCGGGTTGCCGGTAAGGGCACCGAGCAGGGTGTGGAAACCCTTGGAAGCGTTCCCGGGCGAACTCGGCGGCTGCCCGGCCACCTCCTGGTCCAGATACTGCTGCAACTGGCGCGCGTTCTCGTTGTTCATGCGGTCGACAACAAGGGGGATCAGCGACAGCTCGATGATTCGCCGGGCCTCGAGCAGATGCTCGGGGCGCACCCGGCGGAACGTCAGGTAGCGCACCGCCGACGCGACGATCCCACTACCGTCCGGTGCACTGACGCGTAGTCCTCCACTCCGCCCGCGTCGCATCTCGACCACGCCTTGGTACTCGAGGATGCGAATAGCCTCGCGGAGCCCCGCCCTGCTCACGGTGAACCGCTCCATGAGTTCCAACTCGGTGCCCAAGTGCATCCCGACCGGCCAGCCCTCGGCAACGATCGCGCGCGCAATCCGATCGGCCGTCAAGGCGCCCACCTTGTCCAGCATCGCCAGGTCCTCCTCCGAGATTTAATAGGACGTTATTTACTGCGTTATCACAAGTATACGCTGGTCATTGATCCCAACAGGAGCGCTTTAAAGCGCCGATGTTTTACCCGGAAAGGAGGTAGATCATGACCTCGACCCAACGCGAGCAGCTCGTCTTAGGTGCCGAAAAGCGGGTGACGACCATCGACACTGACACCCACCCCGACGTCGCTATCGACGTGATGATCGATGACATCCCGGAGCCCTGGAAGTCTCGCTACTACAACGAACGGGCTCAGGAGGTCGAAAACACACGGCTCTTCTACGCCTCCCCGACCGCCGCCCGCACGGATGCCCTGGTCACCGGGATGCGGCCGGGCGAGGACAAGCAGCTGTACACGCAGCAGGTGCTCCAGGAGAGCGACACCGACTATGCGTTCCTGCTCCCGCTGAGCCGGGCGAAGTGGTGGGACCCGGAATGGGAGTCCGCACGCTGCACGGCGACCAACACTTATATCGCCCGGGAGTGGCTGGACTCCGGCCACAACGCGCAGGGCCGCTACCGTGCCGGCATCCGCGTGTCCCCTGGAGACCCGGACGGCGCCATCGCCGAGATGAACAAGTGGGCGGGCCATCCGTACTTCGCGCAGGTCCAGTTCGCTCCCGAGGTGTTGGTGCACCCGGTAGGGCACCCGCTCTACCGTCCGGTGCTGCGCGAGGCCGCCCGGCTGGGTCTGCCGGTGGCCATGCACATCACCCGCGAGAGCTCGATGCAGTCGATGACACCTGTCGGCTACAGCAGCTACCACATCGAGGTCATGGGTTCCTGGTCGCACTACTACCTCGCGCACCTGGCCAGCCTCGTCTTCGACGGCGTGCTCGCCGAGCTGCCGGATCTGCGGCTTGTGTTCGTCGAGGGCGGGTTCACCTGGCTCGCCCCGGCGATGTGGCGCTTCGACCGATACTGGAAGGAACTCGGCGCCGAGGTCCCGAACGTCACGCGCCGGCCGAGCGAGTCGATCCGCGAACAGCTGCGAGTCACGACCCAGCCGCTGGAGGAGCCACGCAATCCGCGCGACCTCATCGACCTGATCGAGGCCGCCCAGCTGCAAGACGTCCTGATGTTCTCCAGCGACTACCCGCACTGGGACTACGACGATCCGCGCCATGTACGCAACCGGGTGCCCGCCGCCTGGCGAGACAAAATCATGTACCGCAATGCCCAGGAGCTCTACGGCCTCCCCGAGACCCGCCCGGTGGACGCGATCGACCTCGCCGCCGACCCCATGACGCGCTACCGGCACAGCCCGGTCGAGAAGCGGCTGGACAGCAGCGGCCGGTTGCGGCCCGCCGCCGCGGGCACCGCAGTCACCCGAGTCGTCACCTCCCGCACTGAGCACGACTTCGTGGGGGCGGACTAGATGCCTCCATCGATGAAGAGCCGCACAGTCGTCGCGCGGGTCGACGAGCTGCCTCCCGGGTCGATGACCGTCGTCCCGGTCGGCAAGTTCGGCGTCGGCGTCTACAACATCGACGGCACCTACTCGGCGATCGCCAACTACTGCCCGCACCGAGGCGGCCCGATGTGCGTCGGCCAGCTGACCGGCGAGACCACGGCTGGAGCCGCACCGTACTCGCAGGTTTTCTCGCGGCAGAACGAGTTCATCAAGTGCCCGTGGCACGGCTGGGAGTTCGAGCTGGCCTCGGGCCAGGCTGCGGCCGCCAACGTCCGGGTGCGCACTTACGAGGTCGTCGTCGAGGACGGCGACGTGATCCTGTTGGGAGCCTGACATGACCGAGAACGCACTGGTCATCGACACCTGTATCACCCCGTTCTGGCGCACCGAGCTGGAGCCGCACAGCTGGATGCCCGAACCCTGGGCGAGCAAGCGCCACCTGCCGGGGATCCTGCGTCAGATGTACTCGGCCCCGACAGGCATCGCGCCCTACGGCGAGTACCGCGACGCCGCCCGCCCCGCGGATGACGCGGCGGCCCTGCCGGGTTCGAGCATCGAAAAGGTCGTCGCGAAGCTGGATGCCGACGGCGCGCGGCTCGGGGTACTGGTTCCGCTGACCCGCGGCCCGCAGCCCGATCAGGACATGTCCACCGTGCTGTGTGCCGCCACCAACGACTGGCTGGCCCAGACCTGGCTCGGCGACGAGGCCGCCGCCGGCCGGTTCCTCGGCACCATTCGGGTCAACCCGGGCGACCCGACGGCGGCCGTCGCCGAGATCGAGCGGTGGGGCGACGATCCGCGCTTCGTCCAGGTCGGAGTGCCGCTGGAGGCCCAGCGTCCATATGGGCAGCGCAACTACTTCCCGATCTGGGAGGCCGCGGCGCGCCACCGGCTCCCGGTCGTCGTGCATGCCGATGGCGGAGCGACTGCTGGCTTCAAGCCGACCATCGCGGGATACCCGCACAAACACATCGACTACGCATCGCAGGAGTCGGTCAGTGGGCTCTACCACCTGGCCAGCTTCATCCTCGAGGGCACGCTCGAGCGGCTGCCCGATCTGCGGGTCGTCTTCGGCGATGGCGTGCACGACCTGCTGATGCCGTTCATCTGGCGGATGGACGCGGACTTCGCGATCTCCCGCCATGAGGTGCCGTGGGTGCCCAAGGAGACCGTCGAGTATCTCGACCGCTTCCGCTTTCGCACCAGCAGACTCGAGGGTCCGGAGGAGGCTAACCCGGCATGGCTGCGGCTGAGCCGAGCCGCCGAGCTACTGGTCTATGGCAGCAACTACCCGCACTGGACCAGCGGTTCACCCAACGAACTTCCCCTCGGACTCGAGGGCGAAGCTCGCGAGCGGGTGCTGTGGCGCAACGCCGCGGATCTCATCCGGCCCCGCCTCGAGCGCGTCGGACGCACGGAACTGGTCCCGGCTGCAGCTGGAGCCGACTCGTGACGGCGGCCGAGCTGTCCCCCGCCGCCCAGGCGGGCGAGTGGACCAGGACGCTCGTGGTCCAAGAGCGTCGCGTGGTTGGCGATCGCGTCGTCGAGCTGTGCCTCGCCGCCGAGGACGGCTCGGCGCTGCCCGAATGGGAACCCGGCTCCCACGTCGATCTGCTGCTGGCCTCCGGGCTGGTCCGCCAATACTCGCTGGCGGGCAGCCCGCAGGACCGGTCGACATACCGGCTGGGAGTGCTGCGCGAGCTCGACGGACGCGGCGGATCGGCCGAGGTACACGACACCCTGACCGCTGGGACGCCGGTCACCGTCCGCGGCCCTCGCAACAACTTCCCGTTGCTTCCCTCACCGCGCTACGTGTTCATCGCGGGCGGTATCGGGATCACGCCGCTGATCCCGATGCTCGAGGCGGCGAGCGCAGACGAGGCGGACTGGACCCTGCACTACGGCGGGCGCAACCAGGCCTCCCTGGCGTTCGCCGACGAGCTGGTCGCGCGCTTCGGCGCCCGGATCATCCTGCACCCGCAGGACACCTGCGGGCTGTTGCCGGTCGCGGATCTCGTGGCCGGTGCAGACGGCGCGCTTGTTTACTGCTGCGGACCCGAGCCGCTGCTGCAAGCGGTTCAGGCGGCCGGGGACGCCATCGGTCTTCCGGCCAGGGACGTGCACATCGAGCGGTTTTCCGCCCGAGAGGTCGAGGCCGCGCGGGCGGGGGCGTTCGAGATCGAGTTGACCTCCACGGGCGACGTGCTGACGGTGCCCGACGGCGGCACCATCGTCGACGTCCTCCGCGACCACGAGGTGCTCGTATTCACCTCCTGCGAAGAAGGTATGTGCGGCACCTGCGAGACCCGAGTGCTCGCCGGCACTCCCGACCACCTCGACTCTTTCCGCTCACCCGAGGAGCACGACGAGGACGGCACCATGGCTGTCTGCGTCTCTCGCTCGCTATCGCCAAGACTCGTCCTAGACATCTGACTGTCTGACTGCAGCCCCCAAACCACCGCTCCTTAGGAGTGCACTATGGACAGAGACGTCCGCACCACCACACGGCGCGCCGGCGCCGGGTCCGTCATGCTGATCGCCGTACTGATGCTCGCCGAGACCAACCACGCGTTCGAACAGAACATGGTCTCGATCGCCCTGCCGCACCTGTACGCGGACTTCGGCGACCCCGTAGCCGTCGGTTGGTCGATCACCGGCTATGCGCTCGTCGCCGCCGCCACCGCTGCCACTGCGGGACGGCTCGGCGACGTCCTCGGCCGCAGGATGGTCCTCGCGGGCTCACTATTGCTCGGCACCGTCGGCTCGTTCGTCGTGGTGTTTTGGCCGACGCTCGCAGGGCTCATCACCGGCCGCGCCATCCAAGGTTTCACTGGAGCCATTCTCGGCCTCGCTTTCGGCATCGCCCGTGAGCGGATGGGCGAGGCCAGGGCGGGCCAGGCCATCAGCCTTCTCGCCGGCACTGCGCTCGTCGGCGGAACCCTCGGTCAGCTGATCGCGGGGACCATGCTCGACCGGTGGGGCTGGCACAGCATGTTCTACTTCAGCGCAGCGCTCGCACTGATCTCGACGATCCTCGCCGTGGTCGTGGTGCCGCCGTCGCCCCGTCGCGGAACACTTCGAGATGTCGACTTCCTCGGCGGGACACTCTTCGCGGTAATCATCACCCTGCTGCTGCTCGCCTTCACCGTCGCTCGGGCGGGCGCGACGGGCCGTGTTGTCGGCAGTCTCCTCGCAGCAGCGGTGGTGATCGGAGCGCTGTTCTCATCCTGGTCGCTGCGGCACCGCAACCCCGCCATCGACCTGCGCGCCTTCCGAGTCAAGCGGGTCGCCATCGCGCACGCAGCGATGTTGGTCGCTTCCCTCGGCGTGATGTCGACCTTCGTCTCATTTTCGGTAGCGTTGCAGACCCCCTCGGTCGTGGGCATCGGTTTCGGCGCAACAGCACTGGTCACCTCACTGTTCATGGGGATCCCGAGCCTCATCGGCGGCGGAGTATTCAGCCCGCTGTCCGGGCGACTCGCCCGGCGCTACGGCGCCGGGGTCTCGATGCTGCTGGGCGCCTCCATCGTCGCCGTCGGGAGTGTCACGCTGCTGCTCACGAGCCGAACAAGCATCGGGCTGCCGGTCGGTATCGCGTTCACGATCTTCGGCGTCGGGGCGCTCTACGCCGCCATTCCGGTCCTGCTGCTACGGGCCACCCCCGAGGAGCGAACCAGCGAGGCCGGCAACCTGAACCAGGTCGTGAAGGCCGTCGGGCTCGCGGTCGGTCCGATCCTAGTGTCCGCGCTGCTCGCGACGAACGTGGTGCAGGTTGGCCAACGGCCCTTCCCCGCTCCGAGCGCGCACACCGCAGTGTTCATGCTTTCGACCGTGGCAGCGGCGCTGCTGATCGTCCTCTCCCTGGTCGCCATCCGCGTCGAGCGCGGTATCCCGCGCCGGGAGGGCGGCACCGCGCCGGATCCGGTTACCGACACCGAACGCGGCACCACGGCGAATCCGGTCAGCGGCACCAAGCCCGGCGCGGTTCCCGCATGAGCTCGCTGCCCGCGCCATTGACCACCTACGAACGCCTGGGCAATGGCCGTCGCTTCGGGGTCTGGCTCACCCGCCCCTCCCGCCACCTGATCGATGTAGTCGCCGGCGCGGGCGTCGACTACATCGGCATCGACTGCCAGCACGGAGCGGTCGGCGAGGAGAGCCTGCCCGAGCTACTCGCGGGCACGTGCGCGGTACCGCGAATCGTGCGCGTCGCCGACGCCTCTGTTCCCCGCATCGCCCGCGCCCTCGACAGCGGCGCCGACGGAATCATCGTCCCGATGGTCGACTCGGCAACCGACGCAACGGCCGCCGTCGCCGCAGTCCGCTTCCCGCCTCACGGGATCCGCAGCTATGGACCACTCGCCCCGCACCTGTCACGGGATCCCGCCAGCCTGGGCTCGGTCCCCCTGGTTCTCGCGATGATCGAGACCCGATCCGGGGTCGCGGACGCAGCCGCCATCCTGGATGTCGACGGCATCGACGGCATCTACATCGGCCCCGCGGACCTCGGCATCTCACTCGGCCACGGCCCCGGCCAGTTCCCGCCCAGTGGAGAGCTCCGCCCCATGCTGGCCGAGATCGCCGAGGCAGCAACCAGCCGCGGCAAAGTCGCCGGGGTCCACGCCGCCGCGGGGGCCATCGCGCCGGCCTTCCTCGACCTGGGCTTCGACCTGCTGACCCTGGGCACCGAGGACGCCCTTGTCCGCGGCGGTATCGCGGCCGAGCTCGCCCAAGCGGGCCGGGAACAGGGCGTGGGAGTCCGGAACGGGACGTACTGAATGCAGCACAACATAGCCGCCGACCGCCCCTCCGCCGATCCAGCCGAAGAGTGCATCCGCGAGATGTTCTCCCGATGGGAATCCCTCGACGCCGAAGCAATCGCGGAGCTTTGGGAGGACTCCTCCGATGTCACCTACCTTGTCCCGGAGCTCGACGCAGTACTGGTCGGACGATCGGCGATCGCCGCGCACCTCGCCCGCACCAGCACCCGTTTGACCAGCGCTCAGGTCGACGTCCCAGTCCTGGCCTGCCGACTCCTCGGCCCGGACATCGCGCTCGGGGTGCTCGCGGTGCGCTGGCACACGACGAGCACCGACTCTCCCGAGGCCCGCAGCACCGGAGCGCGCATCACGGTCGTCGTGCGTCGCCGGGAGCTGGACTGGCGAGTCGTGCATTACATGGAGGAGGCTTATCACTTCTCCCCCGGCGTGGACCATTTCGAGTTCCTCGACGACATCGAAGCCCCCTTCCACTAAGCACCAACACGAGGAGGACGCCACTGGGCTGGCCGCCTACAGAACAAAGTCGCGTTCATCAGCGGCGTGGCACGCGGCCAGGGTCGCGCTCACGCGGTCCGTATGGCGGAGGAGGTGCGGATGTCATTTTGATGGACATCTGCGGTCCGGCAGCGGCGACCGACTACCCCCAAGCCCCGCCGGACGAGCTGAAGGAGACGGTTCGCCTGGTCGAGGCGCTCGACCGGCGCGCGGTGTCCGCCCAGGCGGAGTCCGGGATTTCGAAGCTCTCGAGGAACTGGTCGCGAAGGAGATGGACGTCTTCGGCCGGCTCGATGTAGTCGTCGCGAACGCAGGCATCGTGACACGGGGTCGGTTCTGGGAGCTCAGCGCCGAGCGGTGGGCTTCCATGCTGGACCTGAACCTGACCGGTGCCTACCACACCGTCCGGGCCGCGGTCCCCGCGACGATCGAGTCCGGCCGAGGCGGCTCCATCATCTGCACGAGCTCCACCGCCGGATCAAATCGCTGCCCGGTCAGGCCCACTACAGCGCGGCCAAGCACGGCGTGGTCGGCTTCGCCGAGTCGGCTGCCATCGAGCTGGCCCCGTACCGGATCCGCGTGACCATGCACCCCTGGGGACGTCGACACCGCGATGGGCGCGGAGGGCGCACCGGTGTTCGCCGAGAACCCGAGCGGGCGCGGCGGCATTGGGCCAGTACCTGTTCGAGCCTCCGATCTCCTCACCAGAGGACATATCGAACGCGTCCTGTTCCTGGCCTCGGACAAGTCCCGAACGGTCACCGGTACACAGCTGACCGTCGATCACGGCGCACAAAGATCTAGGAATCCATATGCAGCAACACGACATGATCCGCCTCGCCCGCAACCAGGTGCGCGCGGACTTGCAGGCGCTCCCCGCAACATTACGGGCCAGGTTCTCGTCCGACTCCGCCGCCCGCCGGGCGATCGCGATCGCCGACTTGCGACTCGTGGCCCGACAGAAGTTGCCCCGCCCGGTGTTCGACTTCGTCGACGGCGCCGCGGGCGACGAGCTGACCGCGAATTACAACCAGGCGGATCTGCGGGCGGTGCGTCTGATGCCCAAGGTGCTCACGGGCGCAGGCCCGGCGGACTTGACCACGAGGGTCCTCGGGCAGCACCTTGACGTGCCGCTGATCGGAGCGCCCACCGGAATGACCGCGATGATCCACCCGGACGCCGAGGTGGCCCTCGCCCGCGCACTTACTGCCGGAGGCGCGGGTTACACCCTCTCGACGGGTGCGTCGCGACCGATGGCGGAGGTTGCAGACGCGCGCTCACGCGGCCCGCTGTTCTTCCAGCTCTACCTCGGCAAAGATCGGCACCTCGCGAAGGCGCTCCTCGACCAGGCCAGCGCACTCGGCTTCGGCGCGCTCATGATCACCGTGGACACGCCTACGACCGGCAACCGGGAACGAGATCTCCGGCACAAGTTCGCCACGCAGCGGATCACCGCGCGCACGCTGTTCAGTGGCGCCGCACGGCCGCGCTGGTCCGCTCGGTTTCTCGCCAACCCGGACGTCCTCTCCACCCGCGTGCTCACCGAGGCTGCAGGCGGCGGCGCGAGCCCTGCCGAGACTGCCCGGCTGATCCAGGAGCAATTCACCCCACTCCTGGATTGGGACGACGTCGCCTGGGTGCGCGACAACTGGTCGGGGCCGATGGCGATCAAGGGGATCCTCCGCGCGGACGACGCGCTTAGGGCCACCGACGCAGGCCTCGACGGTGTGATCGTCTCGAACCACGGCGGCCGCCAACTCGACCACGCCTCGTCCGCCGTGAGTGCCCTGCCCGCGATCGTCGACGCGGTCGGTGACCGGGTCGACGTCCTGCTAGACGGTGGGATCCGCCGTGGCATCGACGTCCTGACCGCGCTCGCGTTGGGCGCCAAAGCGTGCCTCGTCGGTCGGCCATTCATCTTCGGTCTCGGCGCAGGCGGCCGCGGCGGAGTCACGCGGGCCCTGGAGATCCTGACCACCGAACTGCACCAGGCCGTGACTCTGGCCGGCGCCCCGTCGGTGAGGGACCTCGATCGGAGCTGGCTGGCAACTGATGGACCCACTCCATTTCGGATCACCGGCACCTCCAGATAACGGACCGGTCGGCCCGTTGAACCACGTCCGGAAAGGCACTACACCATATAACGCAAAGGCTAGCGAAGCACCGCAGCGAAAGCATCGCCGGACGCGAGGTCGCGGCGCTGTTGCTCCGCGCAGCAGTCGGCGGAACCATGATCGCGCACGGCGTGAAACACGGGCGATCCCTCCCGGACACCGCCGGGTGGTTCAGGTCGATCGGCTTCCGACAGTCACGGCTCCAGGCCCAGGCCAGTGCCGTCGCCGAGATCGGCTCTGGGGCCCTCCTCGTGGCGGGCGCGGCGACGCCGCTCGCCGCGGCAGCCGTGATCGGCACGATGGGCGTCGCGGCCCGCCCCGTACACGCCGCCAATGGCTCCGACGCCCCCGACGCCACCGAGCACCTTTTCACCACAACCTGGAGAACAGTCCTGTGACCGCTGTGGACGGGGCCGAGATCCTCGCCACCTCGCACCTTTCGATGAACCAGTCCCTGACGCCTTCCTCGGACGGTGTGCTGTCGATCACCGCTCGCTTAGAATCCCGTGCGTCGACCCTTCCCGCAACGGGGATACTCGAAATATGTTTCTGCACTTGCATTTTCATTTCCCCCGGACTGAGTGTCGATCCCATCAACGTTCGTCCGTTGCAGATCCCACACGGTAGAGTTCGTGCTCGGCGTATCCGGCGATGGTTCCGGCGTAATGTCGACCGGCCGTTCGAGGAGCCTGCCCTGGCGAAACAACGCGCCGGCCCGCACCAGCGCCACCACCTGCGGGTCGTTGACCGGCCGCCACCGCGACTAGGCCGCCTCAATCAGCTTGTAGGCCATCGCCACGCCGGCTGTTCGCGAGCCTGGGCCCTTCGTCACTCTGGTCCTCAAACGTACAGTCGCGAAGATCGATTCGATGGGGTTCGTCGTGCGGATATGGCTCCAGCGCTCGGCCGGATACATGAAGTACTCGCGCAGCACGCCGGGCGTCGTCGACGATCTTCACCGCCTTCGAATATTTCAGGCCATGGTCACGTTCGAACGTCGCGATCGCCAGCTGCGCCTTGTCCATGTCCTCAGCGCTCACGATGTCCTCATCACCGCCAACGCAGCCGGATTCGCGAACTTTGCTAGTGAGACAAGAACATTGGGTTGCTTGCGAACCGGCAGCGTTGCTCGCGGGTCTCGGGGATGACCTCCCGCAACGCCCGCCAGAATCCCAGTGCCCCGTCCCCACCGCGAGCACCGGCGCGCGCATTCCCCGCCGGCGGCAGTCCCATAGTAGATTGGCCCAGGATTCGACTGATTCACGGTAGCAGAACAGCCCTCCTGTGGTCGATTTTGCAAGACGATCCTTGATGCTGTTGCAGCACAGTGACTTTAGATAACACTGCGTGTGGTCGGTGCTAGCATTCGGTGGCGCCGGCGCCCTCGGTTCCCTCGGTTTCGGCGAGTTCGGTCGGGATCGGGGCACCGAACCGGGCCCACCCGGCGGTGCCCTGGGCCAGGGACCGCGATTCGTCGGCCCGGTGGGTGCGATCCGAGGCGGCGCCGGCGGGGTGGGCGTCGAGGATCGCCATCAGGTCGCCCTCGGCGAAGCGGCCGTAGGCGGCGGCGTGCCCGAGCGCCCAGTCGACCCGTTCGGCGCCGAGCAGCTTGGCCAGCGACACCGCGTGCTCCATCTTCACGCGGATCTTCCCGGTGCCGGCCTCGGCGGCCTCACACAACCACAGCCGGGCACCGGCACCGATGTCGCAGAAGGCGCGTTCGGCGTCGGTTCGCGGGATCGGCTGACGGTCGAGGATCCCGGCCGGGGGCGGCGGGAAGTGCTCGTCGCAGATCTGCGGGAGCCGGGGCGGGCCCGCCGGTGGCGCGCGACCTCGACCGGCCCACCCTCGCCGTGGTGGACGACGACGATCCGCTCGGACGCCCCGGCGCCGTGCGCGCGGACGAACACCGTCTGCCCGCGCAGGGTGTGCGGCACCGAGTACTGGCCGTTCTCGAACGCGATCATCGGTGTGTTGTCCGGGGACCGTGCGGGTCACACCGCAGGTCACGGTGTGTGCGGCGGCCGGGACGGGGTGCAGGTGGAGGCGTTCTTCGGCGAGCATCTCCGCCGGGATGCGGCGGGTGGTGCGGTGGATGCGGGTGTTGACCTCGTCGCAGAATTCGGTGCAGGCGGCCTCGAGGTCATCGAAGCTGTCATAGTGGGCGGCGAGGCCCAAGGTCGGTGGGCACCAGGTCGGCCTTGGCGAGTTTGACGGTGTTCTCCACTCCGCCCTTGGTGGCCGGATCGGCGGGCAGGCAGGTCTTCACGACCAGGCCGTATTCTCTGAACTTGACGGGGACGGCTAGTTGGCCGTCTCGCCCTGAGTCAGGAATCCTTGGGGAGGGTCGGGTTTCCGAGTTCGACGGTCCCGGTGTTGAGGGTGCGTTTGTCGATTTGGGCGAGTTTGTCTTCGGCGGCGGCGAGGCTGACTTGGAGTCCTTCGACTTCGCCGAGCCAGCCTTCGCGGTTGGCTTCGGTGATCCGGGCGGCGAGGTTGTCGCGGATCTCGGCCAGGCGGGGTCTTTGGTCGGGATCGGGCCAGAGCAGTGAACATCTGACGCAGGCGTGCTCGTGAATGCACGCCGATCCGAAGGCCCGGCCGCAGGTTCCGATGGAGACCTTGCGTCGCTCGAAGTGACCGAGGAATTCCTGCCATTCCTTGTCGGTGGGGACGCGGTATTCGTCGGTGGGGCGCAGTGCCCGCCGCCGGGCGAGGAAGGCCAGGTGGGATTGGATGGCCTCGTCGGGATAGACCGCCTTGTAGCCGAGGGTGACGTTGATGTCGCGGTGGCCTGCGATAATCTGGGCGATGTGTGGTGGCAGCCCGTTGAGGATGGCGTCGGTGATGAACATCCTTCGAAAATCGTGGGGAGTGAACCGGATTGGGTCACCGGTAGTGGGGTCGTCCAGGCCGGTGTGGGCGAGAGCCGCGGTGAGCATGTCACGAATGGTGCTGGCGCTGATCGCTCGGTGTTCGTAGCCGTAGCGGCGCTGGAACAGCAGCGGCAGTGGCGGCGACCAGGCGCGTTCCCTGTCGTCGTAGGCGCAGACGAGCGGGACCGCGCCGGTGGTGCCGCGGACCCGGCAGATGATCGCGGAGAGCACGTCGGCGAGTTCGGGGCTGACCACCAGCAGTCGTTCGGTGTCGGTCTTGGACGGGGCGATCTGCAGCAGCGGCACCACCTCTCCGGTGGTGGGAAGCCGGTATTGGACCAGGCTGTGGTGGGACAGTTCGGAGAGTTCCTCGATGCGGATGCCGGTGGCCCGCAGCACTTCCACGGCGGCGAACGTCCAGAACGCGTGCTCTTCCTCCCGGCCGAGGTCCCGGCGTTCGCCGTTCGCCGAATCCTGCGCCCAGATCTTGGCGGCCGCCGAGCGTGTCGGGGCGAGGCGGATCAGCGTCTGCCCGGCGGCGGTGAAGGCCTCGCCGGGCTGGGTTCGGCGGGCCTCGTCGAGTATCGCCGCGGCGTCCTTGCGTCGCTGGTCAACGCTGCGGACCAGGACCGGCAGGACGGGCAGCCGCTCCCGGGTCCGGGCGTCCATGCGGGACTTGCGGTGACGCTTGTCTTTTCGCCTGTTGATCTCCTCGCTCCCGACCGGACACGGGGCGACCCACGGTCCCCAGCGGGCCGGGTCCTCGACGGCCCAGTGGGCCAGGTCGAGATAGAACGCTCGGACCGGGGTCAGGCATTCGCGGTAGTTGATCCGCGCGGCGGTGGTCTGCACCTTCTTCCCGTCGGGTGTCCGGATCGTCTTGGGGACGGTGCGCAGCCGTTGCTTCCAGGCGTCGGCGACCGCCGCGGACAGGTGGAGGCTGTCGATGCCCGGATGGTGACGCTCGAGGTCGGCCCAGAACAGGCCACCGAGATAGCCGGCGAGTGAGTGCAGGCTGGTGTAGTCCAGAACAGGCTGGCGTTCGCGCAGGTAATCGACCAGCAGATCCCGGATCGGACGGCAGGCCAGCCCGTAGCGGTCGATCATCTCCTCCGGCGTGCGCTGCCCGGCAGTGCGCAGCTCCCTCAGCGTCGCCGGTGCGTTCTCCGCGAAGACCCCCATAGTGCGCAGGGTCCGGTAGAACAGGTGGGTGGCACCGACCGAGGTTCCGCGGGCGTCGGCCTCTGCCTCGAGCAGCTCGAGGACATCGCCGGTGGTGACATCGGCCAGGGTGCCGCCCTTGGCGGCGAGTATCAGTGCGGCGCGGTAGGCGGTGCGAGTCGCCGCCGCCGGGGACACGTCCGGATCGGCCGAGCATAGCGCTCGCAGCCGCGCGAACCCCTCAGCATCACGGCACTGAGCCAGGACGTTGACCAGAGATCCGCCCCGGAAGCTGGCGGTGACCAGCCATGTCAACGACGGCCGGATGAGGTCGGCGGCCACCGCCGTATATAGCGCCCGAAAGAAGCAGTCGTGCAGCCAACCGGCAGGGTGGCCGTGATCGCGCAGCCATGCAATCGGGATATGCCGCCAGGACCGACCGTCGGCGTCGGCGCCGCTCGCCCGCCACCGGTCCTGCCAGGTTCGGCCCGGCTGCTCTGCCAACCAGTCCAGCAGCAGGCCCACCCCGGTCTTGTAGGCGTTCGGGTGTCGCTTGCCGGGCCTGTCCGGCGCGAACGGCGCACGCGTCAGCCGCGCCCAGACGGCGTCACGATCCTGTCGGATCGTCGGCCAGTCCGCCGCTGGGGGCCGGGCCGACGGGCGCAGCCGGGCCGACGGGCCGGCTGCCGTCCGCCCAGCCGAAACATCCCGGGGTTCTTCGACGCTCATGGTGGTCATCCGGCGCCGCCGAACAACACTTGCAGTGTCTCCGGCCGATAGCCAGGAGCGGGTGGCGGGGCCGCCCGCTCGGCCGCCTTCCGGTTCTGCTGCGCGTGGTGAGCCAGAATCCGCCGGATCACGTCTTGCTTGCGGGGCGTCAGATAGCGCTGGGTCGTCGTCAGCAGCGCGTGCCCGAGGACGAACTGCACATCGGTCAGCGGCAGTTCGGGGTCCTCGGCCATCCGATAGGCGGCGGTGTGACGCAGCGCGTGCAAGGTGACCGTGCTTCCCGCTGCGTCGACCGCCCGCTCGAACATGCGGTGCACCGCATGATAAGTCAACGGACGCACCGGGGTTCGAGACGTCCACCACAGCGGCTGCCGCCGCCCCTTGAGTGTCAGGCCGGCCATCTCCACCTGGTAGAGCCGCAGCCACACGAACGCATCGGTGGACGCCGGCAGCTCCTGCGCCTCCCGGCTGCCCTTGCGGATCACCGTGATCAGCTGCCGGCCGGGGTCGACACCGCCTTGCGTGACCGACAACAGCTCCGAGGCCCGCGCACCGGTGGAAACGTAGAAGGCGACCAATGCCCGATCCCTGTTCGAGGGAAGCCGGGCGAAGATCTCGTTGAACTCCGCGTCCGAGACGCTGCGGGGAATCCGGTCGGGCACCACCGGTCGATACCTACCCGTCCGCTCGTTGCGGTGCGGCTCCATCGGATTGTGATGGGCGTGCGCTCGTCGGCCCCGCCGCGACCGGTCCAGCGGGAACGGATTCACCAGCGGTCCGCTGCCCGCATCCAGGTGAAACTCGTAGAATCCGCGCAGCACCGTCTCCGAGTGCGCACGCACCGACGGCGCGTAAGCATCCCGACTCGACGACGGGTCAGGCACCTCCTGCGGTCTGCGCCAATGCGGGCGAGACGGCTTGCCCGCCACAAGCATCCAGCGGCAGAAATCGCGGGCCTGGGCCCGCGTCGCCCGGTTCCACGAAACCTCGATCGCCCACAGGAACCGGAACCACCGCAGCAGATCCATGCCATAGGAGCGGATCGTTGCCTCGGATCGGTCGGCCGCCTGCAGATCACGGAAGTAGGCCGACACCGCCTCCACCGCCGCCCCGGACGGATCGATCAGTCGGAACGGCAACCACGGGTCACCGGTCTCCTCCAGCGAACCGACCAACGGCACCGCCAGCGCCGCCAGATCCCGTGGCCGCTCCTCGTCTTCGTTCACAATCCGGACATTACCGAGCGATCCCGTCCCAGCCCGTCAACTGAGGCTGCCCCCTTGGAGTGGACACCCCTGACAATGGTTCTAGGAGAGCCAGGAGGGATGTCGAGGTGGGACGCCAGTCTCTGTACACGGAGGAATTCCGGAAAGACGCGGTCGCGTTGTACCGCGCGGCCGACGGTAAACGCACGTACGCGGATGTGGCCGCGGATGTGGGCGTCAGTGGCGAGACGCTACGGACGTGGGTCCGCAAGGACACCGCCGCCCGTAACGCGCGCTCGCAGGACCGCAGTACCGGCGCCGACGGGACCGAGGCGGACGAGCTCGCGCGGCTGCGCGCGGAGAACGCGCGGCTGCGCGGTGCGGAAAAGGAATGGCAGCTCGAACGCGAGATTCTGCGCCGGGCAGCCGCGTATTTCGCAAAGGAGGTGAAGTGAAGACCCGCCGCTGGGACTTCATCTCCGACCATCGCGCCGAGTTCGGCGTGCAGCGGCTGTGCCGGGCGCTCGGGACCTCCCGTTCCGCCTACTACAAGCACCTGATCACGGAGCCGGCCCGAATCGAGCGGCAGGCCGAGGAAGCCGCGACAGTCGCCGAGATCCGCGCAATCCATACCGAGCACCGGAGCGCCTACGGCGCCCCGCGGGTTCACGCCGAACTCCGCTCCCGCGGACGCAAGATCAACCGCAAACGGGTGACCCGGCTGATGCGAATCCACCACGTGGTGGGCAGGCACCTGCGCCGCAGCAAGCGCACGACCATCGCGGACAAGTCGGCTCCGTCGGTGCCGGATCTGGTGATGCGAGACTTCACCGCTACGGCTGTCGATACCAAGTGGTGTGGGGACATCACCTACATCCCGGTGGGATCCTCGTGGTTGTTCTTGGCCACGGTGATCGACATCTGCTCACGCCGGGTGGTGGGCTGGTCGATCGCTGACCACATGCGCACCGAGCTCGTCACGGACGCGATCGAGATGGCGGTGCGCACCCGCGGTGGTGACGTCGGTGGCGTTATCTTCCACAGCGATCGCGGATCACAGTACACCGCAGCATCTTTCGTCGATGTCTGCCGCCGTCATGGGATTCAGCAAAGTCGAGGACGGGTCGGGTCAAGTTACGATAATGCTCTCGCCGAGTCGTTCTTCCAAGGACTCAAGAGGGAGTGGCTGCACGGACGGAGTTGGACGTCGAAGTCGCAGGCACGGCTGGAGCTGTTCGAGTGGCTCTCGTACTTCAATCGACGTCGCCGTCACTCCGCCCTCGGATACCTCACCCCAGTGGAGTTCGAACAACGACTCATCGCGTCGTCTACGCTGTCAGTTGCCGCATGAAATCCGGTGTCCACTCTCAAGGGGCAACCTCACAACCTGGGCAAACGCGTGTCGTTGTTCAGTCAACGGGTAGTGCCGGGCGAACGAGACCACACCGGGGTTGCGGACGGCGACCGAGGCGATGTGTTCGGTGGTGACCATCTTCTCGTTGTCGGTGAGCAGATAGGTCGGGACACCACCGATCCGCCGGAAGATCCGGTCCAGGCCCGCGTAGACGGAGGGAGCGGTGCGGTCGCGCAACGGGATCACCACCCGGTGCCGGCACCAGGCCAGCCACGCGCACAGCAACACGGTCTTGGTGCCGTCGACGACCGGGGCGTCGCCGAAGTCGTATTGCAGCCACAGCCCGGATTCGGTGATCCTCCCCCACTCCGGGGGAGGTGCCCCCAGGCCTGTGCACCCGGGTGTGTCCGAGCCGGTAGGCGCGTTTGACCCGGGCCACGGCACGGCGGGTGGTGCGTTCGGTGCCGGTGAATCCGAGGGCGAGCAGTTTGTCGTGGGCGACGTCGGCGCGGACGCGTCCTCTCGAATGTTCGACCCATTCTTCGATTTTCGGTAGATATTCGTCGATCAGCATCGATCTCTTCTCCCGCGGTGGGGTCGGGACATCGGCGGTGTCGCGTTCGGCGACAAGACGGGCGACGGTGTGATGCGAGCACCCCGCCAGCGCGGCGGCGGCGCGATAGGACTTCGTCAGGTCGTAGGCGGCAAGAATTTCCATGGCTTCCTTGGCAGACTTCATGACGGCCTCTCCTCGAGGACTCGCGTTTCGGCGTGGTAGCACCGTCGAGCGAACGCGAGGAGGGGCCCGATCCGGGGAGGCGATCGGGGCGAGGATCAAACCTGGCTCGGAAGTCTCCGGGAAACCGGGGGAAGCTCAGTCCGCGGCCTCGGGGCCCTCGCCGCGAGCTGAACTTCTGGTCAGCCGCCACCCGCCGGGCTCGGGACGGCACCCGCGCAACCTGCGCGCTCAAACCGACCCAATCTGCCACCTACCGCGGGGCCAATCGACTCCGGTGTACCCAGGCAACGGTCCCGATTGGCAATACCAGACTCCTAGCCGAGAAGGTCGCCGAGACGCATGTGCTGCCGGAGAATCGGTGCGGCGGCTCACATGTCCGCTCGGATCCTGACCCCATTAGTATTGTTTCGGCGAGGGACGGCGGTCAGGGCTAATTCTGGCATTGACGCCGGCGAAGGAACCGCGACACCGCGCGAGACGTAGGTGCAACTGCATGCGTTGGGGGCAATCGAGTTAGCGTCTCGTTGTCATCATTCGCGGTGTGGCGCGGGTAGCGGGTACACCTCGGGGTTGCGTCCATGAAGATGGTGTATGAAGCGGTTCCGCATCTGACCGGCGTGTCGTAGCCAACGAAGGTGGCCATCGCGTGACTCTTCGAGAGACCTACCAAAGTCACTCGATGAAGGACCACGCGATGACCAGTGCCCACGATATCGACCTGCAGCAGATCCTGACCGACCGACTCACCGGGGCAAGCCCCGACCTGCTGCGCGAGCTGCTGACGATGTTCATTCACACCCTGATGGGCGCCGAGGCCGACGCACTGTGCGGCGCCGGCTACGGACAACGCTCCGAGGAGCGCACCAACTCGCGTAACGGATACCGGCACCGCGACTTCGACACCCGCGTCGGCACCCTCGACGTGGCGATCCCGAAGCTGCGGTCCGGTTCGTACTTCCCCGATTGGTTGCTCGAGCGTCGCAAACGCGCCGAAAAGGCCCTGACTACCGTGGTTGCCACCTGCTACCTGCTCGGGGTCTCCACCCGGCGGATGGACCGGCTCGTCGACACGTTGGGCATCACCGGCCTGTCCAAGTCGCAGGTGTCCGTGATGGCCAAGGACCTCGACACCCAGGTCGAGGCGTTCCGCAGCCGCCCGCTCGATACCGGGCCGTACACCTTCGTCGCCGCCGACGCCCTGGTGCTCAAGGTGCGGGAAAACGGTCGGGTGGTGAATGTACACACCCTGGTCGCGGTCGGCGTCAACGCCGAGGGCTACCGCGAGATCCTGGGCGTGGATGTGACCTCGTCCGAGGACGGTGCCGGCTGGCTGGCGTTCTTCCGATCGCTCGTCGCCCGCGGTTTGGGCGGGGTGCGGTTGGTGACCTCCGATGCGCACGCCGGGCTGGTGGCGGCGATCGGTGGGACCCTGCCGGGCGCCTCGTGGCAGAGGTGCCGAACCCATTACTCGACAAACCTGATGGCGGTGACCCCGAAGGCATCGTGGCCTTGGGTGAAGACGTTGCTGCACTCGGTCTACGACCAACCCGACGCGGATTCTGTTCATGCCCAATATGATCGAATCATCGGCGCACTGTCGGAGAAGTTGCCGAGGGTCGCTGACCACCTCGACGCAGCACGACCGGACCTGTTGGCGTTCACCGCATTTCCCAAGCAGATTTGGAAACAGATCTGGAGCAACAATCCGCAGGAGCGCCTCAATAAGGAAATCCGCAGGAGAACCGATGTGGTCGGAATCTTCCCGGATCGTACCGCCCTGATCCGGCTCGTCGGTGCGGTCTTGGCCGAACAACACGACGAGTGGATCGAAGGGCGCCGCTATCTCGGCCTGGACGTTCTGGCCCGTTCCCGCAACGACAAGCCCACCGACAGCAGCACCGAGTCCACCGAGGAGGTGACACCGGCCTTGACTGCCTGACTCACCAACGAGGAGTCACGCGATGACCCTCGTACACCACCCCCATGGACTTGACCCACCTCGGCGAGGTGTCGGGGGTTCGCATCATCGTTATCTTCCTGGAGCGCCTGCCCGAGCCGTTCGATGAATCGTTTTCTCTGCATGCCAAACCTGACGAAGATCTCGTCGTCTGGTGGTCCGCCGAAGGGGACCCAGGTGGAGGCGAAGTCGATGAGAGCTTCGGCCTCCTTAGTTCGGCGTGGTTGTCCCTCCCGTAGGCACTGAGCGGCACTCCGTTTCTGACGCCAGCGCCGATACCTACGAACTTCAGATTCTATGTCGTGCCCCCCATCAGAGACAGCATTGTCGACTGTCTGACGCGCGCGTACCGAAGTCGCCGTAGGGCGTGTTTCACTGATGGGTTGGGGCATGATCATCACGGTTCCGTCTTTCGGATTGTTGTTTGATTGACCCGGTTGTTGGTGCGGGTGGACCCTTCGTGTCCGTGCGGGTCGACGTGGGTTGCGTTTAGTGGTCAGTTGCCTCGGGCGTAACCACCGGTACCGGCGTCGTTCGGTACCGGTGGCGTTCGTGTGTGTGGGGCAGTCCGTCCGGATGCCTTCATTTTCACCGGATTGACCGCGTACGCGGGGCACTCGGGGCGTACCGGGCAGGTTCTACATATGGTTTTCGAGGCCGCTTCGTCATGCGTGCCGGAGTCGGTCGTTTCATCGATCGTGAAGTACAGCGCGGCTTCGGCGGAAGTACTCCCGCAGCAGGGAACTCAATTTGTTGGCGAGCTATTGGCGGTTCCACGCCGCATCCTCGCACCGAACGTCTCTTTGCTCTGTGAACTTCGAAGGGTTGCGGTTGAACGCTCGGATAGACCTTCTCGGCGAGGCCTGCCATATAGCTCCGGTACGGATATAGCTATGAAGGGGCCACATATTGCTATGAGGGAGACACGAGAATCTTCACCTCGGTCGTACGTCCCTCGCCGAGAAGGTGTTTGATTCCAGAGTCGAGCACATCCGACAGTTGAATTCGGCTACTGATGAGCGCATCTGGCGTGATCCGGCCATCAACAACGGCATCACGGACGTCGGAAAAATCCTGGGCGGTATAGGCGAAACTGCCGGTAAGCACCTTCTCCTTAGTGAGGAACGGCATTACATCCGTCGGAACGTCGCCATGGAAGCTCGCCAAGATCACCGCACGCCCTGCCGTGCACAGCGCATCGATGGCAGGCTGCAGCGTAGCCTTGCCGATCCCGGAGGCCTCGAACGAAACATCGGCGCCGCGTCCACCGGTCGCGTCGCGGACTGCGGCGACGACGTCTGTTTCCCGGGGGTCGATGACCAGGTCAGCGCCGACTTCTGCGGCGAGCTTCTTCCGCGCTTCGCTGGGCTCGCTGACGATGATCTTCGATATGCCCTGAGCTCGCAATGCCAGTACTGTGCTTAGGCCGATCGGACCGGCGCCCACGACGAGTGCGGTTCCATCCTTGGGAATCTCCGCCAATTTGACGGCGTGCCAAGCGACGGTAAGCGGTTCGATCAATGCAGCGATCTGTGCATTGAACCCCGGCGGGAGCACATACGCGTGGTCTGCGGGCACGACTACGCTCTCGCTGAATCCGCCACCCCAGCCGTTGATTCCGATGAAAGCGAAGTTGTCGCACATATTCGGATGCCCCGCCTGGCAGGAGGGACAGGTGCCGTCGGCAAAATTCGGGCGAACCGCCACCAGGTCACCCACCTGCACGGTTGTGACGCCCTCTGCGACTTCGGTGACATACCCAGAGAACTCGTGTCCGAGTGTATGAGGTCCTGTCTCCTGCATGATCGGGTTCGAGTAGTCGAGGGGGACTGGCGCAGTTTCGAACAAGGAGAGGTCCGACCCGCAGATTCCGGCCCAGGCAACTTTGACCTTGACCGCTCCTGGACGCAGTTCTGGTTCCGGAACCTCCTCCAGCCGTGCATCGTGTTCACGATAAAGCCGAAGAGCGAGCATACTGGTAACAACCTTTCTCATTATCAAACGCTTGACCAGCGCATCGGGTATCAGCCTGTACTTCTATTCTTGAGGAGGTCCTGGTGCCTCTCGCGAGACGAAGTGTCTGAACAGCCTCCACCGTACAAAGTGGTCCAGATCATAAGCAGTGTCCTGTTCTGGCTTATCCCCATCCTGGGTGCTGCTTTGTATGGCCGATGGTTGCGGGGACGAGCGAGTTGGACCAGGCCCCTGGCTGTTCCCGGCACTGTCGCCTGGACGGCGTCTTTGTGGGTTCTCAGCACGGTGGACGAGAACACCGGGGTGGGCGTGATCCTGGGGCCTACCTGGTCATGTGCGGTGCCCACGCGGGCCGCCGCCTACCTGTCACGCCAGCCTGCCGGGAAAATGATCTACCCGCTCGTCCGCGAGCTGGCCGCCGACGGGACTCCCGAAGCGGCGGATGTGACGGAGTCCTGGGGATCACAAGGGAACCGTATTACCGGTGGTTCGTCGGCTCAGTCACCGACGCCGAATTCGACCATGCATATCGGGCGAACGCACTGCTCGACGCCCGCCGCGGGGACCGAAGAATTCGGCTACCGATTTCTCCCAGGCTGCGTGACCGTATCTGACCTGCCCTACGGTCTGATCATTCGGCAAAGTCGCGACGGGCGGCCATAACGCCGCTACGCGATCGCGCGCAGAAGCTTGGCGGAAGAGTTTGTGCGCGCGATCGATCATTTCAATCGAGATCGAGGCGGGGATGCGGCGATCCGTAGACCTCACGCAGTGATTTCGGGTCGAAGCCGGGAAGGTCCGACACACCGTATCGCTCGCCCAACTCAGCAGCGATCAGCGTCTTGCCCGTCAGCGTCATCATGTCCGGATCGTCCCAGACAGCGTTGAGGACGCGCCCACCATACCGCGGGCTTTCCATCCCCATGCCTTCGAAGACCTCTTTGGAGTCGCCAAGGACCTCTTCGCCACGCTCGGTTCTGACGAAGCCGGGCCACAGCGAAACGGCGGCGATGTTCAACGGCGTGAATTCATCCGCATAGGACGCCGCCAGTTGGTCCAGCCCGGCTTTCGCCGCATAGTAGGCCGGATCATGGATCTTCGCGTTGCCGTAGAAGGAGATGTTCACGATCAGGCCCCGACCGCTCTCGATCAGCAGAGGCGCTGCGTAATAGGTCGCGACATGGTGGCAGCGCAGCCCCACGTTGATGATGTCGGCAAAATTGGCCGGAGCTTCCCAGAAAGGACGCTTGCCCATCTCGTCGTGCATCGACGCAGCATTGTTGACCAAAATATTCAGGTAGCCACTTTCCTCCCTCACTCGCTCGAAGAGAGCGCGAATATCGTCGTCCTTGGAGAGATCGCATGCAACGGCGATGCCGTGTCCGCCGACAGCGGTGACTTCAGCCGCCGTCTCGTGGATCGAGCCGGGCACCGGTCTGCCGCCTGCCGACACCTGGCTACCGCTCACGGTGGTCCGGCCGACGATATAGACGGTCGCGCCGCGCTGGCCGAGTTCGAGCGCGATGCCCTTGCCGAGCCCCCGACTGGCGCCCATGATCACCGCCACCAAGTCCTTCGTGTCTTCCATGAAAGTTCCTTCCAACTTTGGGATTTCGGGCCCAGGCCTGCACGCCGCTCGAGGTCAGAGGACGGCGCGCAGTGCGTCTGTCCGCGATGTCGTCGGGTGGCCGATCTATCTTGTTCAGGGTGCGAACGGATGAATCCAGATCGCCCGCCGCGTCGAGCGAAGCGAGTTACTCCGTGAATATGGTGAGGGTTTATCGGCTGCTGAGGTGGCGAGCCACCACCCATCCGTCACGTGCCGCACGCGCTGCGCGCGAAATGGCGGCATCGGGCGTCATGAAGTCGAAACCGTGGATTCCGCCCGCCCACACGTGGAGTTCCGCCTGGACTCCCGCTGCCCAGAGGGCGCTGGCGTATGCGACGTCTTCATCTCGGAAGACCTCGGCGGATCCGCAGTCGATGAAAGCGGGAGGAAGCCCGCTGAGGTCCACGGCGCGGGAGGGAGCCGCGTAGATGGAGACATCGTCGGTGCCGCGGCGGTCGCCGAGTAGGGCGGTCCAGCCCATGCGGTTGCTGTTCCGGTCCCACGGCGGCATGCCCTCGTACTGCGTGGTCGAGACCGTGCGGTCGCGGTCGTCGATCATCGGGCCGATCAGGAGCTGACCCGTCAGTCGCGGGCCGCTTCGGTCGCGCGCCAGTAGCGCGGTGCCCGCGGCGACCCCGGCACCCGCGCTGGCGCCGACGATCAAGATTCGGTCTTGGTCGCCGAGGTCGGCGGCGTGCTCGGCGATCCAAACGAGTGCGGCGTAGCTGTCCTCAACCGGATACGGGTCGGGGAATTCGGGCGCGAGCCTGTACTCGACGGTCACCAGACGGCGTCGTGTTTGACGATCCAGGGGAGCATTGCGGCCAGCCCGGTCATGCGAGTCCCGGCCACCATCCCCCCTGCGTGCACGTGAAAGATTCCGGCTCCGTGGGCTGCGTGAGTCGCCCGGGCGATGATGCTCACGATGATAGGAGCTCCTTCGAATCCCTCGATCGTGACATCTCTCTGTGCTCGGCGATCGTCTCAGGGGTGACGTCCGTCGGACCACCCCGGCGCATCATCGGTATCATCTCTGGGGTCATCGATGCAGGCAGTTGCTCGGCGAGGGCCGAGAGAGGTTCCTTTAGAGCGGCATCGACGGGCGGTCGTGCGGTGTGGTGAGTCATGGGATGTCCTTCGTATTCGTCGCGGATCCTGCAGCCGAGTCAGAACCAGCGCGCAGGACGTCGTGAAGGGTCGTCGTGGGGCGGCCGATCATCCGGCCCAGGGTGCGGTCGGTCGAGTCGAGGTCACCCGCGGCTATCGCTGCGTCGAGCCGCGTGAGGACTCCCACGGTGTGGGCATCGAGTCCCGCGGCGGTCAGTCCTTCGCGAAGCTGTTCCACCGTCAGGGCGCGGTAAGTGACGGGGCGGCCGAAGATTTCGGTTGCCGCAGCGGCGATGTCGGCGTAGGAGAACGCGGTGTCACCCGAGAGCTCCAGAACCTGTCCGAGGTAGGAGTCGTCGAGGATCGCGGCGGCGGCAGCGTCGGCGAGGTCGAGCCGTGTCGCGCCGGCGATGCGCCCGTTTCCGGCGGCAGCCGCGATGACGCCGGTCTGCCGTGCTTGCATGAGGGGTCCGAGGTAGAGCTCGGTGTAGGAGTTGTTCCGCAGGATCACCGCGGGAATGCTCGTCGCGGCGATCGCCCGCTCCGCGGCCGCGTGGATGGGAGCCAACGGAAGAGCGCTTTCGCTCGCGCGGTAAACGCTCGTGTAGGCGAGGGCCTGCAGGTCGGCGGCGGCGGCAGCTGCGATGACTGCATCGTGCTGCGTGACAGGTGTGTCGGGTTGGGAGACCGACACGAGGACGAATCGATCGATTCCTTCGAGTCCCGCGCGAAGCGTGGTGGGGTCGTCGTAGTCGAATGCCACGGTCCGGATGCCGCGCGCCCGCAGATCATCTAGCCTTTGCGGCGAGCGAGCACCGGCCACGAGCTCCGAGGTGGGGACGCCACGTGCGATGAGGCTATTCAGGATGAGTCGGCCGAGGCGGCCGCTTGCGCCGCTGACGAGGATCGTCATGAGCAGTCCTTTCGAGAGGATGGATGAGAGATGAAGCCGTCAGGTGACGTTCTCGGTCATGGCCGGGTTCGTGGATGAGGGACGGCGGACGAAGAGCGTCACGAGGACGTTGAGGCACGCGATGACGAGCCCGGCGGTGAACGCAGCCTGCGCTGCAGACACGGATTGTTCGAGAGTCAGTGCGCTCGTGGCGCCGGAGTTCGATCCCAAGGTGTACGCGGAAATCAGAACGGCTGTTCCGGCGGCGCCGCCGAGCTGCTGCGTGCTTCCGAACGCGGCACTGCCATACGGGTACAGAGCCGGGGAGAGGGCAGACAACGCAGCCGTCGTCAGCGGGGTCCACATCAGGGCCTGTCCGACGAACATGATGATGTTGGCGGCGACGATGTAAGCGGTCGGCGTGTCGGAGGTCACCCGCGTCATCAGTACGAACGAAATTGCCACCGTGATGGCGCCGGAGATGACCAGCGGCCGGGGCCCGACACGGTCGTAGACCTGTCCACCGATGGCCGAGACGATCGCCACGGTGATGCCTCCTGGAATAAGGAGCAGTCCGATGTCGAGCGGTTCGAGTCCGCGGATGCTGCTCAACACGAGCGGGTAGATGACCCCGGCTCCGAAGGCGGTCAGGGTCAGACCGAGCATCGCGGTCAGCGGGATGACGAAGCCTCCAGCTCGGAAGATGCGGAGGTCCAGCAGCGGCTCCCCGTTGCGCTGTAACGCCGACTGGCGGAAAGCGAATGCGGCGATTCCCACAACACCTACGAGGATCGGCATCAAGGGCGGCGTGCTCGTGTGCCCGGCGATCGATTCGCCCATGGTTGCGAGTCCGTAGACGAGTGCTCCGAACCCGATGACGGACAGCAGGACGGAGAGAAGATCGACCTTGCCGGGCTCACGAGTCGTGCTGTTCTTCAGCTTCACGGCCCCGAGCGCAAGTCCCAGCAGGGCAAGGGGAAGCATGCCCAGGAACAACCAGCGCCATCCCAGCTGGGACAGGACCAGACCCGAGATGCCGGGGGCGAGAGCCGGACCGACGGCAGTGACGACGACAACCATCGCCATGAACCTGCCGCGGCGCTCGACGGGCACCAGCCGCATGGTTGTCGACATCAGCAAAGGAAGGAAGATCGCGCTTCCGGCGGCTTGGACAATCCTTCCGGCGAACAACAGCCCGAATCCGGAAGCTGCTGCGCCGAGCGCCGTTCCTACGATGAACAGTGTCATCGAGGTCAAGTAGATCGTTCGCAGGTGGAACGCGCGCATGATGAACCCGGTGGTCGGGATCAGAATCGCCATTACAAGCAGGTAGCCCGTGGTGAGCCACTGGGCCGTTGACGCGTTCAGCTCAAGATCGTTGATGAGGGTCGGGATAGCTACGCCGAGCAGCATCTCGTTGGTAAGCACGATGAACGCTGAGGCCATCAGGATGCCGAGAACGAGTTTCTCTGCGCGGGCGAACTTCTTGTTACTGGCGGATGCCGGGCTTATCGTCGTACCCCCAGCAGGGGTACGTGGGGTTTCGGCCGTCGTTCCCGAGTCGGGAAGAGGGGAGGCGGCGCGTGAAGTCATGCGAGTACTCGCTTTCTGGAGAACGGGCACCCGTCGAATCAACTGCGTGCAACGTAAACGGGGGGTGCCCCCATTAATATAAACGGGGGATGCCCCCATTTTGCAAGTTCAGCGTCTGAATGAACTTTTGCTGTCAGCGAAAAGGTCTCCCAGGGCTCGGGGAGTCCAGCGGCGGCCTTCGGGGCGTGATAAGACCAGGCGGTCGTTTCGTCGAAGCAGTGCGGGTCTTGAGGCATCCGTGGAGGATGCCGACGAGCCGGTTGGCCAGCCGCCGCAGAACCGAACCGTGATCAAGACTGCGGTCGCGCAGTTTGCCGTAGTAAGCGCGGGCACCGGGAAGTCTGCAACGCCGAGAACGCCTGTTAGTTCAGCGCATCGACGAGCCGATCGCCCAAGGCCGAACCGGCCCACAACGACCTTCTTCTTACCGGAAGCCGAAGTGATCGGACTAGTACCGGCATGGTCTTGAGCGCCTTGGCGGTGACGTAGCGGCTGCGGTCGTCACCGAACTCGCCGAGCACCCGGGGACCGAGCAACGATCCCCCGGCTGAGACAAGATGATCTCAGCATCTTCGGTGCCGGCCACAGTGCGCATCGACCCGCTCCTGCAACGCCGTGATCTCGGTATTCAGCGTGGTCAGCACGGCCACGGCAGAGTGAGTGGCCGCATACGCGGCGGTGACCTCCGCCGCCCGACCCAGGTGCTCACCGCACAACGCGCCTTGGACCCGATCGGCCTTGGCCTCGATGTCGCGGTGGCGGGCCTCGCGCAGCGCGGCGGTGATATGGCCGCGTGTCAGTCGCGCCGCCGAGACGGGATCGGGGGCCTTGCCCAGCAGCTCGAGGGCATCGACTTCCGTCGAGGGCGTCGAACGCCTCCAACGCGGCCGGGAAATACTCACGCAGTGCATGCCCGCAACCGCTGGGTGTGGCGGGTGCGTTCCCAAACCGAGGTCATGTGCGCCCGGGCAACGACCTGATCGCTTCGGCCTCAGGACTGTCACCGGCTACCGGCCGCTGCTGGCGCGAGTCGGTGCGCATCATGTCGGCCAGCACGTGGGCGTCGGGGATCGCCACCTCGGACTCGTCGGCGCCCCACCGAATTGGTCCCCGATCAGCCATGCAACCGCGCGATCTCGGCCGCTCCTTCCGGCGACAGGCTTTGCTCAGCCTGTGCCCGGCTGCATCCATCAGTTCGATATCGTGATGCTCGTCCGACCAGTAGTCTCCGACAAACATCAGCCTCGCCACCCGTCCTCGCTGTTCACCGCCACTACGCCTGGCAGCGTGCGGGAAACCATCAGCAAGCTGATGAAGCAGTGCTCCGGTGGCACGATACCCGTCAGCGATTCCGTTCTTCCGGCGGACGGGCAGGGGCACGGCCCTTTTCAGGACTCGTGTCCAGGGGGCTCGAATGCTCATCTGTCCGCCGCTACCGGTGGCGAGTCTGCCGTATGGCCGGACCCGCTGAGTCTCAGATTCTCATTACGGGCTCGGGTGTCGATAGGAGCGCTGCTCGTCCGGCGCTCCGGCCTCAACTCCGTTCGGCTGCGGAGACTCTGGTGTAGCCATTCGCGATCAGCCCGCGAAGTCGCCGAGGGGATGAATGGTCTGAAAGAGCGGCGTCCCGGACCCAGCTCACTGCCAGTGCGGCGAGGAAAAGATCGCGGCCTCGCGCAGTGGGCGATGCCTTGCCGTCGCGCTGGGCGGCAGAGAGAAACTCCTCGGTGTAGTCGACGAAGCCTTCGCACGTCAGTGCGAGAGGGTTGTGCTCCTCCACGAATGCGTTGCGCAGCGGCTCCGGAAGTCCGTCGAAGGCGGTGAAGTAACTCTCCAACGCATCCAGCCACTGCTCGAGCGCCACGCCGCTATCGGCAACAGTCTTGATACGCGCGCGCTCTTCATCAATCCGGACATTCCGGCGCTGCAAGAGTTCGGCGAGCAGGGCATCTCTCGTCGGGAAGTGGCGGTAGAGCGTCGCCGAGCCCACTCCGGCGCTACGCGCCACTGTCTCCAGGGACGCATTCACTCCGTGATCGGTGAAATGCTTCTCTGCCTGACTGAGGATCTCTGAACGGTTCCGCTCCGAATCGGCGCGCGGGCGACGATACTGCCCTCCGTCAGTAGACTTCACCGCGCTCACCTCCCGCTTCGCCAATCCAGCCAACCCGCAACCGCTGAAAGCGGCCCTCTCAATGCGGAAAAGATACCTCCGCTCTTCGCAGTTTAGAAACCCGAGCACTGGACCTGCTCCTAGTGCTGCTCTAGGAGGCCGCTGAACAAGACGGTTCTCGGGGACCCGGCGACAGGCGGAATTCTCGAGGGCGTGCGCATGTGAACGCCGGATCGTGGTTGTTCAGAGCTCGCCGGACCGTGACAGGCGGTAGCGGTGGTCGGTGGGGCCGGTGATGTCGTCGGTAGGCGCCGGTGGGACCGCCGTTTCAGGTGGTCTGCGGTGTCAGGGCCCAGATTCCTGCGGTTCGGACGAGGCCGCGGCCGACGAGGGTGCGCAGGCTGAGCCCGGCGGTGCGGCGCGTGAGCCAAGCGTGGTCCTTCTCGGTGCCCCGGTAGCGGAGTTTGAGGCGGCGGCCGCCGCGGCTGGCGATCTGGGAGACCACGCGTTCCACGTTGGGTCGGTTCTGCTGGTGCTTCTCCCGCAGTTCGGGTTTCGCGGCCCAGTCGGCGCGGGCCCGGCGAAGCAGAGCATCGCGTTCGTGCAGATCGAGGGTGCGACCGGATTTGGAGGTGGTGCAGCGCGCGGAGAGCGGGCAGTCGCGGCAGAGCGCGCCGAAGATCACGTGGCGGGCCTTGGTGATCGGGCGGGTGTTACCGGCCGGGCAGGTCACCGTCCCCGCCGGCTCGTCGACCGTGAAGTCGTCGACGGTGAATCCGCCCTCCACCGCCGCGTGCAGCGGCTTGGGCTTGATCACCGCGTCGTGCCCGGCGTCGTGCATCGCACCGCGCAGATCCCCTGTGCCGTAAGCGGAATCGCCGTACCCCTCTCGTGCGCCGACCCCATCCGCACCGGCCTCACCGAGGCGGGCCTCGGCGTCCGCGGCCAGGAATTTCTCGGCGACACCCGGATCGGAGTTCTCCGTCCCGGTGGCCTTGGTGAGTGCCTCGTCGGTGATGATCCCGGTCTCCGGTTCGGCCGCCACATGCGCCCGATACCCGTCTCGGCGGGCCTCGGGCGACTTGCGGGTGTGCCGCGATTCGGGGTCCACCGTGGAAATCACCCGATCGGGGGCGACCCTGCGGGCGGATGCGCCACCGCCCATCGGTGCCGTCGGACCCCTCCGTCAGCTTCGCTCCCGCGGTGCAGTACCGGTGCGCCACCTCGGCCACCGAATCGATCGGGGTGAGCCCATCGAGCGTGCCGTGCCACTTAGCTTAGCTACTTCGACCTGAAAAACGAGGCGCCTTGGTGAGCATGATTCGGCCGTTCTCGGCCGGTCGGGATTGGGTTGGCCGCAATTCCCCCCGATCGGCGCCTTTCACGCTGCCAGGGTGCTGATCTTGACCAGGTTGTGCGCCAGGACCCCGTGGCCGACCCAGATCTTGGCGCCTTCGGTGCTGTCGATGCGGGTGCGGTCCCAGCCATATCCACGTTTGAGGGCGCTGATTCTGCCTTCGACTCCGGTGCGCCACTTGATTGTTCGTCGGAACGCCGGGCGGTGTTCCTCGGCTCGCCGGTCAGCTGAGGGTTTGCCCTTGCGGGGGATGACGACGTGGCGCACGCCGAGGTCACGGAGGTCGTCCTCGACGGCTTTCTCGCCGTAGCCGCGGTCGGCGGTGACCGTGCGGGGTGGCCGGCCGGCGCGTGTGCGGACCCGATCCACGGCTGGGGCCAGCTGGGGTGCGTCGGCCGGGTTGCCGCGTTCGACGTTGTGGTCCACGATCACGCCGTCGTCGCCTTCGACGAGCTGGTGAGGCTGCCCCCTTGGAGTGGACACCCCTGACAATGGTTCTAGGAGAGCCAGGAGGGATGTCGAGGTGGGACGCCAGTCTCTGTACACGGAGGAATTCCGGAAAGACGCGGTCGCGTTGTACCGCGCGGCCGACGGTAAACGCACGTACGCGGATGTGGCCGCGGATGTGGGCGTCAGTGGCGAGACGCTACGGACGTGGGTCCGCAAGGACACCGCCGCCCGTAACGCGCGCTCGCAGGACCGCAGTACCGGCGCCGACGGGACCGAGGCGGACGAGCTCGCGCGGCTGCGCGCGGAGAACGCGCGGCTGCGCGGTGCGGAAAAGGAATGGCAGCTCGAACGCGAGATTCTGCGCCGGGCAGCCGCGTATTTCGCAAAGGAGGTGAAGTGAAGACCCGCCGCTGGGACTTCATCTCCGACCATCGCGCCGAGTTCGGCGTGCAGCGGCTGTGCCGGGCGCTCGGGACCTCCCGTTCCGCCTACTACAAGCACCTGATCACGGAGCCGGCCCGAATCGAGCGGCAGGCCGAGGAAGCCGCGACAGTCGCCGAGATCCGCGCAATCCATACCGAGCACCGGAGCGCCTACGGCGCCCCGCGGGTTCACGCCGAACTCCGCTCCCGCGGACGCAAGATCAACCGCAAACGGGTGACCCGGCTGATGCGAATCCACCACGTGGTGGGCAGGCACCTGCGCCGCAGCAAGCGCACGACCATCGCGGACAAGTCGGCTCCGTCGGTGCCGGATCTGGTGATGCGAGACTTCACCGCTACGGCTGTCGATACCAAGTGGTGTGGGGACATCACCTACATCCCGGTGGGATCCTCGTGGTTGTTCTTGGCCACGGTGATCGACATCTGCTCACGCCGGGTGGTGGGCTGGTCGATCGCTGACCACATGCGCACCGAGCTCGTCACGGACGCGATCGAGATGGCGGTGCGCACCCGCGGTGGTGACGTCGGTGGCGTTATCTTCCACAGCGATCGCGGATCACAGTACACCGCAGCATCTTTCGTCGATGTCTGCCGCCGTCATGGGATTCAGCAAAGTCGAGGACGGGTCGGGTCAAGTTACGATAATGCTCTCGCCGAGTCGTTCTTCCAAGGACTCAAGAGGGAGTGGCTGCACGGACGGAGTTGGACGTCGAAGTCGCAGGCACGGCTGGAGCTGTTCGAGTGGCTCTCGTACTTCAATCGACGTCGCCGTCACTCCGCCCTCGGATACCTCACCCCAGTGGAGTTCGAACAACGACTCATCGCGTCGTCTACGCTGTCAGTTGCCGCATGAAATCCGGTGTCCACTCTCAAGGGGCAACCTCACTGGGTCTTGTGGCCGAACTCGACCGGTTTGCCGAGCCGTCCCTTGGCGATGGGCCGGGCGTCGGGGTCGTGCAGGCTGACTCGCCGGGTGGCTCCGTCCGGGGTCTGCCCGGCCAGCCGCTGTCGGGTCTGCGCGGTGATCTGCCGGGTGGCGGTGACCAGGTCCTCGAGGTCGTCGATGGCGCGGGCCAGGCGTCCGCGCCGGCGGCCCGCGGCCCCGTCGTGCTCGCCCTGGGCCTTCCGGGCTGTGGCCTTGGCGCGTGCCCGGCGCAGCGCGTGTTTCGCGTTGGTCAGCAGCCGTTCGGCATCGGTGGCGGCGGTCTCGGCCAGGTCGGCCAGCTCCCCGGTGGTGCGCCGGACCGCCGCCAGGGCCTCGTCGCGTCCGGCGGCGCTGCGCGACCGCAGCTTGAAACCGATCGAGTGCGCCCGCTTGCCCGCTGCACGGGATCGGTCCCGGACCGTGGTGCGTGTCGCTCCACCGGCGGCCTGGATCCGCTTGCCCGTGACCGCGATCCGTCGGATTGCCTTGGCCAACAAACCGGAGTCGGTTGGGTAGGACACGTTGCTGGGCACCACCGTCGTGTCGGCCCGCAACGTGGTGGTGCGCAGCACCTTGGCCTCGGTCGCCTTGGCCAGCAGCGCCTCGTTCAGCCCGACCACCGCCGCCGCGCCACAGCGGGTCGTCAGCTTCATCAACGTCGTCGGGTGCGGCACCGACCCGTCCAAGGGAATCCGGCAGAACCGCCGCCAGGTGAACGAGTCGCTCACCTCGCGACACAGGCTCTCGTAGCCGAGCCGGTAGCGGAACTTGAGAAACATCAACCGCAGGTAGGTCTCCATCGGAGTCGACGGACGACCGATCCGCGGGTCGAAGTACGGAACGAACGGTGCGAAGAACGCCGGATCATCCAACAGCCCATCCACTCGCTCGAGCTCCGCGGGAAGCCGCAGCAACTCCTGCGGCAGCACCGACTCGAACAACGACGGTTGATCGCCTACGGTACGGAACACGATCGCCTCGATCCCTTCTAGCCCAACGGGTTGAGGCCATTCTCCCGTTCCAGGACTGGCTGATCACGCACCGCCACACCCCGACTTTTTCAGGTCGAAGTAGCTAAGGAGGGCTGATACATCCGAGGGACGGCGCCTGGGCACGCTCTTCACAGGCCGTAGACGGCACACACCACCGGTCAAGACCGTCCAGCTCCGCCTCGGCCGGCTCCCAGACCGTCACAACACCAGCGCGCTGCTATCGGTGGTCGCGGCGGTACTGCTCGGCGATCTCGTCAGCTTCCCGTGCCAGCCCCCTCCACCTCCTCAACGCCAACCGACAGCAGATCCGCCCATCGGCACTGCGGCCCGCGGACACACCACCGCCAACCCGAAATCCGACAACGTCTGCCACAGCTACTCACCCGCGGACGACCCCATGCCAACCATTCAACCGCAACACACCGCACTTACAGGAGGTCCAGACCAGCCAGTCCGATCTCGAACACCGGCACCCACCGCGCGCTGGCGCACCACACTCCGACCATCTCCCTTTTGGCCGAGCGGCGGATTTCAGGAGGCTCGTTACCGGCCGAATCGATCGGTCAGGCGCCGAATCCACCCCCGTCAGACCCAACGCCCGGACTCGAATGCGCGTTGCCTTGAATCGGCGAGCTTGCACCGACGGCCGCCAGCCGTAAATAGAGCCCACCAGAGAAAGGCATGTGGCGTGGGTCACATTCCAGCGAACATAGCTTGCGGCGGTTCTACCATCTCCCCGTACCGGAACGCGAAGGAGCAGGTCGATATTCCGATACCGCGCCAGCCAAACCTCCACTGGCTAGCAGTGATTGGTGCACACCGGTCTGCCTTGATCCGTAGCTCCGATCGATGCTTTCACACGCAGCAAACGTCCGAGGAGACATCAGCGAGGCCCAACACGTCCGAGGAGACATCAGCGAGGCCCAACACCCAGGTACACCAACGCGGAATCGCACCGCGCGGCCCGAGTACGCCTCTTCCCGGACGTGCACCGCGTGACGAGCGCGGTCAGGGCTCACGCGGCGGGTAGCTGTTACACGTCCCGACGAGACCCGGCCGGAGCGGACTTCACTCCGGCCGGGCCGCTTCGGCTCACCAAGGCTTCGCCGCATCTCGGGAGACGTCGGACGCGTATGTCACAGCGGTCGAGATGTTTCAGATTCCGTTTATGCTCCACCTGCGGGCTCGGCGTCGAGGGCTCAGCCCGCCCCGCACCAACAGCCGCGCATTCCCGGCGACGTCGTCGTGGGTTGACCACCTTGTGCGATAACGCATTTCACGCATGCCACCGCACCACAACCAGACCAGTCTGACGTTTTTGGTGGTAGGTTTGGGCGGTCAGTTGTCACATGATCTCGTGGACAGCTCGGGCACCCGGACCGTTTCGCGCGAGGGGTGGAGTGCGGATGCCGCCCGAGGTGCAGGTTGGGTGGCACACCACCACAACCGGCGCCGGGACAGGTAATCCGCCGAGACGCTGGCCGGGGCTCACACCGATCCCACTGTGCCAAAACAGGTATGTCTCCCGGTCATCCGGCCGATGCACCACGCCCCGCAGCAGGGCAGGATGTGACCTGCCACACACCACCACACCGCGTTGCCCGGACACCGCCGTCGCCGCCCGCCGTCACGATTCGGACCGGATTCCTCGCATCGAGCTCAGGGAAGGTGCCCGCACCGATGAAGGCAGAACCGATGACCTGCGATGACTACATCACCGCCGCGTTCTCTCGTGATTTCGTCGCGGAGGGATACGACCACGACACCGTCGAGCGCATCCATCACAGCGTTTTCGACGAATGGATTCGTGCACTGGCCCAGTCCGGCCTGTTCACCAACCACGCCGTCGCGAACGCCGCGCACCGCTGGAAGGACAATCCGCATTCGCTGCTCGACGCCCTGCTCGCGGACGCCGACGAGATAACCGTCAAGCGCTACGAGATCGCCTGGCACGCGCTGGACCGGACTTCCCATCTCGGTTTTGGCGCACCACCCGCCGCCGAGTACGCATGACCACCCACCGCCGCGGATCGGCGGCGGCGAGACTACGACGCCCCGTCCCCACCTCGTCGACGACCGGGGCCGGCCGGGGGCGTCGTTCCGCCCGGGCACCGACACCTCAGAGCATGCCGGCCACGCACGCGTGCCCCACCACCGTCGGGCGCGAATGAATACACCCTGCACCGCCAACCGGCGGGCTCCACGAAGCCCACCCCACCCGCGGACCCGCCAATTTCCCATACACCGGACCACAGAGCACACCGAAAAACGAGACCATGACCGCCAACACCTATCCCACCGTCGAGACCATCCGATTCGGCCCCCACGGCGGCGAATGCCGCTACTGCGGCCACACCGTCCGCAAGGACGACGCCGGCTACCGGCACACCACGACCGGGCAGTACCGATGCGACCCATCCAGCCGAGCCGAGAACGAAACACGTTTGTCCGACAGTCTGATTCGGAGCTGATCGCGATGCACCAACAGCAGCGGCACACCAGCCCGATGGGCAGAAACCCGCCGTCACCCCTCCCTGTCACACACACCCTCAGCGGCGGGGCCATCGCCGTCGCGGCGATCGCGCACGCCGGGGATGCGCGAACGATGCTCGAGGGATTCGACCGCTTCCGCGACGCGGCCGAGGTGTTCGATGCCTTCGAGGCCCCCGGCGACCACCGGTCCTGCCCCCAGGCGGCCCTGCTGTTCGACAGCCTCACCGACGATCTGATCGAGGCCGCCCAGGCGACCGGCACCGGCGACGAGAGGTTGGAGCACGACATGTCGGCAGTGATCGACGCCGCGATCTCCCGCCCGCGCCCATCGCTGTGAGGACCACCGCCTCCCCACCGTCCGCGGCTGGGGGTCGATTGGCCGAGTCGCCGATGACACATCCCGAGGCGCTCACCCGAGGTGCGGCGTGTGACCACAATGCCGCGCGCGGAACGTAGACCCCCGTTACCTCACCGCGGAAGATCCGCCGACCTTCGGTCGCCTTCTCCCGCATCATCACCGATCTCCATGACCGAGATCCTCGGATCATCACGCGACATCCATGACATTCCGCGTCGACGGCTCGGCGACTCGTCACACCTCAGGAGGCCACCCTGTGGTTACGCGGAACCCCACCATCCCCGATCGTCGGGACGCCGCGGCCGATGCTGTTCGCGCGCGACGTCCTCGCGGTGCTGTTCGGCGTCGTCGCGGTGGGCCGGCCGGGCATCACAGTGCAGGCTCTGGCGATGGTATTCGGATCTACTCAATCCGGGAAAGGCTGACCCCAATCCCAGGGCCCTGCGAGGCCGCGCCGCATGGGGGACATGCCGAGTAGCCACGGGCATCACGCCGCCGCCGACACGGTGACGCTGCCGTGGCCCGACACCACGGCCCTCGCGGCGCCTACGTGCTCGCGACCTCCACGATCCGCGCCGGGATGGTCGGCGCGGTCGGCGCACTCGAGCTCGAGACCACATTGGGCGGCCAGGAGGAATGGCAGATCGCGGCGTACCTCCCGCTAGTCCTGCTCGGTGTGCTGCCGCTCGCACCGCGCGAGGGCATCATGGGAATCGTGCGGCTGCTCGGGACGTACGCCGTCCTGTTCGGTACGACACTGACCATCGGCCCCCGACGACTCCGCGAACGCCCCGAGTAGACCGACATCGTGTAACGATCGTACCCCGGGTGTCGAGCTGACACCGACGGTCGATAGACAACCCGGGGGGCGGTTCGCAGGAAAAATGACGGCGCCGGGAACTGCGCGGCGACAATCCCCAGCATTCGTCGCACACGATCTGCGGCTTCGCCCCGCAGGCGGACGGACCCGCAGACGATCGAGAGCACGATCGCTTCTCCGGCGCATTCAGATAGCACCCGACCACGTCGGTCGCCTTCGCCACCAGCTCCGGATCGGCGGCGATACTCGAACGCGCCAGGGCGGGACACCATACTCGCCCCCCAGCTTGACCACCACCGCAACGCTGATCCCCCGATACCCCACCCACATGACGTGAGCCCCAAAGCGTGACAACGAGTTTCCTCGGCGGCCGATGCAAAGATCGCCGTGCTGATCGCCATGATCGAGGAAGCGGGGCCGGCCGGACACGGTTCGTCCGGCCCTGCCCACATACCCCGCTCGGCCGAGCGTCCACGCCAGGAGGTCACCGTCGGACGCGACACCCCAGCGACGCAATCCACCCACGGCGGAATCTCAAACCCCACACCGAGTGGACGACGAACAGCCGGTTCGCACTGTGCTACTTCTTCGGTGCGGGCGGCTGATTGAGGACTTGCATGAATTGGGGGACGTTGGTGACGGCGGCTCCGAGGCCGCCGAGCGCGGTTCCCGCCAGTCCGGCGCCGGACCCCAGGAGCAGCGCGCCCCCGACACATCCCGCGATGGGGCCCGCGCCGAAGAGCATGGCGGCGGGCGCGGAGACCACACCACCTGCTATCGCACCGAGGACACAACCGCCGACCAACCCGGTGGCGGCTCCCAGGAAGCCTCCGATCGCGGAGGTCAGCGAGATGGGAGGTTGAACGGCACCGACCGCCGCCGGCAGGTCCACGTCGTGGAGGAGAAGATTTCGATCGATGGGCGTGGCGGCCGCGGGGGCGGTGTTCGTTGCCAGGATCGCGGTATTGCCCGCGAGGTGTGCATCGACCGGGTGGGCGACACCGTCTACCGCGAGGGACAACGGTATCGACTCGACCACCACGCCTTGATCGTTGCGCACCACGAGACGGTTGTTCTCCAGGGCAAGTGATCCCGACGCGATACGGACGAGGACACGATTCCCGTCCCGAGTGACGGTCCAGTCGACACCCTGCCCGGTGGACTGAACATTCGCTGGGACGGCAGTTACGAGGGGAGCGGCCTGAGCAGTCCCGGCGGCAACCCCGACGGCGCCGATGGTGAGGGCCGCGATAGCGGCAAGTGTACGGATCTTCATGGTGGGAGATGGTCCTTCTTGTTATTCAAGGCCGGGCTGGGTCGATGGAGCGGATGGGACTGCACCGGAGGGGTGCGACGACAGGGCGCCGCGTACGGATCAGATTTCTGAGTTCGAGAGCGCGAGGCCGGTCACCGACCGAGGAGATGCACACGGACACAGACTAATAGAACTGCCGCGCGAGCGTGTCTCCGAAATCGTCCAGGTTGTGGATAGAAGCGGAATTGTGTGTTCGCTTGTGGTGGCGGCTCCTTCTGAGGCAGTTATCTGTTTCGTGTCGAGTCGGAACACGTTGTGAACTGGCGCCGTTCGAGATCCAGATTCGAATCAGACAACAAGGGGTACAGCGGCGCCTTTCGTTACTCGCGGTCGTCCCCCTCTGCTCGGGGCAGGATCCGCCGCGCCGTTGACGGAATCGACTGGTCTGCGGGATCACATACTCAGCCTGCCGACCGTCTACCTCGGGTCGTCCCGCGGCTGGATGGAATCTTCATCACCGTTCACGATCAACGACGTGCTCACGCTGACCGTCTCCATTCCGGGCATGGGATCGATTGCGGTACATGCCGTTGTGCGATCAGGCGGCATGGGCCCACCGCACGGCCGAAACCGCGTTACCATCGCCGCCCGCCCGGTCCATGCCTTCGCTCACCTCGAGGGCGAATACCGGAAGCCTCTGCGTGCGTTCCTTCCGCTGAACAACCACCCGGCTGTGCCGCATCGGCGCTTCGCCCACAATCCAGGCATACAACCACGGTCCCGCGTCGAGTGCGACGATCGCGACGAACGCAGGCACATCCTCGTCGCTCGACCGACGATGTTCTCCCTCCACCGCCCTCCACGAGACGACGGTTCCGAATCCACTCGCCGCAACCGGCGACAACTCGGTACCACCACACGCCCGACAGGTCAGCGGCAAAGGCGAGAACAGCGTCATACATTCGTAGCAGCGCCACACCGAGAATGTCATCTCCGACGGTGCGGACGTCGCCAGGAGATGCTGATGGTCGTGCATCGCGGTCCTTCGGGCAGTGAATGCGGCACATCGAGGGTGTCTCCCCGGTAGTACCCGCCGCCACCGCCGAAATACCCATAGAGGTACCTGTCTCCCGCGAGTCACGAACCGAAAACTGCGTGGCGGCCGGCGCTGATGCCGTGCATCCGGGGCATCGAGATATCCCACAAGCAAACCCGAAGGGCAGTCGCCTGCCGAGGACACGCGGCGGCTCGGCGCGTCTCCGAACATCCGGTCCACGTCGGTGGCCGGGCACTGTTCGAGTAGATAACAGCGAGATATGGCTCGGATAACAAACCGGTCTCGCTGTTCTTGGGTGCGGCACAGCTACCCTCCGCGCGCCACCGATCACCCGCCAGGAACATCTCAGTCGCATGACTTTCGGCTTCAACCGCACGATGTCGGAGGGTCACACCGGACGATCGTGCACCGACACCCGGGGCATCACGGTCACCGGCGCACACCAGGAAATCGGGGCGCCGCGGCACTGGTGTCGGCCCCGGGTGGGGAGTACAACTTGCAAGCGAGGCAATTTTGTTACCTGGCGCACACCTGATTGTGACCTCGGGGCACAGACACCCCGTCGGATCTTCGGCGGATAAGGAGGAACGTGCCGGTGGCGACGTCTCCGGTGGATTCACCGTTTCCGCTCGGCGAGTCCCCCACAGCAATCGACACACGTCGGGCAGGCCGGCACCGTATCGACCGAAGCGCGAAGGGAACCTGACGTGTCCGTGGACAGCGTTCGTCTCGGCCGGACCCCAACTCCGGCCCCGTCGGCATCGTCGGCGGACCTCACGGCAGGCCGCGCGCACCCACGGATACCCACCTCGTCCCGGTGCGGCAGTCCCGACCAACGAGATCCCCAGCGGCCGATCGGACCCGAGCCGGCGCACGCCCGAATCGACAGGCCCTGCACGCTGGATCGGACTCGTCGAGAACGGATCACCACCATCTTGTCGCGCTACCCGCCGACGCCACCCCGGCGAGCAGCCAGACCCCCACACGGCAGAGGCCACCACGGGCGACGGATGCGCCCGGGGCCCGGATACCGGTGGCGTCGGGCGGCGCTGCACTGGGCGCCCCTCGTCGTCGCCGTGGTGGGCGTCTTCGCCGGCATGCGGGAAGGGGGATCCCTTTTCGATACGGTGTTCTACCTGTTCCTCGGCGCACCATCAACCCATCGACTCCTGCTTGCGCTGCGCCAGGTCCGAGCATCCGTGCCCGACACCAGCATCGAGCCCCCTCCATGCACGCGGTCAACAGGCGCCGGCGATCGACCCCGCCCGCGCCGCGACACAGGACCGAAGCCGCACCCGTCCCAGGTGAGGGTGCGGGTGCCGTAACCCCTCCGCCGGCAACGGTGCCCGACGCCGGCACCGACCCGGAGGCAGGCACCTTCAGGCACCGAAGGATGCGCCCGAAAACCGCCAGCACCCTCGGGGACAGGTCGGCTCGGACATCCTCCCCGGGACCGATATGTCCGCCCTGTCAGAAGGACACGGTCCAAACGCGCCATTCGATATTGTCGATGCCGACGATCGTTGTTCCGCGCGTTCGCCTGTCATCGAATACGGCTGCACCATCGGCCCCGCGTGGCCCTGGCGGTCACGACCCACCGCTCGGGTGCATGCCTGATCTCGTGACCACAGGCCGACCGCGGGCTCACCCGCCGATCGGATTACAGCCCCACCACCGGGAAACCAGCAAAAAAAATGTATGTGCGGTAGATCACATCACCGCGATGCGAGGGCGCACGGGCCTACCATTTTCCTCGCACCGGTCCACACCAAGTGCAGGTTGCCGGTGCAATCCCCGCCAGTCAAACCCCCACTTGCTGGCGGGGATTCGGCACGCACCGTGGCACCGAGCGGCCCCCGAGCCGGTTGAGGATTTCACCCGCAGTTACGTCCACAGGAGGCGCACCGGCCAGGCCAACCACTGCAGTGCACCGAATGCGGAACCCACTACACCGTCCCCTCGAGCACACCGCCCCGCCCCGATGCGCATCACGCAACGGGGTGCGCTCCGGGGCTCACGCGTCGGTGTCCTGTTACTTCCCGGCGAGGCCCGGCCGAAGCGGAACACGCTCCGACCGGGCCGCTTCGGCTCATCGGGTGGTCGTCACCGCTCGAACGCGGGTGCCGCACACTCGGCCAGGGCCCGCCCCTGGCCCTGGCCCTGGCCGGAGCGCCGCCCGCGACCACGGCATGAAACATCCCGCCCCCTTCTCCACCCGCCCACTTTCCCGGTGCCACCACCGCGTTCACCGTCCACGTGGCACACGACGACCATCCCGCTCACGAAAGGCCCCAGCACCCGTGGTGCCCACACGACACCGAGCCCACACCCGCCGAACCGTCCTGCTCGGCCTCGTCGGCGGCAGTGTGCTCGCCGCGCTCGACAGCTACACCCACACCCAGGTGTCGGCGGCGGCTCCGATCCCCGGCCTCCCCGACGGCCCGATCCCGGACACGGCGGCGCCGGTACCGGCGCCGCTCGCTCCCCCACCGGCAGACCCCGCGGCACTGGCCGCCAAATACGCCACCGCGATCCCGCACGAAAGGGGTACCGCCGTCAGCGGAGTGCACACCCGCCTCGCGGCCGCGGGTCGCCGCATCGCGCTGACCATCGATGCGTGCGGTGGCCCGAACGGCAGCGACGTCGACAACGCCCTGATCGCCCTCCTCAACCGCGAGCAGATCCCCGCCACGTTCTTCCTCAACGGCCGCTGGATCGACGCGAACCCGGCCGTCACCGCCCAACTGGCCGCGAACCCACTGTTCGAACTCGCCAATCACGGCACCCGCCACCTACCGCTGTCGGTGACCGGCAAATCCGCCTACACCATCACCGACACCCGCTCCGCCGCCGAGGTCGTCGACGAAGTCCTGACCAACCACCACCGCCTGAACGCCATCACCGGGACACCACCCCGATGGTTCCGCCCCGGCACCGCCCACTGCGACGACGTCGCCGCCGCCCTCGTCCGAGGCATCGGCGAACAAGTCGTCGGATTCACCGTCAACGGCGACGCCGGCGCAACCCTGTCCCCGGCCGCGGTGCACTCCGCCCTCACCACCGCCAACCCCCGGGTCCATCGTGATCCTGCACGGCAACCACCCCGAAACCGGTACCGCCGAGGGCCTCGCGTCAGCGCTCCCCCAGCTCCGAGCCGCGGGAACCGAGTTCGTCACCCTCACCGGTGCCGACGGCCTGGCACCCTGAGGACGACTCCGCACCCCGACACCGCGCCCGACCCCACCCAGCGTGCCGCACACCCGACCCGCGCTGCGACCGACTGTCAGGGTTGCCGTGTCGAGCACGATCAGCGCGGCGGAAACCTCGACCGGGCAGCCGAGCCTTGTGCTCCCGAGTACCCCCGCACCCGCGCCGCGCCCGGCGATATCGACGCCCGCCCCTGCCAATCCCGTGTTCATCATCTCGCGCACGATTCCGGCAGCCAGAGGGACGGACGGTACCGATACACGGGGATGGACGGACGCCGCCCCGCCCGGCCACCGACCTCGGCTACTGGGGACGCCGGCACGCCCCATGGGACAACACCGCGACCGCGGCTTACGATCGCTCCGTACCCGACCTGATTCAGATGCGTTGTTGCCTCTCATCTTCTGAGGACGGTGCTACCGGAAGATGGCCCCCTCGGCATCGATTGGGTATGCGTTCACATCGAAGACATAATCGCCGTGCACACCACGGAGATATCCAGCCCAACTGGCGCCGCTGTTGCAGATGTGATCACCGCCGTTGATACGCACGTTACATACCTGGAGCGCGGGCAACCCACCGTAGTCGTTGTTCGCACCGCCGAGGGCCGGCACCCATCCCATATCGGTAGCTGCGAATCCCCGGCCGCCACCCGGGCCGGCCGAAAGCTTGGGATCACCGATCAGGACGATGCTGGCCCTGCCACGGAATTCTCTGCCGTTCTCAGCTGCCCACAGATGCACGACCGCTGCACCACCCGAGAAACCCACCGGGTGGATGAAGTCTCGCGGGCACACTCGGGCATGAGCATGTATGAGGCGGTTGAGTTCTTTCACGCCGGACCGCGTGTCAAACGAGTTGTACCCGACGCGCTGGTCCTCGTTGAGGAATCCCACCGAGTCGTTATCGGTCAAACCGCCCACGACGACGTCCCAGGTGCCCCGACACGGTTCCGCGGCCGAGGCCACCGTGGGGGCCACGGAAGCACCACCTGCAGTGAGGCCCAACGCCGCGAGTGCGGTGCCCACTGCCATCGCGGACCTGCGAATCATCTCTCTGCCTCGCTGTTGTGCCACATGTGTGACGGGCTCGATTACTTGGATGGAAATGGTCGGGAGCGGAAAGTACGCCGCCTCGCGGTTCGCTCGTTCCACCGGAACCAGCCCAACCCCTGCGACGCAGCGGGAAGGCTGGGCGGGTTCGTGGAGCCGAGCGAACCGCTGGCGAGTGTTCCCAGGCTGTCGTCTCGGCCAGTCCGGTTGGCACGCCGATGGCCAACCCGGTGGCTTGCGCATCGCGGCGGCCTATTCCTCAGTTCTGCACACGCATTCGACGTTTGAGGCGAAACCAGGCTGGGCGAACAGAGCATCCTTTTGCGGGCGCGGGCGTGGGGGAATCCGGTTCGGATCAGGATCGGATGTCGCTCGACCCTGTGTCGCACGCACCGACCGAACGCAGGAAGGTCACGGGGTTGACCGCACCACCGCGATGAATGCGCAGGTGCAGATGTGGACCCGTCGAGCTCCCCGTGTTGCCGGTTGCGCCGATCGCCTCACCGACATCGACGTGATCCCCCACGCCGACCCACGTTTCGGACAGGTGACCCATCTGAATCTGCTCGCCGGTATCCGCTTCCAGCTGGATGTAGGTCCCGTATCCGCCAGGATCGTTCGGTCCCGCAACCGAGACCGTCCCGGAGGTCGGCGCATGCAGCACGGTACCCACCCTGACGGCGAAGTCAGTACCATCGTGACCGACGTGGAACCCCTGCGACACTGGACCATCGACAGGCCACTCCCAGCCGCACCCTCGGGGCGTCTCCCACGCGTCGTGCGCACTGGCCGTACCTGATAGCGCTACTCCGCCGATCGTGGCGAGAGCACCTGCCCCGGCGACAATTGCGATCACACGTCCTGCGGTAGAGACACTCTGGTCCCTGTGCTTACCCATGATTGTTTCCTCAGTTGGTCGAGATGGTGAAGTACAATCTCGACCAGGCAACTGCACCTGCGGTGCGTCGCCGCGTACGGTGTGCAGTGACAGCTTCCGTCAAACGAGACCTCTATAACATCTCGGCAACGGATGCTACGGGCAACGTCCGAATTACGTGTTCATATACCTATTTTCGAGAATCAGGTAGGTTTCCGCGCCCTGTCGTACCGACCGGTACGCGCCGAAACCTGCTGGGGTGCCGGAGTTCGGGAGGATCCTGTCGCGGCCGTGATCGGGTGAGCGACAACCGTCTCCTGCTGCTGGCGCTCCGCGACCCCCTCCGGGGGTCACCTGGATCGGAGTCGAGTCGGTCGGTCAGGTACCGAATCGCCCCTGCCCCAACGCCGGATCCCGGGCGTCCTTCCCGGACCGGCGGGCTCCGATCATCCGCCACCGCTCACCCGAAGAACCTATGTGTCATGGATCACATAACCGGGAGGCGCCGCGCCGGCGGATCTACCATTTCCCTCGCACCGGCACACATCACGTGCAGGTTTCCGATTCCATCACCGGCAGCCAAACCCCCACTGGCCACGCAGGATTGGCCCACACCCGTGCACCGAGACTGTCAGCGCCCGTGGAGACACAAGCCAGGCCAACCCCCCGGGTGCACCGACGCGGACCTGCACCGCCCGACTCGAGCGCGCCGTTCGCCCGACTACGCATCGAAATGACGAGCGCGGTCGAGGCTCGCGCGCCGCAGTGTCTGTTACACGCCCCGGCGAGGCCCGGCCGGAGCGGAATACACTCCGACCGGGCCGCTTCGGCTCACCTGCACTGCACCGCGTCTCGGGCGCCATCGAGTGCGTACGTCACGGGTGCCGCGCGATCTTTCTGATTCCGTTGATACTTCAGACTCGGGCTCGACGTCGGCAGCTCACCCCCGTCCCGCACCATCAGCTGCGCACGCAGCACTCGCGCGGTCCCGGTCCACGCCGTCCTCACCCGACACAGATCAGTACACCCACGACCACCACCACGATCAGCGAGGCGCCGCCGCAGATCAGCCACGCCCGCGTTGCGAGCTGCCGCCACCGATCGCACCGATCGTCCACGTCCGCGACCGATCGACCCACGTTCGCATCGGACGCCCCGCGACCCCGACAGGCGGCGGGCCTTCACATCCGCCCGCGCCGCCACACCGAACGAGACGGGAACCACGACCAGCGCCACCACCAATAGGCCGACCATCGCGCGTGTACCCGTTCCGAGCATTCGCCGTTCCTTCCACACCACCGGGGCGCCGGGCGCAGGTGCCGCGCGTCGATCACCGATCCCGGACCCACGGGCACAACCCATTTCCCCGTCAGCTCAATCACCGAACTACTGCCCGGATGATGCACACACGACGACGCACGGGATCAACCACCGGCGCCGGCGCGACGGACCACACGTCACCACAAGCTCACACGCCGGGCATCGGAAAATTCCACACCGCCACCACAACCACACCCATGACCAACCCCGCGTAGAGAACGGTGCCAACCACACTGACCCGCAACGCATTGCGCAGATCAGCGACCAGGTTCTCGGTGATCCGTGCCATCACAACCCTTCTCTCACGTGCCGGGGTTTTCCGACTGCCACATCGGTGATGATGCACCACATACAGTGGACCGATTTCGACACCAGCACATCGGCCGAAATACCGACACCCATACCTACCCGCATCCGGGTCCTGAGGTGTGGGTCTCGACTCAGGTTGCAACCGAACACCCCCGAGCGCCAGGCTTCTCCCACAGAATTCTCTGTGTTCTACGTCACACCGCCGGGTGTCGGAACTATGCCACCCACGCATTTCGCTGCGCCGTCACAGATCACGCGGGGGTCTCCGCCCCGGTCACAAGCGGGATCAACCGGGGCCAGTGGCCGTCAGTGACAACGGTAGGCGAGCAGGCTCCTGCAACCCTCGACTGCGCGGACCGCCCGGAAGGACTGCCGGACATGCTGTGGCACCACATAATCCGCCAACACTGCAGGATCCTCTCCCGATCAATCGATGCCGAATCCCGCCAGCCAGCCGAAGCAAAGCGGACCACACCGATTCCGGCACCGCCGACACCCGTTCGCAGGCTCGCGTCGATCGCAGGCTCAGCCGCGCCCACCGGATAGTTCACGCACCGCAGGCAACTCCGAAATCGCACTTACTGGTCGGTAATTCGGAGCTGCCGGAATCTATACGACGGCATGACGTCGGGACGCTGCGCGAGGAATCCCGATCACATTCCCTGGGCTTCCACACTCCTGCTCACGAAAATCACTGATGCGCCGCTCGTCACTACATGCACGTTGACCGTGTAGCGCCCCTGCCAGCTGATACCCATCGGTGGCGGGGGCTGCGCCACAAACCACCCGGCGTCGCCACCCTCACGCGGACACCCCTTGGCGCGGGAACTCCCGACCGACGTCCCCGATCGTGCCATGCTCGGTCCGGCGCGCATACCACCGCGCGCCGACACCGGTCTCTTCGCTGCTCGGGTCAGGGCGCCGACCCATCGGCGCACCCGATACCGGCGACCGACACGCACATGAACAAGTCGAACTTCTCTGTCCGCCAAGAACGGTCGTCCACGTTCGGGACGCCACGTGCGGCGCCGACACCGACATCCGGCCGGCACCGCGGACCCCTCCACGGCTGTCACCTCGTGCGGCCGGTCCTCTGGACCGGTCCAGTACCGGTCGCTCATGTCGCTGCCCTACTGTGTCCCCGGTGAGTATCGAACGAGTGTCACTGGAGCTGCCGACCGACTCGGCTCCACAAGACGTGGAGGCACAGGCCGTTGCCCAGTTGCGGTCCCAGGGCATCCACACCTGGTCCGATCTGTCCCTCCAGACGATCCTGACCACCGATGAACCCGGAGTCAACAGATACACCTTCACCTACTGGATCGATGACGACGACCGCCACTGACCGCCCAGCGACACCACCCACTCGCACACGATCGATCTACGGCAGACCAGAAACCAGGACGCATCCCTTCGAGAGCACCCATCCCCCGCACGATCCACCGTCGAGGTCCGGGTACCTGCCCGCCCGCACCCGCTTCGGCGGCGTAATCGTCGACCACACCACCGACCCCACCCGTCGGCGCCCGCCCGAACCCGTCGGCGCCCGCCCGCACCCGGACCCGCGCCCCCGGCACGATTCCGCCATGGTTCCTCCTCGGTGTATCGGGCATGGGCATGATCGTGGCCTACCCACAGACCGTCGCCCGCGCGACGACCCCGCCGGATTGCGTGGATACGTGCGACGAAGCAGTGCCCCACCAAATACGGGCGGCACGCACCTCAGTTCGCTACCTGTGCACCGCGCCCGCCTGCGGTGCGGCGCACCACGGCGACCATGGCCCCGTGGTCGGTGCATCCCGCGACCGGTCGGGGTGCCAGGTGTCCAGGTGGTCAGCGTCGCTCGCAGCTTCCGCACCCCGAGCCCGGACAACACCTCGAACGAGTGCGCCCGCATCCCGCCGGACCGCAGTACCTCCACAGTCTCCGATTCGTCGTCGACGAACGCCGACAACCACGACCCGACGGCCCGACAATGACCGGCCTTCACCTCGACGGCGGCGCGGTGATCGCCGCCAACCCGGTGCAGCAACGCCCGTCCCGGCGCAAATCCGTTCTCGCCGAGCCAAAACCGGGTCTGCTCCGCGCACGAGACCGGCCGGGTCGTCGAATACACCACAACGAACCCCATCCCGGCCACGGCCTCCACCAAATCCCGGCCCGGTTCGATGACCGCGGCCTGCCGACCTGCGCGAAGAACCTCTGCCACGCCTGCCGGCGGCTCCCACCTGAGTCACCAACGGTCAACAGGTGAGTGAATGCCGACAGGTCCGCCAACCCACCGTCGAGGTCGAACATCACCACCCGCTCGCTACCGCTCACCGCCCCGACCCTAGCCACCTGGCCGACAGACATCCCAGCGCCACGCCCACACCGACACACTCCTCACTGAGAACGCATTCGAGAACTCGTGACGACGGGCCGTGCGCTCTGGAGAGGTAGGGGTGGGCTTCTGGTTGGGTCAGGGATGAAGAGTCGCTGCCCGTACCCAGGAGCCCACCATGTCAGCATCGTCCATCGCGCCGTGTCCGTCGTGCCCACCCTGCTCGCCGGGGCATCGGTGTGCGGTGTATTCGTCCTCCTCGCTGACCGACGAGCAGTGGGCGGTGCTGGAACCGATGCTGCCGCCACCGGGCAACACCACCGGTCGTGGTGGCAGACCCGAAAAGTATTGCCGACGGCTGATTCTGGATGCGATTCTCTACGTGGTTCGTGGTGGGATCGCGTGGCGGCAGCTGCCGGTGGAGTTCCCGCCCGCATCGACGGTGTATGGGATCTTTGCCCGCTGGGTCCACGCCGGGGTGTGGCGACGCATCCACGACGCGCTGCGCGATCGGCTGCGTGTGCGCAGCGGTCGGGACCGCTGCCCGACCGCGGCGATCATCGACTCGCAGACCGTGCCCGGCGCCGACACCGTGCCCCGATCCCGTCGCGGATGGGACGGCGGGAAACGAACGAACGGGGTCAAGCGCCACGTCGCCGTGGACGTGACCGGGCTGCTGCTCGGTGTGGTGGTGACCGCCGCGTCGACCCAGGACCGCGACGCCGCCCACCGGCTGCTCGCCGCACTGCGCGGCAGCTTCTCCACCATCCGACTCATCTGGGCCGACGGCGGCTACCCTGGACGACTGCTCAGTTGGGCGAAAAGCGGTCTTGCCCTTCGGGTCGAGATTATCAAACGCCGACCCGGCAGCACCGGATTCCACGTGCGTCCCCGGGTCTGGGTGGTCGAACGTACCTTCGGCTGGATCGTCAAGCACCGTCGGTGTGTCCGCGCCTACGAGAATCGACCCGACCACCACGAGGCCGTCATTCACATCGCCATGATCGGTGTCATGATCCGACGCCTCGCGCGGGCGTGACCAGTTTCCGAATGCCTTCTCAGTGAGAACGACCTGCCTCGTCAGGGAGCCGATGGACTCAGTGCCGACTCGCCGGGGCAGTGACGGCACGCGGCATGGCGACGGCCGTTGCACGTCCCGACATGGCCGTAGACGTAGACCGCCCGTGCGACCATGAGCTCCCACGGCGCCACACGTGGCCCGACCGCATGCCAGGCATCGGGCAGGAGGCTACGTGCCGCCGAAGTTGAGAAGAAGTGCCCACAGTCACATCGCACGAACTCAGGCGCCACGACCTCCTCATGCCCGTCCCCGCCGGTCACACCGAAACCGCTGAGCGGAAAAGTATTCCAGATCTGGTGCCGTCGGGTAGTCCACACCGCCGGTTGCACCGACACAGCGACACGGCCATCGCACAGCGACGGATCCGACCCCTAGCCACCGCGCCAACCCCTCGCCACCTCGACCACGTACCCTGCCCGCTGGAGTAAGCACACAGGAGGAGAGACTGCATGGGGGTCGGATCGGTGCACGAAACGCTCGTCGACGACGACGGAATGGACTACGGCCGGATGTCGCGCGCTCAGGTCACGACAGACGCGCGACAGGGCTTCGGCAGGCCGGAAGAGGTCACGCGATGAGGCCCGTCGAAATCGCGGACGGCGTGTTCTTTGTGCACTCCGAGATGGTCAACTGGGTGCTGCTCACCGACGGCGACGCGTTGACCGTGATCGACACCGGGTACCCGGGTCAGCGTGGCGAGGTCGAGGAATCGATCCGGGCTATCGGGCGGGACCCGCACGGCATCGAGGCCGTGCTCATCACCCACGCACACGTCGACCACATCGGCAGCGCACAGTATCTCGGCGACACCTACGGGGCGCCGGTACTGGTCCACCCCGACGAGGTAGCTCACGCCCGCCGGGACTGCCACGAGGTCGCAACCCCCTGGGACGTGCTCAGCAATATCTGGGCACCCGGAGTCCTGCCGTGGGCGATCAAGCTGATCCGCCTGGGCGGCACGGCCAAGTACGGCATCGACTCCCCCACCCCGATGCCCGTACCCGGCGCCCTGACCTGCCCGGGTGCCCCGGTCCCGGTTCTCGCGCCCGGCCACACCTCCGGACACACCATCTACCACCTTCCCGAGCGCGGTGTGGTGATCTCCGGGGACGCCCTGATCACCGGGCACCTGACCTCACGGGTCTCCGGTCCCCAACTGCTGCCGCAGTGGTTCGACCACGACCGCGGCACGGCCGCCGAGTCGCTGCGCATCATCGGAGAGTTGGACGCCGACATTCTCCTGCCCGGACACGGGCCGATCCATCGCGGCTCCGTCGCCGAAGCGGCCGCAACCGCACGAGAACGCGTCGGCGCCGCGCGGTGAGGAGCGGATCGCACTGACGCGAGAACTCCATTCCCGCAAGGTCTTCGCGCACCACCTGGCCCGACGAACGGCTACACGTCGGACCTGACTACCCTCATTGCACGTAAGGCTGGCAGTGCGTGCCATCGGAAGGCTTTGGGTGGGCGAGGTCTGCGAGGCGCATCAGAGCTTGCGCGCGGAAATCTCCACCCCTGCCCCGCGCAGACGTTCGACGATCACGTCACCGAGCGCGGTCGCCGGGGTGAGGACACCGGCCTCGTCGGGGAGCCGGTCGCGGTCGAGCACCAGACTCAGCGCCGACTCCCCCAGCAGGACCGCGGTGGCCCGGTATCCGGGATCGCCCTGCGCCGCCACCCGGGAGGTGTACCGGGCGCCGGTCGTGGTGGTGGTGTAGATGTCCATCGCGAAGTAGCCGTTGCGCTGCGTCTTCTCGCTGGGGCCCTCGCCGGGGGCGGGGAGGATGCGGTCGAGGACGTACCGGGCGGGCCGAACGCTGAGACCGAGGACGAGCCCGCCGAGGACGGCCGCGACACCGGCCGCGTAGACGCGGGACAGGCGCGAATCGCCGACGCTCATCACCTCCCGGTACGTGAACGTCCGCCCGTACGCCCAGTTTTGGAGGGCGTTGCTGCGCCGCACGGTGCGGGTGTTGTAGGAGCCCATGACGAACGGGGCCTTCCATCCGCGGACCTGCGGGGCGATGTCGGTGCCGTCGACGACGGCGACGTCGGATTGTCGGCCGAGGTCGGGTTCTTTCGTCCGGTCGGGGCTGAGCGAGTACGGGGAGGCGGCGAGGCGGCGAGGCGGCGCAGTGTCGCATCGCCCCGGGAGAGGTCGATCTGGGTGCGCAGCGAGTCGATCGTCCCGCCGGAGACTCCGCCGCTCAGCGACGCGACCAGGGTGGTGTCGGTCAATTCCCCGGCGCCGTCGGCTCGGACTTTCTGGTGCAGTACGTGCACGCCCAGATCGGAGGGAATCGAGTCGTAGCCGCAGGAGTGCACGATGCGGACACCGTTGGCGCGGGCCTTGTCGTGGTGGGCGTCGATGCTGGCCCGGACGAACAGCACCTCCCCGGTCAGGTCGACGTAGTCGGTGCCGGCCGCGACGGCGGCGGTGACGAGTTCGGTGCCGTACTTCGCATAGGGCCCCACGGTGGTCGCGACAACCTTTGTGCGGGAGGCGAGTTCGGCGAGCGCGACGGCGTCACTGGATTCGGCGAGGATGATCGGCCAGTCGGCGGCGCGGGGCCCGAGCGCCGCGCGGGTGGCCTCGAGTTTCGCGTGTGACCGTCCGGCGAGAGCGATCCGCACACCATCCGGGGCGGTGCGTGCGAGGTAGTCGGCGAGCAGTCTTCCGACGAACCCGGTGGCTCCGTAGATGACGAGATCGAGTTCACGTCCGCTGTCAGTCATGCGCGGAAGCCTACAAGCGAAGCGGATCAGACAGAAGAGGTAGATGTAACCCGGGGTAACCACATGTCGGGGGCGGTGGGGTGAACGCCCTCGGACCGAAGCGAAGTGGACGTGCCATAACCCCGGGTCAAGACCCGTTTCAAGGCCTTTGTCTGCAGATGGCAACGCGCACTCGGTGAGTCGTCTGGTTCCGCATGGGTGTGGCCCGGCATCGGGGGGTGATGCCGGGCCACTGGGGGGTGTTCTGCGAGCAAAATCTGGGGGGATGCTCAACAGAACGACCCCGAGTTTACGGATCGGCACCGACAGACGAGTGCGCGGACGCGACACCCGCTCAGCAGACGGGCTTGCGCACCGGATCAGGGCGGGATCGCACTGCCAGACCCGAGGCTGGTGGTAGGGCGGCGCCCAGAGTTCTCGGTCGCCGCTGCTGGGCACCCGCAGCCCTCCCACCCCACCAAGCACTGGCCTGGCCCCAACGGGTTTGCCGTTGGGGCCAGATGGCGCCGATTGGCGCAGTTTTCGCACACCTGTTCGAGCGAGTGGTAGCCTCGGCACTGCCCCGCTCGGAGGGTTCGGGTGTGTCTGCCCAGCAGGTTCCCCGTTCGAACATCGGGGCACAGAGCGTGGTGCGGGTCGGTGGGGCTTTATGCCCGGGAAGCATCGGCCCGCACCTCGTCCGGCCGCCGCTCAGCGATCGCGGGTGAGCGCCCGGCGAGAAGTGCGGTTAACTCTTCGGCGTAGGCGACCTGTTTCCGCAGTGTGCGGCAGCTTCCCTCGGCGCGGGCACGCATTCGGACAGAAATGCGTGCTGCCGCCTTGTCCTCGACAGGCTGGTCCGCGGCCAGCATCTGCAGGGATTCGAGGAGCTGGCGCATCTAGGGCGCCGGTGTTCCGACCCATTTTTGTCAGAGGGACGATCTACGGTGACGATCGCGACGAGCAACAGGTCGCCACTCACTGCCCAGACCGGTGACCCGTTCCCGGTCCTGATCTGCGGGGTTCCGCAGATTGGTGTGTGGCGGCCTGTTGCTCTGTACACGATGCGGCTGCGGGGCCGAGTCGACGATCGACCTGCTGTCTCCGGCACCTCCGCGGTGCGCGCCTCGACGGATCTGACGGGTACGAACGGACTCGTCGGACACTTCCGAGGCCGCACCGCTACCTGCAGGGTTTATCCCAGTCGTTGCTGGTCCCGTTCCCGGATCATTTGGTCAGCCAGCTGGTACACCGCCACCTCGTCCGGGATTCCGACGTTGATGGCGGCCTCGCGGGCCGCGAGGAACGCCCGGACCTCCTCATCCCCCTGCCTGCGGTCTCGGTACAGGAACCTTGGGTTCGTGCGGTGATCGCAACACCACTGATCAAAGGGTGTTGCACATGGCGAAATATTCTCATCGGATGGTTCCGGAGATCTTTCAGACGTTCTGGTCGGGGATGGCGGCGGGTGAGTTCATCACGGGCGCGGCCGAGATGCGCATCACCGAACGCACCGCCCGCCAGTACTTCGATCACGACACACCTCATGCGAGCGGCGCGGCTCATCGAGAACACCGCCGACCTCGTACACCAAGGCTGCCCACTACCACCAGACGTCGCCGAAGACGTCCGACCCCACCTGCACAAGACACTCCGCGAAGACGCCGCCCGGCTCCGGGCACTGATCCCCGACACGGGCCGACGGTCCGGCTCCGGCCTGTGGGCGGTACCCGACGATCCATCGTGACGGGCGCGGGCGCATTCGTACCGGCAGAATCGATAGAAGCGCAGACGTGTCCGTGAAGGACTGATCCTTGATGCGGCGCCCCACAGCGATACGACCATTTCTGCAGTGCGTGTCTGCCAACTATGCTGGCAGACAATACTTTCCATTATCCGGTAAGTATTATTATGTAAACTATGAGGTTGGTTTTTCGCATGGCTTGCGAATACGACCACCCGCGTAACACTCCTCCGCCGCAGTCGCTGAGAGGTATTTACCTGAACGCTGATCGACCAACGTCACGAATTTTCCGGGTGCCTGTAGAGACTGAGTGCCCATACCAAAGCATGTCAGGGCATGGTTCGCCGTGATTCCACCACCCATGCAGCGATCTGGGCACGCGAGGTGAAGCCCAACTTGGCAAGAAGGTGTTCGATGTGCCCCTGCGCGGTACGCACAGATATCGTCAAGCGGGACGCTATCTCTCTATTGGTCAACCCCTCGGCGACCAACTCGGCAACCTCACGCTCCCGCTTAGTCGGACCGGCCTGTCCAGTGGTCGGTGTGTATGACGCCGGACTTTGCTCACCGAGTGCGTAGGCGACCGCGGACTCCACTCCCAGCTTGTTCCCTTTTCTCTGAGCCGCGGCAAATACCTTTTCGCTCAGCGCCCTCCGAGTATCCCGTTCACATCTCTCGCGGTACTGGACCAACCCAGATACGAACATCGGGGAACTCCCCATGGCATTGCTGAGGTTTTCTGCAGCTGAGGTCAACACCACGGCTCGTTCGAAAGCACCTTCCTCGGCAGCGATCCACGCGAGTGCTTGTAGGCACATGCTGATGACGAGCCGCTCATTGACTTTCCGAGCAGCGCGGAGCGCCTGTTGGAGTAGCTCGTTCGCCCGTTCGGTATTGGCGTGTCGCCACACCACTACGGCCAGGGCCCACAGCAAGTACGACCGATGCACTGCTTCACCGTGCTCTTCGGTGACCGCGAGTGCACTCTCGTAACACTCGATGGCGCGCTCGGTGTGATTGAGCAACTCGTATGCGAACCCGAGACCCTGTAACAAGAGGATGTGGAGGGCAAGTGCGCTTGGAACGGCGGCGTAGGTTGGTCGTGCGGCTTCGAAATGGATTTGTGCATACTCGACGTCGCCGCCGTAAAAGGCCCGGTAACCTTCGGCAAGGTCGATGTGCGCCTGCAGCAGAGGATCGGCCGATCGATCGGCAAGTGTCCGTCCTTCTTGGATCAGGGTGATCGATGCCTGCAGGTCGCCCTGCACTCCGGCCATCACGCTGGCCCAGAGTATTGCCTTGGCGCGGTCAACGCCTACGGTGCGGGGCGACTGCGCCAGGAGCCGATCGATCCAGCGCCGTCCTTCGGTCAATAAACCGCGCGATAACCAGAGAGGGAACAGCGCTGCGGCCATGCCGAGCCCGGACTCGGGATCTTCGGAGAGGCAAAACTCGTGTGTCTGTCGGAAGTTCGGCAGTTCGGCGACCAATCGGGTCAGCCACTCGAGTTGCCGCGGACCGACCCAGTCAGCCTCGGCGTCCGAGGACAGCTGCACGTACCAGTTTCGGTATCGGGTGCGCAGCTCGGAGTAGTCGGTGTCGGCACGGATCTTCTCCCGGCCGTAGTCGCGCACGGTCTCGAGCATCCGGAACCGAGCGACCGGAGCCGACTGTTCTCGAATGAGAATCGACTTGTCGACGAGAGAGGTGATGGTGTCCAGGAAGTCGTCAACGGTCGGGTCCTGCCCGAAGATCTGCTCGGCCGCATTGAGTTCGAAGCTACCTGCGAACATGGACAGGCGAGCCCACATCAGTTGTTCCAGGGGGGTGCAGAGGTCATAGCTCCAGTCGATGCACATCCGCAGGGTCTGTTGCCGTGACGGAGCGTCTCTGCGTCCGCGAGTCAGGAACCGGTAGCGGTCGGTGAGTCGCTGCAGAATCTCATCTGGGGAGATCGCCCGCAGTCGCGCCGCGGCCAGCTCGATCGCCAACGGCAGGCCGTCGAGGCGCTGGCATATCCGGGCGATGGTCACCTTGTTGCCGTCGATGACCTCAAAGCCGGGCAGGACCGCGGCGCCCCGCTCGGCGAACAGTGCCACCGCGTCGTTTCCGGGCAGCCGTCTCGGCAGATGGTCGGCGTCGGGTACCGCAAGCGGGGCGATCGGCAGCGCTATTTCGCCGCTGATACCGATCGGCTCCCGGCTGGTCAGCAACATCCGCAGGCCCGGGCTGGTGCGGAGCAGCGCTTCGGAGAGTTTCGCGACCACGTCGAGCACCTGCTCGCAGTTGTCCAGAACGAGCAGTACCTCGCGCGGGGCGAGGAATTCCGTGAGGACCTCAAGAATTGGCCTCGCGGCTCGGTCTCGTAGACCCAGCGCATCCGCCACCATGGCTACGAGAAGTGAGTCGTCGCGCAGCTCGCCCAGCTCGATCAGGAACACACCATCAGCGAAACGCGATTGCGTTCGACCGGCGACTCGCAGCGCCAGACGGGTTTTGCCCACACCTCCCATCCCGGTCAAGGTCACCATGCGGGTCGTCGACAGCAGGCTAGTGACCTTCGCCGTCTCTTCACGACGGTCGATGAAGCTAGTCAACTCCAGCGGCAACGTCCCTGGACGGCCCGGATGGGGTGGCGCATCATCGTGCGGTGGGTGCGCCGGTGGCGTGTGACCCGAGGCGCTGTCGTCGGTTTCGTCGTGAAAGGTGCGGCCGGCCATCTCGTCGACCGGAAAGCCGTGCTCGTATTGCAGGTGCCGCAGCTGCTGACCCAGTTTCTCAACGGATGGACGACCGGCAGGATCATTTGCCATCGCGGCCTCGATCACGGTGCTGACATCGTCGGCGATGCCGTGCTCTCGCGGGTCAGGCGTCGGCGCGGTGGTGATCCGAACGAACTGGGCGACCAGTTGCTCACCACTCCGGCGCTCGAACGCGGCGTGCCCGGTGGCGGCGGCGAACACGGTCGCACCCAGACCGTACACATCGGCGGCCGGACTCGGTGCGCCACCGGCAATGACCTCGGGTGCCGTGAAGGCCGGCGATCCGGTCACAACTCCGGCGGTGGTTTCGAATCCGCCCGAAATGTGCGCGATACCGAAGTCCGTCAACGCGGGCTCCCCGTAATCGGTAAGCAAGATATTGGCCGGCTTGACGTCACGATGGAGGATACCGAGGCCGTGCGCGGCTTCGAGGGCACCAGCGATCTTGACGCCCACGCGCAGCATGTCCTCCAGCGTCAGCGGACCCCGTCTTCGGATCCAGGCATCGAGAGAGTCATGGGCATAGAAGGGCATGACGATATAAGGCCGGTCGTTCTCAGTTACTCCGACCTGCAGGACGTTAACGACATTGGGATGGCCAGTCAGCCGACCCGCGGCACGCTGCTCACGCAGAAATCGCGCACGGCTGTTCTCGTCGAGGTCCCCGGTCAGCACCTTCACGGCCACGGTGCGATCGAGCGCAGTCTGCCGACAGCGGTAGACGACCCCGAAACCCCCGTGCCCGATCTCCGCGGCGTCGGCGAACCCGGCCGCCGCCAAGTCTGCGGCGACCGACCCGGCCACATCCGGACGGGTAGCGTAGGGATCAAACTCAATCATGAAGGCCCTCGGTTTGCCGAACCGTGTCGATTGTTTGTCCACTCGAAGTTACTCGTCCCGCTTCGACCCGTGCAGAGTTAGCCGATGCCGCCGCACCTCGATGTCGTAAGAACGGAAAGGACGAGTTCCGAACCTGAGCTTCACTCGCGAAGGCACTTGTCAATTGAGGAACGGACCGCCCTTGCTCTCGCGTTCGTATGCTTACCGAAACGGCGCCGAGGGGCGCAGAGTTCGGCAAGCCACCCGCCCCGCCATACTGACCATCAGCTGCGGTCGATAGTTCGAGTGGCGCGGAAGGGTGTGCGGTGATCAGTCGGGCTGCGTGCGGCGCCGCGCCTGGCGACGGACGTGCCGGGCCATGAGATGCGCTCTGTTAGAGTCAGCCCACGGTCGGCGGATCAACTTGCCTGCGAAGAATTTTTCCGGTCGGTCCTTTCGGGAGGCTGGGGACGAACCAAATCTGCCGGGGGTACTTGTACTCGGCGAGCCTGGCGCGAACAAACTCGATTATCTCAGACGGCTCGACGTGCGCTCCGCGTTTGAGCGATACGGCAGCTCCGATTTCCTCCCCGAGATGCGTGTGTTTGATACCTACAACAGCTGCCTCGGCAACAGCTGGATGCTCGTACAGAACCTCTTCCACTTCGCGTGGGTACACGTTGTAACCACCCCGAATAATGATGTCCTTTTTCCGGTCAACGATGCTGTAGTAGCCATCGCTATCTCGTGTGGCGATGTCTCCTGTGCGGAACCAACCGTCGCTTATGGCCTCCGCGGTGGCAGCCGGACGAGCCCAGTAACCCTTCATCACGTTCTCACCGCGAATTTGGATCTCTCCGGCCTCATCACATCCGACAATTTCGTTGTCGCCGTCGTCGACTAGCCGCAGCGTGCATCCGCGCACGGGAATCCCGATCGTGCCAGCTTTGCGTGGGTGTCCGGGCTGGTTGAAACAAGCAATGGGTGCGGTCTCAGAAAGTCCGTACCCCTCGTAAATCTCGCATCCGAATCTTTGTTCGAACGCCTTTAGGACCTCGACAGGCATCGGCGCCCCCCCTACGATGCAGCAGCGAAGATGGGATAGCTCGACGGAGTCGGCCTCGGGAGAGTTGAGCATCGCGGAGTACATGGTGGGGACCCCTTCGAGCACTGTAACCTCATCTCGAACCAGAACACGCAGGGCTGATTCCGCATCAAACTTGGGGATCAGAGTCAGGAGCGCTCCTGACTTCACCGCGGCATTCAGCCCACAGGTTAGGCCGAACACGTGGAACAGTGGCAGGCACCCCAAGATGACGTCACTGGACCCGGTCTGAATCAGAGTCTCAGCAGTCGTCGAAGCATTGGTCGACATATTCTCGTGGGTGAGTTCCGCTCCCTTAGGACTCCCCGTCGTCCCAGAGGTATAGAGAAGAACTGCGGTGTCGTCACGGCTACGCTCCACAGGTTCATCGATCGGGTTCCCAGTCAGATCAGCGTCGCTCGGACCACGGTCGTCGACCAACAGCGCGGGAATCTTCTTCGCTAGTGCGGCTTTCGCAACCAGATCCCCGCGAGACCGCGAGCCATAGATGAGAGCCATCCCAGAATCGTCCAAGTAATATGTGATCTCACGCTCCTTGAGCATGGGGTTGATCGGAACTGCGACGGCGCCCACCATCAGAATCCCGTAGAAGATGACCGGAAACGCAGGGACGTTCGGCAGTACGATGCCGACCCGATCGCCGGATCGAATACCTCGCGAACGCAGGTCGCCCGCCACTGCCGCAGCGGCACGATAGAACTCTGCATAATCCAAGGTGGTTTCATCAAGCCGGATCGCGGGTCGATCGCCCAGTAGCCGAGCAGTCTCGACAAGATTGTTCGCAAGATTTGATGACATCGAAACGACTTCTCCTGGATTGGCGTTGGCGTCAGGAGGGCTACGGATGCGCCAGCGCTTCGGGAAGTGAAAGAGCGTCGCGCAAGTGAGCGTACCGACCTGAATTACGAGTTACTACGCGAGCGGGTCTCGCCAGCGTGCCGATGAACGTTGCCCGTCGTGGTTCACATACGTACAATAGACGATGTGTCGAGTATAATCAACGTACAGTCGAGGCACTTGGCCAGTTGCTTGCCTACGCAATGAGGACGAGGGCCGACTCGACGCTGCGCCGTCGGTGGTTGACGCTCGCGCGAGCCGAGGACTTTCCACGGAAAGTACATGGATTGCCGAGTGGCGAAATGGGTGCCGAGTCACCAATTCCGCACCAGTCTTTGACTATCAACATGACCATTAAATCGGTATCTGTATTGCAACTTGGTTAAGACGGGACTGGGAATTTGCCCCCGATAGTTCTACCGAACTGCCGTGCAATCCGAGAGGCCATCTCGGGCGATGCAGCATGGAAAATCGTGGACGGTCACCGCACCCCCGGCTACATATGCAGGTTGAACTAGCCTACTCTGTAGGCATGGCGACTTCGTTCTCAAACGGTCTCAACGGATCCGAACCCCGGACTGGTAGGCGCAATCTCAAGGGTGACAGGCGCGAGCAAGCAATCCTCGAGGGCGCATATGAGATTCTGCGCACCGAGCCGTTGCGGAACGTTTCGATTGATGACCTTGCCAAGAGAGCGGGTTTGTCGCGTTCATCCTTCTATTTCTATTTCGAATCTAAATGGCAGGTTCTTTCGGCGCTTCTATCGAGTGTGACGGCCGATGTGTTCACTGCATCAGCAATGATCTTCGAGCGACCTCCCGGGATTTCTCCTGAGGCTGCAATCGAGCATGCAGTGTCGGAGGTCATGGTCGTGTGGGAGCGGCATGGACACGTCCTGCGCGAGGTCGGTGATGCAGCGGCGGCCGAACCCACTTTGGGGGCCCAGTGGGACAAAATACTGGGTCGTTTTGTCGATGCGGCGGCCGCTGCGATCGAGCGCGACAGAGCTGCGGGTGTGGCTCTTGATGGACCACCGGCTCGTTCACTGGCGGCAGCGCTCATTTGGATGGGCGAACGGAACCTGGGACTTATGAGCATGCGAAGCGAGAATGCAATTCGCACCGAAGACATGGTGGAGACGGTCACCACAGTGTGGCTTAGAACGGTATTCGGTTTGGAATGGAGAGGCCGCTCGAAGAGCGATTAGTTTGGGTCGTTCAGAGCAATCGCAGCGAACTGGTTAAAAAAACCGGTTCGCTGCGATCGATTTGTTCTATTCAGCTTTGTCGCGCATGGAAAATGCGGACTTCAGGAAGTGGGTTCTCTTCCAGTCGAAGATAGGTCGAGTTGTCACTGTGGTTGATCGGCGGCCATCTTTGCCATGTTCAGTCCCGGCATCAGCATATGGCCACCATCAACGTGCATCTCGAGTCCGGTTGTCCATCGAGACTCGTCGGACGCAAGCCACAGCACCGCTTCGCTCATGGCGCGTGGTGGCAGCAACCCGACATCGCGAAGGGCAGACCAGTACTTCGCGCCTTCGAGGTCTTCTTTCACACCCTGACCGGGGCCTTTACCTGCACAGAGATCATACCCGCCCTGCCAGTCGAGGGCTGGAGTATCAGTCGGCCCCGGGAGCAAGATATTGACTCGAATTCCGTACTGACCGAACTCGAGCGCAGCGCTTTTCGCCAGCCCGATTACGCCGTGCTTCGACGCGACATAGTGGGCGTAATGGGGTGACCCTTCTACGCCGTTGCCGGAAGAGGTCACGATGATCGAGCCGCCGCCCCGTTCCGTGATCGCCGGCGACACTGCCTTCAAGGTGCGCCACACTCCGGTGATGTTGACGTCCAGAACAGCTGTGAATTCGTCTTCAGGAATGTCGTGGAACGGGTGTACGGTCCAGATCCCGGCGTTGGCGACCGCAACGTCCAGACCACCGAATGCCTTTACGCCGTCAGCAACCAGTTTGTCGAGCGACGACTGCTTCCGGACATCTCCCTCGTGTGCAATGATTCGTCGTCCCAGTGCTTCGACCTCTTTGACAGTGATCTGGAGGTCATCAGATGATCCGGTCGGATACGGGAGTCCGGTGTCCGGCGGACAGTCGATGGCGAGGATATTGGCGCCCTCCTCAGCGAGCCGGATTGCGTGTGCCCGTCCCATTCCACGTGCCGCACCCGTTACCAGGGCGACCTTTCCGTCCATGCGTCCCATTGGTCTCTCCTCTTGTGAGTGTGCATCGGATTGGTTGTGCATCCCGGTGATCGGCGTACCGGGTACCGGGTGACCACTTGTGTTCGTTGACTTGCCTAATGGCGGTGCAGTTCTGGCCCCGGTTTCTCCCCCACATTCACAAATGGTGGAGACCGTCGGGAGGCAACGTTGGCAGCGCTACGGTGTGCTTTCCGTCGGGGTGATGAGCTGTAGCAGTATGTCGATTCCAGGTGGCTCGGTCCATACATGCTCTGAGTCGGCGATGCGGAAAGGAGCTCCGATCGGGTCCGGTCGTCCGGGCCCGCGGATCGTGCATCCAGCGAGATCGAGCTCGCTCGCGTTTCCGTCGAACCGCAACGCAATGTGGTCGAGCTTTGCCGAGGCTCCACCCAGCGCGAGATCGCGAACGTCCGGATCGTCGATGGTGTATAGCTCGACATTGGCCGACGCTATCGCGAGAAACGTCGCGCGGATGGCGAGAGAGGGGGCCTCGAAAGTGTGCGCGATGCTGACGTTGAATCTGCTCTGCCAACGTGTGGTGGCCAACTCGAGGTCGCGGACGAGTATCCCCACATGATCCAGCCGCGGAGTGCCCTCTTCCCGAGCATCTTCGGAAGGCGAGGATGGGGAGAGATCGATCATCGTCATTGATTCCTCGCGGCGACGAAATGCGGGGACACGCCCATTCGGGGTTCAGTCCAACGTTGGGTGACCACCTTGGACTTGGTGTAGAAGCGATAGGCATCGTAGTTGAGTCCGTCATCGCCGAACCGCGAGTCACCCCAACCTCCGAATCCGAACCAAGAGATCGGAACTGGAATGGGAACGTTGATCCCGACGCTTCCGGCCTGGACGCTGTGAACGAATCGGCGACCGGCCACTCCACTTGCGGTGAAGATGGTCGCACCATTGCCATATGGGCTGGCGTTCACGATGCGAAGTGCTTCGTCGAGATCATCGACGCGGACCACACTCAGAATCGGTCCGAACACCTCCTTCTGATAGAGGTCGCTGTCGACGCTTACGTTGTCGACCAAGCTCGGGCCGATAAAATAGCCGGCTTCGGACGCTATGTTGACACGGCCGTCTACAACGACGTTTGCGCCTTGGCTAGGTGCCGCCTCCAACGCACCTCTGACTCGTTCGATGGCGACCTCTGAGATGAGCGGGCCCATGTCGGTGCCTTCGTCATTCCCCGGTCCGGTACGGAAGGCGGTGGCCCGCTCCGCGGTCTTGGCAACTAGCTCGTCCGCGATTTCCCCGACCGCTACCGCGATGGGCACGGCCATGCATCGCTGACCGGCGGCGCCGTATGCAGCCGACGCCAGTGCGTCCGCTGCTGCGTCCAGGTCGGCGTCAGGCATGACGACCATATGGTTGTTCGCTCCACCCAGTGCCTGCACCTTCTTGCCGGCAGCGGCGGAACGGCTGTAGATCTCACGCGCAACCGGGGTCGAGCCCACAAAGGAAATGGCAGCGACGTCCGGGTGGTCGATCAGCGCGTTCACCGTGTCAACGCCACCGTGCACGACGTTGAAGACACCGTCGGGTAGCTCGGCTTCGGCGAGCAGTTGCGCCAGCCGCACCGAGGCGGATGGCACTCTCTCGCTTGGTTTGAGCACGAACGAGTTACCGCAGGCGATCGCGGCCGCGAACATTGACACCGGCACCATGATGGGGAAGTTGAATGGGGTGATACCAGCACACACTCCGAGCGGCTGGCGGAACGAGTATGTGTCAACTCCCCTGGAGACCTGTTCTGCGTACTCACCTTTGAGGTGCTGCACTACAGATATCGCAACTTCGACAGCCTCGACAGAACGGGCGACCTCCCCTCTCGCGTCTGCGAGGGTTTTCCCCTGCTCCGAGGTGATGATCGATGCAAGCTCGTCACTGTGCTCGAGCATCAGGGCGCGGAAGCGGTGCAGAGTCGTCGCGCGGACGGGGGCCGGGGTCGAAGCCCAGGCCCCCGCAGCGCTTCGGGCGCTGGTCACAGCCGTGTCGACGACAGCAGCGTCGCCCAGCTCAACAAGCCTCAGTACGTGACCCGTGGCTGGATCGACAACCTCCGACCTCCGCCCGTTCGTCGAGCCGGAGGGGGCGCCAGCGATCCAGTGCGGCACCGTTGCAAGATGGACATCGTTTGTAATCACAGAAACTCCATAGTCACGAAGAGGCGAGTTGATGATGTGGGCCGCTTAAGCTTTGGCGTCCCGGGGGTGCGGCAACTCGGGGAACATCTCCAAGCCATAGTTCGTCTTGAGATTCTCCACCTCTGCGGCTAGCTGCTCCGGAGTGCGCAATTCGCGATCGCGCGCTTCGTAGAAGTACTTGTCGATGCCGCCGCCGGGCTCGAATCCGCTGCTGTCGGGGCCCGGAACGAAGATCACGAGGATCCGCGCCTCTTCTCCGACGACCTCGTAAGTATGCCGCTGATCCTTGCGCCCCCAAACGAATTGACCCGCGCCGGCATTGTAGGACCCGTCTTCGGTGTGGATCTTGATTTCACCGTCCATCACGAAGAAGCCTTCCTCTTCGCGGTGATGGATGTGCCAGACCGGCTCGGTTCCGCGAACCCAGTTGGTCTCGATGATGATCAGCTGGCCATTGGTGCTTTCACCGGTCGCATGAATCCAGAAATCTACACCGGTCATGAAGTCGCCGGTCATGTTGAAATGCACATCGCTGCGGTGGGAGACGTAGCTCTCCCCGTCTCGGTTTGTCGTCGGCTGAATCTGGTCGACATCGGACTTCGTGACCATGAGGGCCCCTTTTTCGTTGCTTGCCGTGGTGATGAGTGACGTCACGGCTCGGACATTTTTGAGACTAGACTCACAGTCGATAAGAGTCAACACTCTGTCGGATTTCGACAAATCTGCAGTTCAAAGGGATAATCCGGGTGCAGGCCGACGCGCGGCCAGGCCACTGGTGCGCGCATAATCGACATAACGTTGACGAGGACCAACACTAAGTGCAAAGTTGGAACACCGACGTGCGACCCGACTAGTCGACGGTCGTACGCCCCTGACAGCAGCAATGGAGGAGACGACTGGTGAGTCCGCTACGAAAGCGCATAGGTGCCGCGACGAAGATCCGTGCAGGCCATTCATGAGCGATCTGCACCCTCAGGTACTCGAGTTGCTGGCGTCCCTGTCAACGAATCCACCGGCGCAGCCGTGGGAAGTGTCCATCACCGCGTACAGGGCGGTCGGCGAGAAATTGATCGGGTTGGCAGGTGATCTCAATCCACATTGCGACGTGAGGGACTTAGAGATTCCCCTTCGCGGGAGGGTCCTCAATGCCCGGAGTTACTCTCCCAAAGGCACAACCGGGGCAGCGCCGTGTGTCGTGTACTTCCACGGTGGCGGTTTCGTCAGGGGCAGCCTGGACTCTCATGACCGACTGTGTCGCGAGTTGAGCGTCCAGGGCGCTCTCCGCGTGATCTCGGTGGCGTACCGCCTTGCGCCCGAAAATACCTATCCGAGCGCTCACGCCGATGCGATCGAGTCGTTCTGCTGGGTGGCCGATCATTCTGATGAACTGAGAATTGACGGCGAAGCACTGGCGGTTGCTGGAGACTCCTCTGGGGGAATGCTCGCAGCGGCGACCGCAGCGACTCTCAACGCACGTACAGACGGTGCGTCGGTCAAGGCGCAGGGACTTCTGTGCCCAGTGCTAGATCTGACCTTGAGCAGTGACTCCGTGAACAGATACGGATCGGCGCCTCTTCTTTCGCGTGCCGCACTCGAATGGTGTATCGATCAATACGTGCCCAACGTGTGGCTTCGAAAGTCACCGGAAGTCTCGCCGTTGTTCAGAGTGAATCTGAACAACGCCCCGCCTGCGCTCATCATCAACGCAGAGATCGATCCAGTCTCAGATGATGCCAGTCGATATGCCTCTAAATTGCGCGCTTCGGGCGTTGCAGTCGTCCATCGCGAGCATGCGGGCATGCCTCATAGCTTCTTTCTACTAGCCGGCGCGGTTGACGAGGGCGAGCGTGCTATTACTGGCTTCGCGGAGGGGTTGTCGAGGTTGCTGCGCTAGATGGGTCGAGCAATTAGGTACGCCGTCATCACTCATCACAGAGGCTCGGTTTCGCTTAAGCCTGAATCCGTAGATGCGTGATTTCGGTGATTTCCGGATCGAATTTGTTGATGTCGTCGGCGAGTTCTTGTTGGTGGGCGCGGCTGATCTGCTGACCTGGTTGTCAGCTCATCCACGTCGTTCCTTGGTCGAGGCCGGGGCAGCCGCGGTGTCCGGTCAGGCCACTTCCGATAGTTCGTATCCGATGACGTTGCGCCAAAGCATTTTGCATTGGTCCTGCCGTGGCCAGTGGATGGTCAGGTGAAGTACTGGTTTGCGTGCTGGTCTGGCGAATCGGACGGGGACGTTGACCGTGCTGGTCTGGCGAATCGGACGGGGACGTTGACCAGGTGTCGGCGCACGTGGCACCACGGGCAACGGCGTGACTTCCTCCGCAGAGGGTGCCCGCGGCGCGCAGCAAGTTGTGCGTGATCGCTGCGCAGAGCACCCAGGCACTGTTCGCGCCGAAACGCCCGGAAGGAACGTGCGCGAGTGGCCCGTCGATCAGATCCGCGAACACCGTTTCCACGATCGCGTGGTTGCGATGGACGATGTCGGCGTCGACGATCGGCAGGTCGGAATTGGTGAAGAACGGGTGATAGCGCCACACCGGGAACATCGCATCCGGGTAATTGACGTCCTTGACCCGGTGCACGATCAGGCGGGCGGTGACCCGGTAGCGGCCGGAGAACGCGGTGTACTCGACCTCGGCGACTCACAGTGCCTTTCCGTACGTGGACAATCGTGACCTGAGAATCTTGATTGTCTCACTGAGGGAGGCGCTTTCGTCATTCACGCGCCGTCAAACCCGCTACAACCTCCATGGATTCAGGCTAAGTGCGAGGCTTACTTGGCGGTCTATGCCACGCTTTCCAATTTCGCCCGTAAGCGGCGGGCCGCACCTCACACTTTCATGTGATGTGCGGCCCGCGGCTGCAGTCCCGTTCGTCCTACTGCAGGGCTACGCGAAAGACCTGAAACTCGATGACGGGTCCGGGGGTAATTCGCCCCTGTCCCACGAAGATGGTCTGGTTGACCCAGCCGTACCTGGCGTCCCCGCACTCAAGGCGGGGAGTAGTGACAAAGTAGTGGTCGCCAAAGTTCGTGCTCGAGTCCCCGCCGGTCAAGGCGGATGCAGCGGCTTCGGTCACCTCAACCAGGCCCTGGTAGCTCATGTAGATGACGGCACCATCGTCGGTATTGAACTGAGCGCGCACATCCAGCCGCCCGAATCCGTCATCTCCAGCCAGGAGCCAGTCACCGCCGCCGATAGCTGCTGTACCGCTCAGTCGATCACCCTTTACGGTGCCGCCGGTAACGGGGAGGACCTGCCGCACGCCGTACGGCCCAGGACCGACGACCTGCGGCTCAGCGAGTTCTGCGGTGTACGAAAATTCCGGGATGAGCTTCACTTGCTTACCTCCAGGCCTGCGGCTGCCATCACCTGGGACATACCCTCCGCAATGACTTCGACGCCGAAGGCTTGTTCGACGATATTTGGATCGAAGTACTCGCGAATCAAGACCACCTTGCCGCCTCTGATTCGCATGTGTGTGCAGTACGTGTTCGCGTACACGTTTCCGTTCTGCGTCACGGTCGCCTTCCCGTGTAGCTCGAGCACAAACAGCTCGGGATCTGTCGTGTCGTGCACAACCAACGAGTCGATCTTCAGGTCGGGCACGGACTTGAAGAACCAGTCGATGAAGTGGCCGATGAGTTGGCGGCCGGGGACCGTCTTCGCGAGCGGCTCAGGGGCGAACGGCATCTCCCACACCGCATCTTCGGCGAACCAGTCTTTCCAAGCCGCCAGCTCTTTCCCGGTCGGTGGCCCGCTATCAAGGTCTCCCCAAAAACCATCCACTACCTTGCGATTCTCTGCTTGTGTACTCACAGTCGCCTCCTTGGTGGGCTCTGGCGGCGACTGATACGCCAGCCGCCGTAGCATCAAAGAATGCCCGTCCTGTCGGTGATAGTCAACAGTGTGTCGACACCAATCTGCGGCAGCCGCACCGATTCTTCGCCGCAATGTTTGGACAGTGTGTTGATTATCGCCGACTGTGAGTCTAATCTCAGGGTGGTCGGCCAGGATCGGCTGGACAGGGTGCCCGCGAAGCCGCATTCCGGCGGGCTCGAGAGGCATTCCGCTGTGGCATTTATGCGCCCCTTAAGGAGATGTGATGAGTACTTTGACCAACCGGCTCTACCGATTGCGGAGTCGTCCGGAGGGGGAAGTAACCGCCGACAATCTTGAATGGTTGGAAGAGCCGGTTGCCGAGATCCTGGATGGGCAGGCGCTTATTCGAACGCACTACTTGTCGGTCGATCCCACGAATCGTGTGTGGATGAGTGCGATGCGTTCCTATATCCCTCCGGTCGAATTGAACGCCGTCATGCGCGGGGCCGGTGTGGGGCGGGTCGTCGCCAGCCGACGGGACGATCTTCCTGTCGGATCGTTTGTTGTGGGATTGACGGGCTGGCAGGACTATTGCGTCGCTGATGCAGCGAGTGAAGACATGTCATTCACAGTCCTACCCGATCCTCTACCGGCCCCTCTCCCCGCGTTCGTTGGGGTCCTGGGCCATACCGGAATATCGGCGTACCTCGGCGTTGAGTTCGGCGATCCTAGACCGGGAGAGACTGTCTTTGTATCCGCCGCGGCCGGAGCCGTGGGCTCCATTGCGGGTCAGCTCGCAAAGCAGCGGGGGGCCCGAGTGGTCGGTATCGCAGGTGGCGCCGAGAAATGTCGATATCTGGTAGAAGAGTTGGGGTTTGACGCGTGTATTGACCGACATGCTGGTGACTGGCAGAAGCAACTCGACGACGCCACACCTGAAGGTATCGACGTGGACTTCGAAAATGTTGGCGGCGAGATCATGGACCACGTTTTCGGCCGACTGAATATTGGGGCGCGAATCACGCTCTGCGGGCTGGTTTCCGAGTACAACGACTACAATGGAGATAACGCCCAACGCGGCCTACGTAATGTCAGTCAGCTGCTTATGCAACGCGCTACTCTACGAGGATTCATCGTTTTCGATCACGTGGATCGGTACGCAGAGATCATCGGACAGCTGTCGCAGGCTCTCAGCGCCGGCACCCTGCACTCCGCGGAGACCGTGGTCGACGGTCTCGAGCATGCGAGACATACTCTCAACCGCAGTCTCGCCGGCGAGAACCGAGGGAAGGTCGTGGTCAAGGTGATCACCGAGTGACCGAACGACGGTAGATGGCTGGGGCTCCCAGTCAAGTCGCGCCAGGATCACCTCACCCTCATCGACTTGTCTGGCGATGTCCTGCTCGGCTGGCGGTAGAGCACTCGCGCGCCCCCAGCCGCTTGCACCAGTCCTCCTGGAACGCATTCCACTTCCTCTTCTCGGCGGACGCCGCAAATCACGCATCGGTCGCGCCGACCCGCCGGCTAGGCCACGGTCACCACCATTCTCGAACTTAACGCCGACCGAGATCGACACCACGGAGAACCAAATGGATACCTACGACCACGCGTTGTTGGACTTCGCCCTACGGTGGAGCGCCTATGGTGGCGGTGACTATTACATCTTCACTGAGTTCGGAATACCCCCCAAAATATTCTACCAACGTGTGCTGTGGATGGTGGAAAAGCGGCTCGCCTCCGGCCTCGACCTGACCATGAGACAGCAACTTCGGGAACACTGCCTCGCGAAGTTGACTTCGTTTCAAGAACCGCACTATACAAGCCGACGCAGCAGCATCGTGGAGAACTGGCCGCCTGGCGGCCGCACCGAATGGCGCTCACCGCAACCGCACGCATCGGCACACCCAGAAGCCCCAATCAACCCGTGACTGCGCGCGCCGGCTTCAGCGACTACCTCACGCGGGGCACTGTCACGTTAGTCGAAACGCTCAGCAGTGAAGCCTACTTGGGACAGGCTTTTGCGGGACACCTTCGGGCCGTTCACTTTCAGGTGCCGGAATCGGTCGCGGTGACGTGCTGCCAGACCGCGAAGCGGTCGGTCATCTCGGTACGCCATTCGGGCGCCGAGAGTCTGTGCCGGTTGGGCCGGAAATGCGGTGAGATGCCCGAGAAGGCGGACAGGAATCGTTGCGCATGCGCGGGCGATTTGAAGCGCTTCATCGCACGTTCTCGCTGCCTGGTGGGTTGATGTGAGTTCTCGGCTCGATTGTTCAAATACTTCGACCGGCGATGCTCGACCGAGGCCAGCATCTCGCGGTGCACCACCTGGTAGCTGGCGAGCTTGTCGGTAATGATCACCCGCGGCACGTACCGCAGCCCCTTGAGCAGCTTGCGGAAGAACTTTTTGGCTGCCTTCGCGTTTCGGCGGGACTGGACCAGCACGTCGAGTACGTTGCCGCCTTGGTCGACCGCCCGCCACAAGTAGTGCAGTTTGCCGTTGATTCGGATGAAGACCTCGTCGAGGTGCCATTTGTCACCGGGCCGAGCCCGCCGCCGGCGCAGCTGATTGGCGTAGGCCTGCCCGAACTTGGCGCACCACCGCCGGATCGTCTCGTAGCTGACCGCGATACCGCGTTCGAGCATCATCTCCTCGACCTCACGGAAGCTGAGCGGGAACCGGAAATACAACCACACGCACTGGTTGATGATCTCGACCGGGTAACGGTGGCCTTTGTACGATGGCATTGGGGTGGTCACGCCACATTCTCCCAGTTTGCCGCGTTCAACAACGTGACAGTGCCCTCCCGCGCCAATCGTCGCCACGTACCTGCTGGATCGCACCGGATCCTACGGCGCCGTCGCGCTGTTCATGGTCGCAATGTGCGCCATCTCCGTCGTCTGCGTGATCGCCATGCGGGAGACCTACCAGCAAGATCTGTCCGACAACGACGAAGCCGCGGGACAGGAGCGGTTGTCACCGACTTCCACGTAGGCGGCTTCGCCGCCCGTGCGCCCCTTTTACTGACTTCTCCGTGGGTCGGGTCGAGTAACTGTGGTCACCCCCGAGGCTGAGTGTCGCGAGCGCGATAACCGGTCTCGGGGGCGTGGGGCCCGCAGTGTCAGCAGACCCATCAACCCGTACTGGTCTTCGACCTCGGCGGCGGCACCTTCGATGTGGGCCTGCTCGACGTCGGCGAGGGAGTGGTCGAGGTCCGTTCCACGGCCGGCGACTCCCACCTCGGCGGCGACGACTTCGACCGACGCCTGGTGGACTACCTCGCCGACGAATTCCAGCGTGCGGAGAATATCGATCTGCGCAAGGATGCGCGGGCGTTGCAGCGCCTCTTCGAGGCCGCGGAGAAAGCCAAGGTCGAGTTGTCCTCGGTGACACAGGCCCAGGTCAACTTGCCCTTCGTCACCGCTGACGCGAACGGTCCAAGCACCTCACCACCACGATCATGCGACGAAGTTCGAGGATCTGACGGCGGATCTGGTGGAACGCTGCCTCGACCCCGTGAAGCAGGCGATGAGTGACGCCAAGGTCACCGCCAACGACATCGACGAGGTGATCCTGGTCGGTGGTTCGACGCCCCCGTGTTTAGACGCCGCACTCGTAGGGAATCAACACGCACGTGTCTCAAGTAGGTTGACAATTACCGTCGGTACCCACGATTGGCCTATACCGTCGCTGCGCGTGCGACCTCGTGTCGCCAGACTGCGCCGGTGTTGAAGTTGGCGCCCAGGTCGGGAAGATCCTCCCAATCGGCGTCGTCGATGTCGACGAGCGTGCCACCCGCGCTCACGACAGCCAAGGACATGCGCGCCAGCTCTTCCAGGCTGGCGGCCTGCAGAACCGACTGTTGCACCGACGACGCGACGGAGGTGATGCCATGTCCGCGGCAGATGACGACGGGTCGATCGCCCATCGCCGTCACCATTTCCTTGCCGAGTTGGGTGCTATGAATCAACACTGCGCGGCGGTACACCGGCACCCCACCCCGCGCGAGAACTGCACCGGGGATGTCGTAGGCCCCGTAGATGGGCCGCAGCGAGATACCCGCTAGGTCGGCTGCAACAATCGACGGGGGGTGCAGGTGCGCTACAGCTCGGATGTCCGGCGAGGCCCGCATCGATTCGACGTGAACGGGCAACTCCTTGGGTACCTGATAGCCGTTGTCGAGTTCACCTGGAGCGCCGGCTGTTCCGTCGAACCGTACGAGTCGAATGTCGGACGGGCGTGTATAGGCCACGCCGGTGTCGTCTGCACTGCGACACCTGATGAGCAGAAGGTCAGGGGAGACTCTGAAGCTGATGTGGCCCAGGATGCCCTCCATCAAACCCCGGGCAGCGGCAACCCTGCACGCCTCGGCTACGACGACCCGTGCACCCTCGATATCCGTCTCGTTCACGTGGTTTCCTTGACCGTGGTGCGGGCTGATACCGTCATTGCCTCGAGACGTGCCGCAAACTCGGCATATTCGACCCCGAGTGCGATCGCTTTGCGGGCGGTGACAAGCGCTTTCGGCCAGTTGACGACGACGACCCCGGTCAGTCTGCCGTTCTCGTCGGGGTAGCAGACCGCGAACCGAGCCTTGTTCGTCACCTCGCCGATGACAGTGTGCGTCGACGAGCCCACCAGTCCGACCGTCTGTATCTTCCAGTCGTACTGATCACTCCAGACGTATTCGACCGGTTCGTGGCGTATCTTCTCGTCCGGGCGAGCGATGTTCCGGGCGACCACGACGGCTTGCTCCACCGCGTTCGTCCAGTGCTCGAGCCGGGTCGAACCGCCGCGTCGGGTGTTGTCGAACCGGCACACGTCGCCGACTGCGTAGATGTTGTCGTGACCGATTGCACGGCAGTACACGTCACACACCACACCATTGCTCACCTCGAGACCGGAGGACTCGAGCCAGTCGTCGTTCGGTATCGCCCCGATACCGACGACCACCGTGTCGGCGGCGAGCGTCGACCCGTCGGACAAGCCGATCGCGAAGGACCCGTGCTCACCGTGCACGGACTCGACACCGACCCCGAATCTGGTGTCGACGCCGCGACGCCGATGGAGGTCGATGAACAGCTCGCCGATCTCCGCACCCATCACGCGTGCCATGGGCACGGGTTCTGGATCCACCAGCGTGACGCGCATCCCGAGTTCGACCGCGGTTGCCGCGGTCTCCGCGCCGATGAAGCCGCCGCCGATAATGACGAGGTGGTCGGTGGTGCCGAAATGGCGGCGTAGTGCGCGGGCGTCCGCGGCTGTTCGTATCACGTGCAGGCCGTTCGGCGTTCCCCACGGTGACGGTCGGGCGCGAGCGCCGGTGGCGAGCACCAGGTTGTCGAACGCGACCCTCGTACCGTCTGCGAGTTCGACATCCTGGTTTGCCGTGCTCAGCCGTATGGCTGGTTGGCCCAACCGAAGCTCGAGATCGAGTTCCCGAGCCTGTTCGGTGGTCAACAACGTAATCTCGGCCATCGTAGAGTCACCTGCCAGGATCGACTTCGACAATGGCGGCTTGTCATAGGGCAGTTCGCCTTCGGCACCGATGAGAATGATGGCGCCCGGATACCCTTCCGACCGCAGTGCCTGTGCAGTTCGGACACCACCGATCGATGCGCCGACGATGACCGTGGTCGATTCCGGCATCAGTCTTCGATCCAGAGCGCGGAGACCGGGCAGGAGCGGGCAGCACTGTCGACGCGTCCCCGTTCCGATTCGGGGACCTCCACACTCAATAGTTCGACGACACCGTCGTCGTCGATGTCGAAGTAGTCGTCGGCAGCGACGACGCAATTGGCATATCCCTGACATGCACCAAGATTCGCTTTGACGACAGCCATCGCGGTTTCCTCTCTTTCCGAACTGGTCGAACTCGTATCAGCGGGTCGAAGGTTTGGGGGCTCCGATTCCGAAGCCGCCGTCGGGATGCGTCGCGCCTGCGGTGATTCCTCGGGATCTGTCGGAAGCGAAGAAGACGAAGCTCCACGCGTGGTCCTCACCTGAGAGGGCCACGTTGAGCGGTGTCCGCGCCGCCAACTCGTTTGCACGATTCGGATTGTCGTCGAGTCGATCGGCGTCGCGTCCCAGGCTCGCCAACCCGCGCAGGTCGGTGTTCAACGTGCCGCCTGGGGCGACTCCGTTGACGCGAATATCTGGGGCGAGCTCGTAGGCCAGGGTGGTGACCAGCCCGCGTACGGCAAATTTGGATGACACGTAGAGCACTCCGCCTCGTCCGGGATAGAACGACGAGGCAGACTCCGCCAGCACGATCGACGATCCGCGGTGCTTGCGCAGTTCCGGTACGGCGGCCTTGACCGAGTGCATGTGGCTGAGCACGTTGGTTCGGAACATCTCGTCGAACGCCACGTCGAGTGTGTCCGCGGGGATGTCCTCTATGCCCTGGTAGAAGTCGAAGATCCCGACACAGTTGACCAGTGTGTCGAGCCCTCCGAACGCGGCGACCGCAGCCGCGACGGCAGCGTCGTTGTCCGCCGCGCGTGTGGCGTCACCTTCGATGACCGGTACCTGGGGTAGGTGTTCGCGCAGCACTCGACACTTGTTCGGGTCACGCTCGAGTACCGCGACGCACGCGCCTTCGGCGAGGAACGCATCGACGACTGCTCGCCCGATCCCCGAGCCCCCGCCAACGACAAGTGCCCGCTTGCCGTCGAGCCAGCCAGTCATTCGTTGTCTCCCTCTGCGATCAACGGAGCAAACATGTTTCCCACCATCGCGGCGAAGGTGGCCGGGTTCTGCCAGGTCAGCGCCTCGAGTTCCAGCGGGTCCACACAGACCCACTGTCCGGACTTCGGGGCGTGCACCAGCAGCCGTACGCCGTTGCGGGTCGCCACCTTGTGCACGTTGACCTCGGCGAATTCGTTGGCGATGGTCAGCGGATCACCGACGGCACCAGCCAAGAGCTGCGCGAACTCGTCTGTGGCACGGCGCGCGGCGCGTGCGTCCTGCTCCTCGCCGTCCCACTGCAAGCTCATAGGAACACCGCGAGATTCTGCATCCGCATCACGGACTCGTCGACAAAGATGGTGCGTCGTGCGAGCTTCCATTCGTCACCGACGCGCCTGAGCAGATCCTCGCGTCCACACGAGACGAGTGCCGACTCATTGACATCGCCTCTGCTGCGGAACAGCAATTCGGCGCTTTCGACGACGAGGTGGTCCTCGGCGTCGGTGAGGAAGGTCCGGATGTTGGTGATGTAGTGGCGCAGTCGTGACGGGGGATCCTCGGTCCACGCGTGCTCGGTGACGAACCGCGCGACCCGCCGGCTCAGCGAATACTTGTTCTCATCGAAATGTGCCATTCCTGGTGAGGTGTCGAATCCCGAGTTGAGCGCCGTGGTTACCCGAACCGGCATGAGGTAGTGGATATCGTCGGTGATGTTGTCGAGCCAGGTTTGGTATTCCTGTGCGTCGAGCAGATATGCCTCGTCGATCAAGAATTGGTGCGCGTCCAGGTGCCGTCGATCGTCGAATCGCAGCGGAGTTCCGGTGCGCGTGACGCGCGATGCATGGTCGCCCAGCACGGCTTGTTCCGAATAGGTCGAGCCTTCACCTACGCGGCTGTAACCGGTATTGGTAGCTCGCACAGAGGTGGTCATGCCAGCACCGCCCCGTTGACAGTCGCGTCCTTGCTGTGGTCGCAGCTGCCGTTCGTCGGAGTCAGCGGCCTGATTCCGTCTGGATTGTCGGTTCCCACCGATGTCGGCCCCACCTCCAGTGCCGGCTTTTCGAGGTAGTCCGCCCACATTTCGAGAAGTTTGCGCTGGTTGGCCTCGTTGTATCCGACCTGCGCCGTCCCGGGGCCGTGGAACTCGTCGGCGGTGAGCTCATCGGAGACGCGTGTCCCGTCCTCGAGCAGACCCATGCGACTGTTGAGTAACAGGCGCCGCGCCATCGATCCTGCGGAGGTGTTCGTCAGCGACACCCAGTTCTCGACATCGTCCTGTTCGAACATGCCGGTGGATCCGAAGCACATCAGGTATGCCTTGTACGACTTCTTCTTGAATTCTTCCGGCGCGCTCCGGTCGACCGCGAAGAAGGACAACACCTCGGTCTCGTTCTCACTGATCGGTTGCCAGAGTCGAATGGAGATGAACGGCAGAACGTCGTCGCCGTCCTCGACCTTCGGCCAGTTGTGCACGAAGCTCAGGTTCGGAAACACCGATGCTGCCGAGATCATGAAGCCGTCTGCGCCGATTACTCGCTGCTGCTCGTCCGACCACACCTCCTTGGCCCGGTCGGTCATCTCCGCGGTGTATCCCACGTACTGCATGCGCTCGTCGAAGGTGCCGTCTGGCAACTTGTACGTCGTTCCCCCACCTGGTCCTGCCCAGTAGGTTGCTCCGTCCTTGCGCTTCTCCGCTTTCGGTTCGCGGAACAGGCCGATCTCGACGACCGAGGTGTGTGTCTGCGGCGTGTGGTACATGTCGCCCGCGAAATTCTCGGCTCCGATCTTCCAGTTCGCTTTGACCCTCCAACGCTGCGGGCCCCGTACCTCGAGCCCCGACTCGCTCTGCTTGGTGTAGTAGTCGAGGTAGAACTTGAAGTCACCCAGATAGTCCGACAGCGATTCCGCGTTCGGATCCATATTGATGAAGATCATTCCGTTGTAGCTGTCGAGATTGGGTGCAGGGAGGAGTGTCTGGCCCTTCTTCTTGAAGCCCTCCTCGCCCCCGTACGCCTCCTCGTGGAACGGCAGTCCGATGATGCGGCCGTCGTTTCGGTACGACCAACCGTGATAGGGGCAGCGAAAGTTCGACGCGTTTCCCATTTCCGCGCGACACACCTGCATCCCGCGGTGCAGACACATGTTGAACATCGCCCGAATCCCCCCTTTGGAGTCGCGGGAGATGATGAACGAATCCTCGAGCACCCGGCGGACAACGTAGTCCCCCGCCTGCGGTACCTCGGATTCGTGCGCGACGAACAACCACGATCGACTGAAGACGGTCGCCTTCTCACGCTCGAAAATCTCTTTGTCGTTGTAGATGTGCGCCGGGATCATGCCGCGGCGAATGTCTTCCATCGCTTGTGTGTGGTGGGTCGTCCGGGGTTCCAAGGTTCATTCCTCTTCGATCGACGATGGCGGTCTCTCTGCTATGCAGAAGCGCCTTCTGTTAGCTAGATGTTGCTCTCTTCAGTCCGACGAGTCAACCCCCTGCGCGTACGCGGATTCCACCCGCTGGCAGGTCGACCGCACACCCGACCTGACACGTATGCTCTCTGCTATGCAGAACCACGGTCCACGGCAACAGGCGCCGGAGGCGACACCACCGCAGTACCCGATCGAATCCGTCGACAACGCACTTCGTCTGCTGTTGCTGCTCGGTGAACAGACCGAAATTCGGCTGACCGAGGCGAGCCAGTACCTCGGAGTTGCGTCGTCGACGGCTCACCGACTTCTGGCGATGCTCCAGTACCGGGGCTTCATTCGGCAGGATCCGGCCAGCAAGGCCTATCGTCCGGGCCCAGCGCTGACGGGGGTCGCGTTTGCGATTTTTGCCAGGCTCGACATTCCTCAGACGGCGGCACCGATCCTGCGCACCCTCAGCGAGGAACTGCGTGAAACTGTCCATATCGGGGCACTCGACGGTCGAACCGTGCGCTTCATCGCCGCCCTGGAGAGCCCATCGGCAGTCCGGGTTGCGTCCCGGTTGGGCAAGGTCATGCCAGCGCACTGCACGTCCACCGGGAAGGCCATGCTGGCGGAACTTTCCCTCGACGAACTGCATCAGCTGTACCCGACCGAGGAACTGGAACAGGTGACTCCCCAGTCCATCAGCACGCGGACCGAGCTCGAAGCCCAACTGGAAGAGGTCAGAAGGAACGGGTACGCGGTCAACCGGGAGGAATCCGAGGAAGGCGTTGCCTCCGTGGCCGTCTCGGTCCCGACGAACGCCCCCGGCATGCGCCTGGCAATGAATGTTTCAGCGCCCAAGCACCGCCTGCGCCCGGCACAGGTACGCAGCATCGGCCGCGCCCTGACGGACGCGGCTGATCAGCTAGCGGCAGCGCTCGGGTGAGTGTCCGGTCCACCCAGCGAGGTACGTTCTCGCGGGCACTGTGACCGTCAACTCGACGACGGAACGCTCTCGAGGTAGGCGCTGGCCTCGTCGAGTCCGACGACGTCCCCGTATTTGGCGTCGATATCGAAGAGGCTGGCAGTGTGCGGTAGTGCCGCCCGGTCCCCCACTGCGTCCTCGACCACTATGGTGTGGAACCCGTACGAGCAGGCGTCTACCGCGGTGGCACGAACACATCCGCTCGTGGTGCAGCCCACGATGATCACGGTGTCGATCCGGCGGCTGATCAACCGAGCGGCCAGGTCGGTGCCGAAGAAGCACGATGCGTACTTCTTCACCAATGTCGTCTCACCTGGCTGTTGTTCGAGCCGCTCGTCGATCTCGACCCATTGACTGCCCTCGACCAGATACTTGTTCGAGGGGATCTTGCCGATCCAGGCGCCGGCCTCTTGGAGTTCCGCGTCGTAGGCCACTGTGGAGAAGATGATCGGCACCTGGGCCTTTCGCGCGAGCGCGAGGAGAATCTTCGTTGCGTCGATTTGGGTATCGAGGTCACCTGCGAGCGGCGAACGGCGATCGGTGAAGCCCGTGATCAAGTCGACCACCACCACTGCCGGCCGCACGCCGAAGCCGATGCGGCCGCCCAGACCTTTCTCCCGGAATTCGGTGCGCAACCGCTGGTATTCCTCTGCTGCGGCAGTCAGGGCGCTCATCAGTGTCCTCCGGAAAATGGGTGTGGGCATGGGCCGGAAAGGCCCACTGCCGATTCGAATAGTTGCGTGCGGCGATCAGTTGACCGCGTCGGTGATCTTCCGTTCGATGGCCCACAGGGCGATGTTGCCCACCAGCGCCATCGAGACCAGCAGCATGATCACTCCGTACATCGTCGGCAGATCCAACTTGCCGTACGCAAGCATCGCCATCTGCCCCAATCCTGCTCTGGTCGCGAAGAACTCGGCGATCAGTACATTGATGAAGGCAATGCTGAAGCCGATTCGGATACCGACCATGAGAGAGGGCGCCATCGCGGGCACCACGATTTTGCTCATTGCCTGAAGCGGACTTGCACCGGTGGCCCGGCCGAGTTTCAGCAGGATGGGGTTGATGGCGCGTACTCCCGCCGCCGTCGAGACGATGATGGGGAACACCGCGGCCAATGCGGCCATTGCCGACTGTGCTCCGAGTCCCAGGCCGAAGATCTGCAGCAGGATCGGAAAGAAGATTACCCGTGGTATGGCGAAGGCACCCGCGATGATCGGATCGAACACATCACCGAGAAACTTGCTTCGCCCGATGATGTATCCAGTCGGGAAACCCACCGCTGTTGCGATGACGAATCCGAGTCCGACAGCACTCATCGTGGCATTGAGATTCCTGTAGATGGAACCGTCTGCGAACAGTCCCCATACCGCCGACATCGACGCGCCCGGGGACGGCACAAGTTCGCTGGTCGCTGCAATAAGCGCCCAGACACCGATCAACCCGATGACGATGAGTATTCGCAGGACGTTGTCGGCCCACCGCTGTGACAGGCGGAACCGCTGTTCCGTATTCTGTTTGCCTGCTTCACCTTCGGTTCCGGCGCTGAGCGTGGTGGCGTTCACAACATGTCCCTTCGAATGGCTCGTTCAGCCAGGCCGAGTGCACTGTTCACTGCGATGCTGAAGACCACGACAATGGCAATGTAGGCCCACATGTCCGCGACGTAGAGTTCGCGGTACATAAAGCCCGCACGAAACCCCAGGCCTTTCGAGGCCAGAATGAACTCCATCGCGATGGTGCCGATGACTGCATAGATGAATCCGAGCTTGATCCCGGGAAAAATGAGCGGCGTGGCGGCCGGGAACAGCACCTTGAAATATTGCTGCCGGCGCGAGGCATCGACCGATCGCGCCAGCTTGTGCAGCACCGGTTTGACGTCTCCGAGCGCCACCATCGTGGTCAGCGCTATTGGAATGAGGGCCATCGTGCTCGCGATGACGATGATTGGTCCCGCGTTGAGTCCGAGCACCGCGACCAGAATCGGGTAGAACAGCAATGTCGGCATCGCGTACCCGGTGACGATGAATGGCTCGAGGACTCGGCCGACGACCCGGACCCTCCAGAGCAATACCCCCAGGGGCACCCCGCCGAGCACGCCCAGTGCGAACGCCGCCAGTATGGTCACGCTCGTCCGCGTCAGATCGGTGACGAAGTGGGTGCTCGGGATGATTGCCGCGACGTGGGCGAGTATCTCGGACGGCGCGACCATCTGATTGCGGTCGATCCAGCCGGTTCGCGTTGCCGCCTCGAGCAACAACACCAGAGCAACCAGCATCGTCCAACGTACGACGCGTGCCCGATGTTTCGCTCGTCGGAATCCCAACCTTGGCGTTTCGTGGAGGGCCGCCTGCGGCGAGGTCACAGTCATGCGGCATCCGTCCCGTGCCCCAGTGTCTTAGCGGCCTCTTCCTTGATTATCGACCACAGGTGATCCTCGAGTTCCTTGAATCTGGCCATGGCGTGTGTGCCGCTCGGGCGTGGACGAGGGAGCCCGACGTCGATCACCTCTCGGACCACCGATGGACGTGCCGACATCACCCAGATCTGATCCGACAGATAGATCGCCTCTTGGATGTCGTGAGTAACGAAGAGCACCCGATTGTGGGTCTGCTCCCAGATCTTCAAGAGCTCGCGCCCGATGAACTGTCGCGTCTGCTGATCCAGAGCGCCGAACGGTTCGTCCATCAACAGAATTCGAGGATCCGTGGCGAGTGCACGGGCGATCGCCACGCGTTGACGCATACCTCCGGAAAGCTGCCCTGGCCGGTGCTTCTCGAAACCCTTCAACCCGACCAGTTGGATCATCGCACGCGCTTTTTCCAGGCGCTCGTCCTTGTCGACGTGCTTGATCTCCAACCCGAAAGCCACATTGTCGAGAACACTCCGCCAGTGCAGCGTCGAATCTTCCTGAAACACCATGGCGGTGTCCTTACGGGGCCCTGTGACAATCTCCCCATCGATGGTCACCCGTCCACGTGAGGGAACAAGTAAGCCACAGGCCATGTCCAGCAAGGTGCTCTTTCCGCATCCACTCGGACCGATCACCGATACGAACTGGCCCTCCGCGATCGATGCCGTGACGTTACGCACGGCCTCGGTCCGCCCGGTGTCGGAATCGAAAGTCATACCGATACCGTCGAAAGAGACGTTCTTCGATTCGACTTGTGTAGTGGTCATGTTCTCTTCCCGCCTTATAGTTCGACTACAACTGAGTCAATATCGACCTTGCCGCCGAGTCGTCCGGCCTCGACGCCCGAGGCCACGACCGCTTCGAGTTGCGGGCGCGCGAAGTCGAGACTGAAGAAGCCTCGCGAATTCTCCAACGCCGCCAGAGCGATCTCGGGCTTGTACTTGATTGTGCGGCCATAGATTTCGGCCGCTCGCTCGAGATCCGTATCGATCATCTCGATACCGCGACCCACAGCACGCATCCACCCCGCCAAGACGTCCCGATTCTTTTCGATGAACGGGGTGGTGGCACATAGGCAGGTGTCCGACCAGTCCTGGACGTAGTCCCGGGATCGCCAGATCACCTTCGCGCCGGTTTCGGCGATGATGCGCTCGGACAGCGGGGACGCAGTCCACGCGACATCGACAACGCCCTGGGAGGCGACGGTCCACGAATCGCTCGCGGATCCGACGCTGAGCAGCTCGACGTCGACGCCGGGTGTCAAACCCGCCAATCGAAGCGTCTTCTCGGCGAAGTCGGTCGAGTTCGATCCCGGGCTGCTCACACCGATGGTGCGGCCCCGAACATCTTCGATCGTGTTGATCGGGGAGTCAGCGGGGGCGATGAAGTCCACAGATGCCGCGGTGTAGACGTTCCCGAACGCCTTGACATCGAGTCCGCGCTCCACGGCGATGAACACCGGAATCGTCGCCGAAGTGCCGAATCCGATCCCGGAGCCGATTCCACGCACGGTGTCCAGCCCACCCGGGAACTGAACGTTCTCCAGCGCCAGCATCTCTTCTTCGTAGTAGCCCTCGGACGCTGCGATCAGAAACGGGGCCGAATGGATCAGGCTCGCCAACCCGGTGATGGCGACGTCACCTCGGTAGACGCCGTCCCTACCTCGGGACTGGGTAGCACACCCTGCGCCGGCTCCCACAGCGAGGAGACCCCCGAGAGCCGCCGTTACTCTCATGAAATCCCGCCGGCTCAGCGAACTACTGCCCATATCGACCCGATTCCTTCTGTAGTCCCGTCACACCTGGCCCCGAAAGTGAAGCACATCACGCGACTGTTGTACAGAAGCTAACTCTGGTCTGCAGAGAGACAGTGTTGCGGGTGTCTCTAAATGCCACACTGCACCGTGGGTGCGCAGAACCTCGCGCTTTCACGATGATTGGGCGGAAGTCCGCCCCTGCGACACAGCCCCGTTCCCAGCCAGACCCAACGGGTCACGGCTCCATCCCCGAGGTCTGGTGGCGGAAAGGCTGACCGTGGTGTTCGTGACGGCGTCGGCCGACTCGATGTACCCGATCGGCAAGTCCCGCGAACCTCCGAAGCACGTGGGGTCCTGGCGCTGCTCGGTCTCCCGGTTCCGATCGCCGTCGATCATCGCACTCGGCTCCGTCATGTCGCCTCCGTACCCGCATAGGTCCTGAAAGGCTCGGCCCTCCTGTGCGCGCTCATGGCCGCCTCGCTGTTGCCGGCGTCGGTTTCGCCGCCCTCATGACGTCATCGGCCACGACAGACAATGACTCCAGCACAACCGAAGTCACCTCCCGCAGGGGAGCCCCGCATGCGTCGACACAGACACGCTGGGAGCGTCGCATCCCTCTCCGTACCGCGGGGGTGTGAGTTGCCGTCTGGGTGGGATCTCACAGAAGCCGGCCGAGTCTTGCTGCGTACTTGTTCAGTACGGGCACGGCTGCCTCACGGATGTCGTGCAGGGTGGTTCTGGCTGTGGACGCACTGACACTCATTGCCGCCACGGTTTCGCCCCGGGCAGTCCGCACCGGTACGGCTATCGACAGCATGCCGAGTTCGATTTCTTCGTCGGTGCAGGCCACGCCGCTCTCCCTCGCGGTCAGGATTCGCTCGCTGATGGCATCGACATCGGTCAGTGTCTTGGGTGTGCGCGGCTGCGGGTGGCATTCTCGGAGGTAGTCGTCGAGTTGCGTCTCGGGAAGTCCGGCCAGCAGTACTCGACCGGTCGCGGAGCTGTGGGCGGGCAGTTTGGCGCCGACCCGGACTCCGGTCGCGACGATCCGTGCGGCCTCGGCGCGGGCGACGAACAGGGAACACCCGTCTTCGAGAACCGCGAGCGACACCGACTCGCCCAGCGCATCGCGGGCCTCGACCAACTGCGGCTGGGCAAGTTGCGGCAGTGGCGCGGTGTCCAGATAGGCCCCGCCCAGCCGAAGCATCCTGGGTGTCGGTCGGAAGTTTCCGTTGTCGTGGGTCAGGTAACCGAGCTCGACGAGAGTGAGCAGGCAGCGGCGCGCCGCGGCGCGGGAGGTGTTCGTCCGCTGAGCGGCGTCGGTGACGGTCAGTTGCGGGTGGCGGATGCCGAAGGCCTCGATGACCGCCAGGCCCTTCGCCAGTCCGGCCATTCCCTCGGGAGCGCGGGCAGCACCCTTGACACTTCCCTTATCGTCCGGCTTAATTGTTCGAGAATTGCTCATATGTTCGTTATACGAACAGCCACGGGGCTTGTCAAGTCCCGCCGAGCGAGTTCTCTGATGTCCCGACTGGTTGTCCAGACTGAGGAGAAATTATGGAAAGCAGCGTTGTCGACACGGTCCGCGAGACCCAGGCGGATTGGACCGACGACCTCACCCGGGTGCCGTATCGGGTGTTCCAGGGCGAAGACGTCTACGCGGCCGAGCAGACCAAGTTGTTCCACGGCCCGTACTGGAGCTACCTGTGCCTGGAAGCCGAGGTAGCCGGCCCGGGAGACTACTGCTCCACCTTCGTCGGCGAGACACCGGTGATCGTGGCGCGCGACCGAGACGGTGAGCTCTACGGCTTCGAAAACCGGTGCGCCCATCGCGGCGCCCTACTCGCCCTGGACGACCGCGGAAACACGAAGGACTTTACGTGCGTCTACCACGCGTGGAGCTACAACCTGCAGGGCGATCTGACCGGAGTAGCATTCCAGGACGGAGTCAAAGGCAAAGGCGGAATGCCTGATTCGTTCTGTATGGAGGACCACGGACCGCGCAAGTTGCGCATCGCCGTACTTCACGGCCTGGTTTTCGGTAGTTTCTCCGATGACGTGCCTGACATCGAGGACTATCTCGGCGAAGAGATCACGAGTCGGATCGCCCGTGTCCTCGCGGGGCGCACACCCGAGATCATCGGACGCTTCACACAAATCCTTCCCAACAACTGGAAGCTGTACGTAGAGAACGTCAAGGACTCCTACCACGCCAGCATCCTGCACCTGTTCTTCACGACCTTCGAGCTCAACCGACTGTCGCAGCGCGGTGGGATCATCGTCGACGAGAGCGGCGGTCACCACGTCAGTTACTCAGCGATCGACCGAGACGCCGAGAAGGACGTCGCGTACTCAGATCAGAACATCCGGTCCGAAAGCGCCTACACACTGGCCGATCCAACCTTGCTCGAGGGGTTCAGCGAGGTCGGTGACGATACGACGCTGCAGATCCTCTCCGTCTTCCCGGGCTTCGTGTTGCAGCAGATCCAGAACTCCGTGGCTGTGCGCCAGATCCTGCCGACCGGGGTCGAACGAACACGGCTGAACTGGACGTACCTCGGCTTCGAAGAAGACACGCCCGAGCAGCGGGAAGTACGACTCAAGCAGGCCAACCTCGTGGGCCCCGCAGGCTACATCTCGATGGAGGACGGCTGTGTCGGAGGGTTCGTGCAACGCGGAATCGCAGGTGCGGCAAGCCAGTCCGCCGTGCTCGAAATGGGAGGCAGTCTCGCCGAATCCAGCGAAAGCCGTGTCACCGAAGCATCGGTCCGCGGCTTCTGGAAGGCATACCGGGCCGCGATGAACCGACAGGAAGAGGCATGAGCGTGAACGACTTCCAGCGAATCGGCCGCGTGCAGGCCGACTACTCCCGCTGCATCGACGAGGGGCCGCTCGAGCAGTGGCCGGACTTCTTCGTCGAAAACTGCATGTACCGGATCACCACCGCACAGAACTACAGCGAAGGCCTGCCCGCCGGACTGGTGTGGGCCAACACTCGCCGGATGCTGGTCGACCGCGTATCGGCGCTGCGTGAAGCCAACATCTACGAGCAACACACCTACCGTCACATCCTGGGCCAGCCCTCGGTCCTGGAAGAGAACGGTGACGGTATCCATGCCGAGACCAGCTTCCTGGTGGTGCGGGTGATGCGCGACGGCCAATCCGACATCTTCGCCAGCGGGCGGTATGTCGACCGGTATGTCGACGTGGACGATCAGTTGAAGATTGCCGAACGAGTCGTGGTGTGCGACAGCACCAACATCGATACCCTGTTGGCGCTCCCGCTATGAGTGGGTCCCCCCCGCGGGTCCTGCTCACGATCGGCGATCCGAATGGAATCGGCCCCGAGCTCGCGGTGAAGGCCGTCATGGCAGCGCAGGAGCATCCCGCATTCAATCCGGTCCTGGTGGGCGATCGATGTGTCGTCGAGCCGCTCGCCCACCGGGCAGGCATGACGGTCCGCGAGACAGCCGACGGCTTGGCCACGCCCATGGCCGATGTCGTCGACCTGCTTCCGGTGCCCTCGCTGCCCGCCGGGGCCTTCGCCCCGGGCCGGGTGACAGCCGAAGCCGGGAAGGCGACGGTGGCGTACCTGGAACGGGCCGTGCGCTGCCTGCAGGGCGGCGGAGCCCGCGGCATCGTCGCGTGCCCGCACTCGGAAACCGCGGTCAACGCCGCCGGCATCTCCTTCGACGGATATCCGAGCTTGCTGGCCGAACTCGTCGGCGCGCGGCCCGATCAGGTGTTCTTGATGTTGATCGGTGCCGGTTTGCGCATCGTGCACGCAACGTTGCACGAATCGCTGCGGGATGCGCTTGGGCGCCTCACGCCCGAGCTGGTGCACGGGGCGGCACGTGCCGCGGTGGAGACGTTACAGGCGCAGGGCATCCCGTCCCCGCGCATCGGCGTCTTCGGCATCAATCCACACGCCGGCGAGGGCGGTTTGTTCGGTGACGAGGACCTGCGGGTGACAACGCCAGCGGTGGAGCGGCTGCGCGCCGCAGGGATCGACGCCTCGGGACCGGTCGGGGCCGACCTCATGCTGGCAGACCCCGGCTTCGACGCGTTCGTCGCCATGTACCACGATCAGGGCCATATTCCCGTCAAACTCCTCGCTGGGCGCAGCGCAGCCGCGATGACGATCGGCGCCGGAGTGCGGTTCTCCAGTGTCGGCCACGGCGCGGGGTTCGACATTGCCGGCAAGGGCACAGCCGACCCGGATGCGGTAGTCGGGGCGTTGCGACTCGTCGGCGCCGCCGAAACCCACATGTCCGCACCCGGCCCCTTTGGAGCTACCTCATGACCTACACAGTTACTGTCACCGGAACGGACATCAGCTTTCCGTGCGAGCCCGATGAGAGCGTGCTCGACGCGGCGGAACGTTCCGGATACGCGATCCCGTACTCGTGCCGCAAAGGCGTGTGCTCGAGTTGCGAAGGCGCACTCGATGCCGGCTGCCTCGATGTGCGCGGCTGGGGGATGTCGCAAGGCCCTCAGAGTGGAGTGCTGTTCTGCCAGGCCCGGCCGAGCACCGACACCTCGATCACGCCCAAGCGGATCACCCAGCAGGACAGGGTGATACGCAAGACCCTGACCGCAAAGGTCCATCGGATCACCCGTCCGTCGCCCGATGTCACGGTGGTGCAGCTGCGTCTCCCCACCGGGGTGCGTGCGAAGTTCGCTGCCGGGCAGTACCTGAAAGTCTTTCTCGACGACGGTGACAGCCGGAATTATTCGATGGCGAATCCGCCGCATGAGAACGACGGAGTGCAGCTGCACATTCGTCGGGTGCAGGGTGGACGCTTCTCCGATGAGGTGCTCGGCGGGCTCGAAAAGGGAACCAGACTGAGGATCGAGCTGCCCTACGGCGAGTTCTCACTGAACCCCGACTCGGACAGGCCGGTCATCTTCGTCGCCAGCGGCACCGGCTTCGCCCCGGTCAAATCGATCATCGAGGACCACCTCAAACGTGGTGGAGAACGGTCCGTGCACCTCTACTGGGGCGCACGAGGACAGGGCGACATCTACCTACCCGAGTTGCCCGAGAAGTGGGCCTCGGATCCGGGTCGTGTCTCATTCACTCCCGTCCTGTCACATCCCGCGGAGGACTGGACCGGACGCACCGGGCTCGTTCATCGAGCGGTGCTCGAGGACTACGCGAACCTCAGCGACCACGAGGTCTATGCATGCGGAAGCCCCGCAATGACCTCGGCGGCACGCGAGGATTTTGTCCACGAGGCCGGTTTGGCGCCAGACAATTTCTATTGCGACGCCTTCGTACCGTCGGGCGAGCCCGTTGTCACCGCGTGATCCGCTACCACAACCACATCATCCGGGCAACCGGGCATCAGATAATGTGAGGCAATCATGTCCTTAGCACCATCGCGCGTGACACTGCCGGATTTCATCGATTCGCGGCCAGTGAGTCGATACCAGTACATCGTGATCGCCCTGTGTGGGGTGGTCATGTTCATCGACGGCTTCGACACCCAGAGCATCAGCTACATGGCGCCCCACATCGCCGAGGAGTGGGGCCTGTCGAAACAGGTGCTCGGGCCCATCTTCTCCGCCGCTCTCGCCGGTCTCATGGTCGGCTATCTGGCGCTCTCGCCGCTGTCCGAGCGGTTCGGCCACCGCCGGATGATCCTCACGAGCACGGTCATCTTCGCGCTCGGCACGTTGGCGGCGGCCTGGTCACAGAACGTCACCGAACTGATGGCGTTGCGCTTCATCACCGGAATGGGGCTCGGTGCCGCCGCGCCGAGTGCCATCGCACTGACGGGCGAATTCAGCCCCAAGCGTCTTCGAGCAACCTTCGTCCTGGTGATCTATTGCGGCTTCTCCCTCGGATTCGTCGCGGCAGGGCTGGTCTCCGGTTGGCTGATCCCGATCCTCGGCTGGCGGTCGGTACTCGTCGTCGGCGCAGTAGCACCGCTGCTCCTGCTCCCGGCGTTGCTGCGCTACCTGCCGGACTCACTCACCTCAATGATCAACCGAGGCGCGGAGCCCAACAGAATCCAGGCGATCTTCCGCAAAATGGATCCCGCCCTCGCCGTCGGCCCCGACATCACCTACGAGGCCGAGAAGCGGACCGACGGACAACGCACTGCACTGAGGAGCCTGTTCACCCGTGACCGGGTCTTGGGAACCCTGCTGCTGTGGCTGGTCTTCGTCATCAACCTCGGCGAGTTTTACGCGCTGCAGAGCTGGCTACCGTCGATCATGACGAGCCTGGACTACGACATGGGTACGGTGGTCACCGCCACCACCCTCACGACTGTCGGCGGCATCGCCGCTGCATTTGTCACCGGGCCCTGTATGGACCGACTCGGCGCGTACGTCACCCTCGGAACCGTTTATGTCGTCGGATTCGCATTCGTTGCGCTGACCGGTGTCGCCTTTACGGCGCCGTTGTGGGTCCTATTGACGGCCAATTTTTTTGCGGGGGTCTGCATCAGCGGTGGACAGAAGAGCCTCATCGCGCTGTCCGCGGTGTTCTATCCGACACCGATGCGGTCCACCGGGGTTGGATGGGCGTTGGGTGTTGGCCGCCTCGGCGGCATCGTCGGGCCGATCGCGGTCGGAGCGGCACTCGGCATGGGCTGGTCCGCCAGTGCAGTCTTCTACGCAATGTCAGTCCCCATGCTCGTCGCCGGAGCTGCGGTCTTCCTCCTCGGCCGCTGGGTCCGAAGCGACAATCACCCCGATCGCAAGTCGGCAGAAAGTCATTCGCTCGCCCGCAAGTAGTGTGGATCGGCAACACCGGCCGGGTGATCTCAAGGCCTGCGATCTCCAGCTGGGTCGGCTACCACGACCGCGGTGCACGGGCAACGCGCTGCCACCCCGCCTGGGCGATGTCACCCCCTTCGTGATCTCGCGGCCGTCCAGTCCGAGACCGAGCTCGCCGAACCGTGGGAGGGCGGTACCGTGGATACCGAGGACATTCTGGGCCGAAACCCAAAGACCCGGCCTCGGCGTCGAACCTCGGATTTCGCGTTCACCGCCACACCCCAAGGGCGAAGATCTGCAAACTGTTCGGCCGCCCGGCCTGGACGGCACCCGGCGCTGTTCCAGGCCCTCGACGGCCCGAGTTCTGGTGGGTCATCGCAAAAGTACAAGACGTCAACCTTTTGAAAAAGTGGAGTCGGCGGACGAACTCCATGGAACCCGCAGTTCGTCAAGTCAAATGAGCACCCAGTTCCGTTCCCGGGACGCCTCGCAGGCCTGAAAATGGGGTCGGGTCGCCCGCCGACGCCGACGTTTTCTTGGGAGTGTAAGCCCGTAAATAAGCCTGGCGCCGGGGCCCGACCTTGGAAGGGTCACGCACTGTTGCTTCGAGCACGCCGGTCAGAATTTCGGATTCCCTCGACCGAGGCCCCCAGGCGGCCCGCCCGTGGAGAGTTCCGACGCGACTGGAGGACAAACAAAGTGGAGCCGGAACTGGAAGAGATTCCCGACGATGATCACGAGTTGGTGATCGATCGGGTTGCTGCGATCGATGTGGCCAAGGCGGCGGGCAAGGTGGTGGGACGTCAGCGCCGCCCGATCCCCGTCGCCGGCGCACACGTGACGGTCGCTTCAGCGCGTCGAGGACGGCGACGTCCTCGATGGTGGAGGGCACGGTATTCCTCGTGGTCGGCGATCTGCCGCATCGTCTTGCGCAGGATCTTGCCCGAGCGGGTCTTGAGCAGCGCCTGCACTACCGTCAGCGACGCGTCCGGGAACCACCGGTACATTCGCCTCCCCCTCGTATGTCGCTTGCCAGGGTGATGGGACCACCTCGTTGCCACGAGCATTGGACCATCCGTAGGTGTCATCGAGCATCGCCTTCTGAACTGCCAATGGGACTGCCCCGGCTCTGGTTGACACCCGCGCAACCACCGAAGCCAGATCCACAAGAGCAAAAAGCGCGCATTGCAATATTGAGTGCGATCCGGAAGCGCCCTCGGGGAGACCAAAATCGCTGGGCGGGTTGCCGATTCGACTTGTCATCTGCAGACCTACCATCTGCAGACCTGTCCGGCGCGGACCTGCTCAAGGCAACTTTGACCCACGCGGACCTGACTGACGTGTTTTAGCCTGAATTTTTCGTGTGGGGCGATGGATCAGGGTGTGTGCATGAGCGAAAGTGCCTGTCCTGCACGGCATAATGGGACTTCTCTACGGTTCCACAATGCCGACGGGAAGGCACTTCGCAGGTGAAGAGTATCGCAGCGGGTCCACGGGTGAAAGTATCGGCCGACGGACGGGGCGTGGTGTCGCATGCCGGTGTGGGGATGCTGCGGGAAGTGGCGGATCTGACGGGGCTGTCCACGCAGGTCACGGCGGTATTGGCCGATACCTACCGCGGGAAATGGGCGTATGCGCCGGGTTCGGTGTTCGCCGACCTGGTCGCCGCGGTGGCGGACGGTGCCGACTGTGTGGACGTCGCAGCACGAAGTTGTGCCGGCCGCATGCATGTGTTCGGCCCGTCGGCGTCGACAACGACGATGTGGCGGCTGGTCGATGAGCGTATCGATGCCGACCACCTGCCCGGGATCCGCGCCGCGCGAGCGCAGGCCCGGGAGCAGGCGTGGGAAGCAGGGGCCGCCCCTACCGCCGCGGAGTGGTTACGCATCGACGTCGATGCCACCATCACCCTCGACCATTCCGAGGGCAAGGAGAACGCGGCTGCTACCTGGAAGAAGACCTATGGTTATCACCCACTGCTGGCCTTTCTGGACCGGCCCGACATCGCCGGCGGTGAGGCGTTGGCCGGGTTGCTCCGTCCGGGGAATGCGGGAAGCAACACCGCAGCCGACCACGTCACCGTCCTCGGGTGGGCACTCGAATCGCTGCCACCGGCGTATCGGCCCGATCCGACCGACCCCGCCGGGCAGAAGATTCTGGTGCGCAGCGACTCGGCCGGGGCGACCCACGGATTCGCCGACGCCTGCCGCGCCGCCGGGGTGGGGTTCTCCTTCGGCTTCGCCGTCGACGACCGTGTCCGCGAGGCCACCGAAACCCTCAACGCGAAGGCGGCGTGGATGCCGGCGATCGACTCCGACGGCGAAATCCGCGACGGCGCATGGGTCGCCGAGGCCACCGGCCTGGTCGGCCTCGACGCCTGGCCGGAAGGAACCCGATTGATCCTGCGCAAGGAACGCCCCGTGCGCCGTGAGGCGCTGTTGATTCGAATGGAGGTGAAAGACCTGCATCGCCGATCCTGTCGCAGCCGGACGGTGGAGCTGAGGGCAGCCTGATCCGGGTGGTGCCGGGGAGGGCGGGAAGCAGCCCTGACAAAGCCGGGACGTGTCAGCACTGCCAGATGGTGCGGGTCCGGCGAGCGGGACGGAAAGGAGTACGAGAGGAACCGGCGTTTACGTCTCTTCATCTTGCACCGGCTCGAATCTGGCGGATCTGGGCCGGCAGCGGTGCGCACCCACCGAGTCGTCGGTGGGGAACTCCTAGGTCGGATAGGTCGGCTGGCCGGGAGACCACGGTGAAATTGCTGCGGGGTAGCCGTGGTGATGCCGCAGGGACAGAGTCGGGCTCCTCCTCCGTCGAGCGAACAACAGTGAACACGGGAACCATCTCGGTCTTACCGACCTACGGGCATCCGGTCCGTGGGGACGGTTGGGCGCACCGACCGCCGATCAGGTCGGGATGGGGCGGAGCCGTCGTAGTACTCCGAGCCGGGGAAAGCCCGACACATGGGGAAGGGCGGCAGCGGTATCGAGAAGGGAAGGAGACTGTAATGCCGAAAGACGCGGCGGTGAACATCGTCGCCCCGGACATCGCGGACCCACCGGGCCCACGTGCTCGGGTATCGGGGATGCAGGCCAAGCTTCACCATTGGGCGGCGGCCGATTCCGGCCGCAGGTTCGATGACCTGTTCAACTTCGTGCACGATCCGGCCACATTGCGTGTGGCGTTCGAACGGGTTGCGGGCAATACCGGCGCGAAGACTCCCGGCGTCGACGGTATGACCGTCGCCGACGTGGAGGCGAGTGTGGGGATGTCCGGATTTCTGGACGATCTGCGGACTCAGTTGAAGGACGGCTCGTTTCGTCCGCTTCCGGTGCGGGAACGTAAGATTCCCAAACCGGGCGGCAGCGGGAAAGTCCGGAAGCTGGGGATTCCGACGGTTGCGGATCGGGTCGTTCAGGCGGCGCTGAAGCTGGTGCTGGAACCGATCTTCGAGGCCGACTTCCTGCCGGTCTCCTATGGGTTTCGGCCGAAGCGGCGGGCGCACGACGCAGTCGCGGAGATTCAGTATTTCGGCACCAAGGGTTATCGCTGGGTGCTAGATGCCGACATCGAAGCGTGTTTCGATTCGATCGAGCACACGGCTCTTATGGGCCGTGTACGAGAACGGGTCAAAGACAAGCGTGTGTTGCTGCTGGTCAAGTCGTTCCTCAAGGCCGGAGTGATGAGCGAAACCGGCCATCACGAGGACAATCCGACCGGCACGCCGCAAGGTGGCATCTTGTCGCCGCTGTTGGCCAACATCGCCCTGAGCGTGCTCGATGAGCACGTTCACGGGCCGTGGCAACCGGGCGGCGCTATGAGCACCCCGACAGGTCGCGCTCTCCGTCGTAGGAGAGGCCTGCCGAACTGGCGAATCGTGCGCTACGCGGACGATTTCGTCGTGCTCGTGTTCGGTAGCTGCGACGATGTGAACGACTTGCGCGAAGAGATCGCTGATGTGATCGCGCCGTTGGGGCTTCGGTTCTCCGAATCCAAGACCCGAGTGGTGCACATGGGCGAGGGGTTCGACTTTCTCGGGTTCCGCCTCCAGTGGAAACGCAAGAAAGGGACGGACAAGTGGTACGTCTACGTGTTCATCGCCGACCGGCCCCTCCGGTCGCTGAAGGACAAGATTCGTGCCGTGACGAGCAGGCTGTCGCAGCAGCCACCAAGGGATGTGCTGATCCGGCTCAACCGGATCATGCGCGGCTGGTCCAATTACTTTCGGTACGCGGTAGCCAAGAGTGTCCTGCAATCCCTCGCCATCTTCGTGTGGCACAGGATTGCTCGCTGGTGGATACGGCTGCATCGGTGGAGTTGGACAGATCTTCGACGGCACCTCATCGGCCCTCACGGGACGTGGAAGATGCCGTCGGCGGACGGGGTCGAACTGTTCAATCTCGGCCGGGTACCGACTGCACGATATCGGTACCGCGGCAGTAAGATCCCGAATCCCTGGGCAGTGGCTAACCACGCTTGATGGCAGAGACCGTGGAGAGCCCGGTGCGTGGAAACGCGCACGCCGGGTTCGGCGAGCGGCTCGCAGAAACGGGCCGGTGGTGACACCGGTACCGCGCTGCGGGCCGACTCAACCACCCGGGGGCACAGCTGCGGTTCACCGATTCCGACGGGCACCGGATCACCGGGTTCATCACCGACACCCCCACCGGTGTGGTCCCCGGTGGGCTGGCCGGACTGGAGCTTCGGCACCGTCAGCACGCACGGGTCGAGGACCGGATCCGGCAGGCCAAGGCGACCGGGCTGCGGAATCTGCCGTGCCACCGCTTCGACGCGAACGCCGCCTGGCTCGAGACCATCCTGGCCGCCACCGACCTGGTCGCCTGGGCGAAGCTGATCGGCTTCCCCGACCACCCCGATCTGGCCCGCTGCGAGATCGACACCTTCCGCTACCGGGTGCTGCACGTCGCGGCCCGCATCACCCGCGGGGCACGGGCGGTCCGGGTCCGGATCGATTCGAGTTGGCAATGGGCCCAAGCCATTGCCGCAGCGTGGTGCCGCATCCGGACCGCGTTCACCTGATCGCGGCCACCCGCTCCTACGACGCACGAAAGGCAACCCGGCCGGTGGAACCGGGCACCCACCCGAGCGACATCGGGCACACACTCACACCCACACACCAGAACCAGCCCGCACTATCACATCCCAGCCAAAACCTACTCACCTGTCAGGTGGCATGAAAAATTGAGGTTAGAGCGCATCTGAAAACTCGGGGTGATCGGCGTGTGACTGGTGAGGAATGGGTGAACTCCTGGTAGGTCAGTAGGTCTTACGCCACGACCCGACCAGGAATTCACTTGCCATCATCGCTCATCGCACTGTGTCCGTCATGCCCTACCCCGGATCCGGGGATCGGGCATCGGTGCGCGGTCTACTCGTCATCCTCGGTGACCGATGCTCAATGGGCGATTCTCGAACCACTGCTTCCTCCACCCGGCAACACCACCGGCAGCGGTGGTCGTCCCGAAAAGCACTGCCGCCGTCTGCTACTCGATGCGATCTTATATGTCGTTCGAGGTGGGATCGCCTGGCGGCAGTTGCCGGCGGAGTTTCCTCCCGCGACCACGGTGTACGCGATCTTCGTCCGCTGGGTCCGCGCGGGAGTATGGCAGCGGATCCACGACGCGCTGCGCGATCGAGGGCGGGTCCAGGGCGGCGGCCACCCGTTGCCGTCCGCGGCGATCGTCGACGCCCAATCGGTGCAGGGCGCCGACACCGTGCCCCGGTCGAGTCGTGGATACGATGCGAGAAAGAAGACGAACGGCCGTAAACGGCACATCGCTGTGGACTCGAACGGGCTGCTGCTGGCGGTCGTGGTGACGATGGCCGGGATTCAGGACCGTGACGGCGCGTTCCGGCTGCTGGCTGCGTTGCGCGCCCAGTTCTCGACAATCAGCCTGGTCTGGGCGGACGGTGGCTATGCCGGACGGCTGATCGACTGGTCGAAACGAGTTGTGTCACTGACGGTTCAGGTCGTCAAGCGCACCGACGATGTCAAAGGGTTCAGGGTTCTTCCCCGTCGGTGGGTGGTCGAGCGGACCTTCGCCTGGATCTGCAAACACCGCCGATGCGTCCGCGACTACGAGACTCGACCCGACCACCACGAAGCCATCGTCTACATCGCCATGATCGCGACCATGTCACGCCGACTCGCCCGCACAGCGTGACCCGAGCCAGAGTTTTCAGATGCACTCTTACACCGACGAAACGGTATAGCCAGCCGGTTTCACTCCTCCACCGAGCCGCGTAGCACCGACCGAACGTTGGGGCGATCGGTTCCCGGTAGCGGAACGGCGGATTCTGGCGGTCATCACAACAGCAGTCGTTCCATCTCTTCGATGGGTGTGCGAAATTCTAACCGTTTCCGGGGACGCTCATTGAGTTGCCGTGAGACCCACTCCAGGTCCGCTTTCGAGTGCACACTCAGGTCCGAACCTTTGGGGAAGTACTGACGGAGAATGCCGTTCGTATTCTCGTTGGTCCCGCGCTGCCAGGGTGCGTGTGGATCACAGAAGTAGATGTCGATCCCGGTGGCCGCGCTGACGCTCTTCCAGTCCCGCATCTCCGAACCCTGGTCCCACGTCAAGGTCCGGCGCAGGCTCGTGGGCAGCGTCTCGAGCTGTTCGGTCAACGCGGGCGCGGTCTGCTCGGGCTTGTATCCGTCGGGCAGATGAACGAGCATGACGGTGCCGGTCGAACGTTCGACGAGTGTGCCGATCGCGCTCAGATTCCGTTTGCCGACAATGAGATCACCCTCCCAATGTCCCGGTACTGCACGGTCTTTCACGTCTTTGGGGCGGTCCGCGATGTTGGCCATATCGGGGATCCGATTCTTGCGCTGGCCGGCCTTCCGACTGGGCCGGCGCAGCCCACGTCCGGTCCGCAACGATCGAGTGAGGGTGTGTTCGAGTCCGCCGCGGGAGGGTTGGTAGAGCGATTGGTAGATGGTCTCGGTGCTCACCCGCATCTGTGGATCGTCGGGGAAATCGAGTCGGAGGCGGCCCGCGATCTGCTCGGGTGAATGGCGCTCGGTCAGGGATTTCTCCACCGTCTCACGTAGCGACGGATTGATGGCGAGCTTGGACGGCTTGGGCCGCGAGGCCCGATGGTAGGCGGCTGCGTGAGCCGATCTGGCTCGGTACCGCCCGGACGGCTCACGATTGCGGGCGATCTCGCGTGAGATCGTCGAGGGACTCCGGTTCAGGGTTTTCGCAATGTCACGAAGCGTGTGACCTGCGGCGATGCCGATGGCGATCTCTTCCCGTTCCGCGAACGTCAAACACCGGCCCTTGAGGTTGCGGCCACGCCGGGGACGCACCCCACCGCATGCCGCAAGCCACCGAGCACCCTGCTTGCGATACGAGCCGGCCGCCTCGGCCGCGTCCGTGATGAACTCACCCGCAGCCATCCCGGCCCAGAACGTCTGAAAGATCTCCGGAACCATCCGATGAGAATATTTCGCCATGTGCAACACCCTTTGATCAGTGGTGTTGCGATCACCGCACGAACCCAAGGAACGCCTACCGGGGCACCGTCCCGGAAAGGGGCGTTCACCGGCATAGGCAGTAGCTTCCGAACACGGGCCTACCGAACTGTCCGAAGCTGGGACAGTTGGCGGTGGCGGTTGTCACAAAAATGACTTCTCAGTGACCTGAACCACAGAAAGGTATGAGATGTCGACTACGGCTTCTGCGCCCACGGAAACTTCGGCAACGGAATCGCTCGAACTGGATGCGCTGATCATCGGCGCGGGGGTTGCCGGTCTGTACCAGCTGCACCAGCTCCGCGAACAGGGTCTGCGAGTGCGGGCCTACGACACCGCCGGCGACGTCGGCGGCACGTGGTACTGGAACCGCTATCCCGGTGCGCGCTTCGATTCCGAGGCGTACATCTACCAGTACCTGTTCTCGGAAGAGCTGTACAAGAACTGGAGTTGGAGCCAGCGTTTCCCCGGCCAACCGGAGATCGAGCGCTGGATGCATTACGTCGCAGACACCCTCGACCTTCGCCGCGACATCCAACTGTCCACCATGATCACCAGTGCGCACTACGACGAGCGGGCCGACAAGTGGATCGTGCGGACCGATCGCGGCGAGACGATCACCACCCGGTTCCTGGTCACCTGCAGCGGAATGCTCTCGGCTCCGATGTCGTACGTGTTCGAGGGCCAGGAAGAATTCAGCGGGCCGATCTTCCACACCTCCCGCTGGCCGAAAGAGGGCGCCGATCTCGACGGCAAACGTGTCGCCGTCATCGGCGTCGGTGCCACCGGCATCCAGGTGATCCAGACCGTGGCCGACAAGGTCGAACATCTGAAGGTCTTCATCCGCACACCTCAGTACGCCCTCCCGATGAAGAACCCCACCTTCGACGAGTCGGACGTGGCGGCGTACAAGAGCCGGTTCGCCGAGCTGAAAGAAACATTGCCGAATACGTTCAGCGGCTTCGAGTACGACTTCGAGCACGTGTGGGCGGATCTGACACCGGAGCAGCGCAACGATGTACTCGAGGAGATCTACGAGAACGGCTCGTTGAAGCTGTGGCTCGCCTCGTTCGGTGAGATGTTCTACGACGAGGAGATCAGCGAAGAGATCTCGGAGTTCGTTCGGCGCAAGATGCGCGCACGGCTCCAGGATCCCCACCTGTGCGACCTGCTCATCCCCACCGACTACGGCTTCGGAACACATCGTGTGCCGTTGGAAACGAACTACCTCGAGACCTATCACCGCCCGAACGTCGAGGCCATCGGAGTCCGCGACAACCCGATCACCCGGATCGTGCCCCAGGGCTTGGTCCTGGCCGACGGAACGCTGCACGAGGTCGATGTCATCGTGATGGCCACGGGCTTCGACGCCGGCACCGGATCTTTGACGCGGATCGACATCCGCGGGCGCGGCGGCCGGGCACTGAAGGACGACTGGAATCGCGACATCCGCACGACCATGGGCTTGATGGTGCACGGCTACCCCAACATGCTCACGACCGGTGCCCCTCTGGCGCCTTCCGCGGCACTGTGCAATATGACCACCTGCCTGCAGCAACAGACCGAGTGGATCGCCGAATGCATCCGGTACATGCGGGCGCACGACCACACCGTCATCGAGCCGACGCTGGCCGGTGAAGACGAGTGGGTCGCCCATCACGACGAGACCGCGAACGCCACGCTGGTCTCGAAAACCGACTCTTGGTACAACGGCGCCAACGTCCCCGGCAAGCCTCGGCGAGTGTTGTCCTACATCGGCGGAGTCGGCACCTATCGGGAGAAGACCCTCGCCGCAGCGGCCGCCGGGTACAAGGGTTTTCAACTGAGCTGATCCGACATCCACTTCATCGGCCCAAAGGAGGACGACAATGATCGAGAACCCGTACTACACAAACGAATTTCATGGCGATTACGAACTGATCGGCATCGGACAGCTCGACTTGGAGGAAGGCGGTTCCATCCCCGACTGCCAGCTGGCGGTGGCAACCTTCGGCGTATTGAACGAGGCCAAGGACAACGCGATCCTCATCCCGACGTGGTATTCGGGTACACACCAGATCTGGCGGGATGTCTACATCGGCCCCGACCACGCGCTCAACCCGGAGAAATACTTCATCGTCTGCATCGACCAGATCGGCAGCGGGCTGTCGGTCTCCCCACATAATGCCGCCGGCGCCAACGCCGGTATTGCGATGTCGAAGTTCCCGCACGTCCGCATCGGCGACAACGTGGTCGCGCAGGAGCGACTGCTGCGTGAGCACTTCGGCATCGAACGCCTCGCCCTGGTGACCGGCGGGTCGATGGGCGCCCAGCAGACCTACGAGTGGGCGGTGCGCTTCCCCGACAAGGTGCTGCGCGCCGCACCGATTGCGGGCACAGCACAGAACACGCCGGGCGACTTCCTCATCGCCGAGGCGATGCGCGAAGCGATCCAGTCGAGTCCGGGCTGGAACGGCGGGGAATACACCTCCAACGAACAGGTCGTCGACGGGCTCATCCGGCAGGCCCACATCTGGGCCATCGTCGGATTCTCCACCGAGTTCTGGAAGCATGAGGTGTGGCGGGCGATGGAGTTCGACTCCAAGGAGGCGTTCCTGAGCGGATTCCTCGAGCCCTACTTCACTGCGATGGACCCCAACGCGCTCCTCACGCAGTCGTGGGCGTGGCAGCGCGGTGACGTCGCCCGCCATACCGGCGGTGACCTGGCGGCAGCACTCGGCCGCATCACCGCCAAGACCTTCGTCATGCCCATCGACGAGGATCAACTGTTCCCGGTCCGGGACTGTGTCCCGGAGCAGGAATTGATCAAGAACAGCGAACTGCGGGTCGTCGAGGACACCCTTGGTCACTTGGGTCTGTTCGGTGTTTCACCGACCTACATGCCCCAGATCGACCGGCACCTCGGGGACCTCCTCGACATCGAGGTCTGAAGCCGGGCCGGGCGCGGCGTCGAGCTTGATCGACACAGCCAGCTCATCCGCCGCGAACCACCCGGTCGCCCGAGTCCAATAATCCTGCTGTCTGACAACCCTTTCGGAGAAAATCGATGCATCATCTGATCGTCTGTTACGGCCACCCGGACGAACCCGCGTCCTTCGACCAGTACTACAGCACCACCCATCGCCCACTGGCCGACAAGATCCCCGGTGTTCGCACCTGGCACGCCGGCAAGGTCAGCGCCCTCGACCAGTCGCAGGCGCCCTACCACCTCGTTGCCGTCTTGAGCTTCGACTCCCGGCAGGCACTCGACGACGGACTCGCCTCACCCGAAGGGCAGGCCGCCGCCGCCGACATCGGAAACTTCGCCACCGGCGGAGCCACCCTGTTCGTCACCGACGACTTCATCCCCTCCGCCTGAACTGAGGCCGCGCGCATCCCGGACCGTGAACGCCCCGCGGTCCGGGATGCGCCGTTCGGTGGCTCCGCCAACCACCCGTCACACGCAATGTCCGCTCTCTGGCGGGTCATTTCCGAATACGGAGCGAAAGCCCTGTTCACCGCCCTACCGCGCTGCGCGCGGTCAGAAAGGTGGATCCCGAGGCGGCCGAGGTGGCGCACTACGATCTGTCGAAGTTTCGGTCATTGTTCCTGGCCGGTGAGCGGCTGGACCCGGAGACCTACCGGTGGGAGCAGGCCAAGTTGGGTGTACCGGTGGTCGACCCCTGGTGGCAGACCGAGACCGGATGGCCGATCGCGGCGAGCCTGCGCGGGTTGGCACCGATGCCGATCAGGCCGGTTCGCCGTCGGTGCCGGTGCCCGGGTACGACGTGCGGATTCTGGACGAGGACGGCACCGAGATGGGGCCCGGTCAGGAAGGCGCGGTCTGCCTGAAGCTGCCGATGCCGCCGGGCACCTTGCCCACCCTGTGGGGCGCCGACGAACGGGTATGTCGCGTCCTACCTGACGCGGTTCCCTGGCTACTACCTCACCGGTGACGGCGGATACCTCGATGATGACGGCTACCTGTTCGTGATGGGACGTACCGACGACGTGATCAACGTCGCCGGGCACCGGCTCTCCCCTGGGTTGATGGAGGCGGTGCTGGCGGCGCACCCGGCGGTGGCCGAGTGCGCGGTGATCGGCGTGGCCGACCGGTTGAAGGGTCAACTGCCGCGCGGGTTCGTGGTGCTCAAAGATGGAATCGACATCGATCACGACACGCTGCAGGGCGAGTTGATCGCCGCGATGCGTCGAGACATCGGCGCCGCGGCAGCCTTCCGGCAGGTGACCATCGTGGAGCCACTGACGAAAACGCGATCGGGCAAGATCCTCCGCAAGTCGATGCGGGCCATCGCCGACGGCCACGACGAGCCGGTCCCCTCCACCATCGAGGACCCTGCGGTGCTCGACGCGCTGAGACCGACGCTCCGCGGCGAATAGCTCGGCGCTGCGAATCCGCAGTGCCGGCATCCGCCCGGACGGTCGGTCGCGGGTCGACCCAGGTTTCCGATGTCCTATTCTGGGACACTCAGGGAAAGTGACCTGCGACACAGTAGTGGGGTGAGTCGGAGACACCAGGACGGAGATTTGATGGACAGCGACCCTAGGCGGCGGCGAGTGACTACCGATCGTCGCCCCGCTTCATCCCTGTCCGCAACGGACGAGGTCTCCAGCTTCATCGCCCAGTCGTGGCAGCGATCTCGTCAGGCGGGCGTGGTGCCGGACGGTTCGAGCCCTCCTCGTCTCCAGTTCGTCGAAGACCTCGACCTGCGTCGCCGACTGGTGCAATGCGCCTCACCGATCCTCGATCGCCTGCACGACGACCTGTCCGGAATGTCACTCAGCGTCGCGCTGACCGACGAGCATGCCCAAGTCATGCTGCGGCGCGACAATGATCCTGTCCTTGCCGCCAAGCTCGACAGCGTCTATTTCGCGCCCGGGTTCAACTACTCCGAGGAACTCATCGGCACCAATGGCGTCGGCACCGCCCTCGAGACCGGCATGGCCGTCTACGTCGACGGCCGCGAGCACTTTCACGAGGCAATCCACGATTTCACCTGCGCCGGCGCGCCCATCCACAATCCGATCCTCGGACGTGTCGAAGGATTGATCGATATCAGCGGTCTCGCCCGAGAGGCGAACCCGCTGATGCGTCAACTCGCGCTCGGGGCTGCACGGGACGTCGAGTCGGCACTGCGTTCGACAGGATCGGCGAAACAACAGCTCGTGCTGGGAGAGTTCCTCGCAGCCTGTCGACGTCGACAGGTCGCGGTGTACTCACTGAGCTGCGGCGTCTTCATGTCGAACACCATCGGTTCTCGCCTGCTCGATCCGATCGACGAGGCGTTCCTCCGCGAGGAAGCACATTCGCTGCTCGGCCCCTCGCGGATCACCCAGCTCGCCCTTCACCTCCCCTCGGGCGGCACCATCACGGTCAAGCGCAACATCATCGAGGACGGTGCCGAGGTCGCGGGAGTGATCCTCGAAGTCGAACGGCCTCCGCACCCCAGGTCCTCGACCACGCACCACCGCAGCCTTCCTGCGCTGCCCGGATCGACCGGATCCTCACCGCAATGGACCCGGTGCAGCAGGGAGCTGATCTCCCTGGCATCCACCGATGCCAACACGATCCTGCGGGGAGAAGGTGGAAGCGGCAGGCTCACCCTTGCGCGCGGGGCACATCTGTACAAGAACCCCCAAGCACCGATTGCCGTCGTGGACTGTAACCCCACGGAATCCGTCGAGGAACGCCTGAGAAGCGCGCTGGATTCCGCCGCCACCACCGTCGTTCTCCGCGATATCGACCTGCTCGACGCACGCCTGGACCAGGCCGTCTCCGATGTGGTGTCCGCCGATCAGCGCAGCTATCCGGCACGGTGGATCGTTGCCACCTCGTCCACCGACGGAGATCGGCTCCTGCACTCCGCCCTTGCTCGCAACTTCACCACGACAATCGATGTCCCCGCGTTGCGACACCATCCCGGCGACGTACCGGCAATCATTCGAATGTGCTTGGGGCAGCTCGCACCTCACCGCGACGCCGACATCCCCGACGACGTGTTACGGGTGCTGAAGAAATACCACTGGCCGGGCAACATCACCGAACTCGTGGACACGCTCAAGCACGCTCTGCGCGCCAAGCCGGCGGGGGTGATCACCGCAGTCGACCTGCCACCCGCACTCAGTTCGGCGCCTCGGCGAACGATGACGGCGATGGAGAGCGCCGAACGCGATGCCATCGTGGTGGCGCTCCGCGAATGCGGCGGCAACCGCGTGGCAGCCGCGAAATCACTGGGGATCGCCCGGTCGTCGCTCTATCGAAAGATCGACACCTTCGGCATTCACCTGTGACCTCCTCGGCGCAGGCTCATCGGTCCAGACATCCGGTGTCTCGACGCCGGAAGTCGACGATCACGACCGAGGGTGTCGTGAATCTTCATAAACCTGTCCCGCTGGTTCTAGTTTCGCCGCACCGCCGGGCAGAGAGTGTGACAGCAGCGCTCAGCAGATCGCAGACCGCGACGGCAGGGCAGTACCGTGGATCACCTGATCCCGGGTGGGCAATGCGCCCCGCGGAATGGAGAAGACGATGACAGCACGAGACGACGAATACCGGCTCCCGAACTGGCGGACGACGAAGCCGCAGGCGAGAGGGTGCAGCGGTGGGAGCAGATGCTGTCCACGACCCACCTGCCGTGGTCGGTGACCGTTCCCGACGACACCTCGCGGCCGTTCGACGCCTACGTTCGGCGCTGGTGAATCGATGATCTGGCGCTCGTCGATTGTGAATGCGATCCCTGCTCGGGCACTCGGCAGCGCCGTCAGGTGGCAGACACCGACGGGGAGTTCTTCGTCGTTCTGATCAACCGGGCCGGCCGGGAAACCGTCACCCAGGATGACATCACCGTCAATGTCGGACCAGGCGATGCCGTGGCCTGGGACAGCACCAAGGCCGCCCGATTCGTGTGGGAAAAATTGTCCAAACGGAGTTTGATCCCCGGGCCGCGCTCGATGAGGTAGGCGGCAAGGCGTGGGCGCATCCCGGGGTCACGCTGCGCGGAGACTCGCCGGCAAGCCAGCTGCTCACCAGCTACCTCGACACCCTCGCCAGCAGCCTGCCCCGGTTGAGCCAGTCCGCCGTCGCCGCGGCCCGCAACGCCACTCTCGAACTGCTGATCGGCGCCGTCCGTCCAGACACCGTCGACACCCCTCCCCGGGCAGCGGCCCGGCTCTGCGCGACGCCATCGACCGGTTCATCGAACAGAATCTGCTCGACGAGCACCTGAATCCCGGTGCGATCGCCGCCGCTCACGGAGTGTCCGTGCGCACCGTCAACCGCCACCGGCCAGACCGTCAGCGACACCATCCGCATCCGCCGCCTCGCACGCGCTCGCGGCGAGCTCATGGACCGGGCAAGCCGATCGGTGCCATCGCCACCAAATGGGGTTTCTCGGACGGCCCCCACTTCACCCGCACCTTCAAGTCGACCTACGGCACCACCCCAAAGGAGTTCCGGGAGGCGTACCTCGCCAAAGGTGGCGCAACGATGCAACAAGATGTCCCGCGTGTTCACGGTCTCACTGACGGACTGATTGAGACTGGAGTCCCACCAGCCCAACGGTGAGCTGCAGTACTGCTTCTGGGCTGGGATTCCACCCACTGAAGGAGATCAACGATGACGCGCCGTGATATCGAGTTCAGCGCAGAAGGCACCACGCTCCGCGGATGGTTCTACACCGCAGACGATTCCGTCGGTGCACGCCCGACGATCGTGATGGCACACGGATATTCCGCGGTCAAGGAGATGTACCTGGACCGGTACGCCGAGGTGTTCGCCGCGGCGGGACTCAACGCGCTCGTCTTCGACAACCGCAACTTCGGTGCAAGCCACGGATCGATCCCCGCCAGGAGATCGATCCGTGGCAGCAGATTCGCGACTACCGGCACGCCATCACCTTCGCCACCACCTTGGCCGAGGTCGACTCCAACAACATCGGTTGTGGGGCAGCAGCTATTCCGGCGGCCACATGCTCGTCGTGTCCGCGCTCGACCGCCGCGTCAAGGCCGTGGTGAGCCAGGGGGCCCTGGTCGACGGCTACCAGAACCTGCGTCGTTTGGTGCGCCCGGACTTCATCGAGGGTTTCCGTGAGCAGTTCGACGCCGACCGCCTGGCCCGATTCAACGGTGAGGCGCCGGCGATGGTGCCGGTGGTCGACGCGGACCCGCACGCTCCCTCCGCGCTGCCGACTCCGGACTCCTACCAGTGGTTCACCGAGGGCCACGAGACGATTGCGCCGTCCTGGCGCAACGAGGTGACCCTGCGCAGCGTCGAGATGCTCGGCGAATACGTGCCCGCCGACTACATCGCCTACATCAGCCCGACCCCGCTGCTGCTGTTGCCGGCTGTCAACGACGTGCTCACCCCGACCGATCTGGCGATCGCCGCCTTCGAGAAGGCCCGCGAGCCCTAGCGGATCGAGATCCTGCCCGGCGGGCACTTCGACATCTACACCAAAGGATTCGAGCAGTCGAGCTCCCTGGCCCGGGACTGGTTCGTCCAGCACCTGGCCCACTGATCCGGCTCTGACCCACAACATTCGAGGAGTGCAGTGATGGGAAACCGTCTGCAGAACAAGATCGCCGTCGTCACCGGATCCAGCTCCGGCAACGGCCGCGCGATCGCTTTGGCGCTGGCCGCCGAGGGCGCGACCGTGGTGTGTTCGGACGTCCGCCGTGAGGCCCGCGAGGGCGGCTACGAGGAGAACGCCAACGTCCCCACCGACGAACTGATCGTCGCCCAGGGCAAATCGCAGTATATCGACGCCGACGCCGGGAATTATGCGTCGATGGACAACCTGGTCACGACCGCGGTCAACAGCTTCGGCCGTCTCGATGTGATGGTCAACAACGCCGGCATCTTCACCGGGCTGCACACCATCGTCGACGAGACCGAAGAAGACTACGACCGCACCATGCGGATCAACTCCAAGAGCGTCTGGCTCGGCAGCAAGTTCGCCATCGCTCAGATGCTCACCCAGGATCCGGTGGACGGCTCCCGCGGATGGGTGGTCAACATCGCCTCGATCGGTGGTCTGGTCGGCCTGGCCGCCGAATCCGGCTACTGCGCCGCCAAGGGTGCGGTGGTCAATCTGACCCGCCAGCTGGCCGTCGATTTCGCCGCCGAGCGGATCAACGTCAACGCCGTGTGCCCCGGCTTTCTGGCCACCGCCATGGTGCGCCCGTTCCTCGACGACCCGGAACTGAACAAGGCGCTGCACGCGAAGTCGCCGTGGCCCGAACTCGGCACCGTCGAGGATGTCGCGCAGGCCACCGTGTTCCTCGCCTCCGGTGACGCCCGCTGGGCCACCGGATCCCTGCTGACCATCGACGGCGGCTACACCGCCCCCTGATTGGAGAACCATGAACCGCCTACAGAACAAGGTCATCGTTGTCACCGGATCGAGTTCCGGTCTCGGCCGCGGCATCGCCAAGGCCTGCGCCACCGAAGGCGCCAAGCTGGTCATCAGCGACATCCACGAGCAGCCGACCACCGGAGGCTTCGAGGACGACGCGGCACCGACCACCGCGGAGTCGATCCAAAAGTCCGGCGGCGAAGCGATCTTCGTCCAGGCCGACGTCACCAAGTCCACTGAAGTGGCTGCACTCGTCAAGCAGACCGTTGCCGAGTTCGGCCGCCTCGACGTCTTCATCAACAACGCCGGGATCTTCCGCGCCGGCAAGCGGCTGCACGAGTTCAGCGAGGCTGACCTCGACGTGTGCTTCGACGTCAACGCCAAGGGCACGTTCTTCGGCGCCCAGGAAGCAATCAAGCAGTTCCTGACCCAGGGCGACGGCGGCAACATCGTCAACATCGTCTCCACCGCCGGGCTGCAGGGCCACCCGAATCAGTCGGTGTACAACATCTCCAAGGGCGCCCAGGCGAACCTGACCCGGTGCCTGGCCATCGAGTACGGAAAGGACCAGATCCGTGTCAACGGCATCTGCCCGACCTACGCCAAGACGGCACTGACCCGGGAGTTGTTCGACGACACGGACTTCGACACCTCCTTCACCGATTCCATCCCGCTGAAGCGGTGGGGAGAGATCGAAGACGTCGCCAACCTGGCCGTCTTCCTCGCCTCGGACGAGTCCAGCTACATCCACGGTGACCTGATCAAGATCGACGGCGGCGAAACCCTCTGCCGCTACTCGGTCTGACAGTGATCGGCGGGAACACGGGCCCGATCGTCGACACCTGGTGGCAGACCGAGACCGGCGCGATCATGATCTCCCCGCTTCCCGGGATCACCGCCACCAAGCCCGGATCGGCGATGGCACCCCTGCCCGGCATCTCCGCGAAGATCGTCGACGACGACGCCAACGAACTCGGCGCCGGCGGCTCCGGCTACCTCGTGCTCGACAAGCCCGTTACCTTATTTACGGTCCTTCACAGAAGGGCTACGGTCGCCAGACCCGGTATGACTCCTTGCCCCTGTCTCACGCATGATCCGGGGGGTGGTGTCGCCGGGTGTGGTGGCGTCGACGGACCGCTGATAGACCTCCGATCTTGTTATCGGGTCAAGCGGCGGCAGGCTCTGGCGTTGTTCCGTGACAGGGAAATGCTTTGATCGCGTCGTACTTCTGATCGGTTTGCAGGCACTGATCGAGCTGACCGAGCGTACGGTTGAACAGATGCCGGAGTGCAGCCGCGTGGCGATCACCATGTTCGCGCCGGGCAAGGTAGTACGCGCGGGCTGCACCTTCCTCGGCCGGCGGCGACGAATGCCCAGACAACCCCGACCGCGGCGAGCCGGTTGTATTTCACGTGGCGGTGAGTGACTGCGATACTGCGCCCCGATGCGCGCGTGACCGGTGCCGACCCAGCAAATGCCTTCAGCCCACGTGCGTCGGCAAAGCGGTCGCGGTCGTCGCCGATCTCGGCCAGCACCCGGGCACCGGTGACGTCGGCAAGTCCCGGAAAGCTTGTGATGACCGCATGGCCAGGGGGCTGCCGAAATGATTCGGACGCAGCCTCATTGAGTTCCTGCGCGTTCTTGCACTCGGCGTCCAGCGTCGCGACGAGGGCGCGAGCCTGGCGCCCCATCGCCTGCTCCACCAAGGGTGGCTGGCGCAGTTGCCGGCGGCGCAGCGCGTCCTGGATTCGAGCCGCGGCGTCATCGAGGCGCCGCTGCCGCCCCGCCCGACGCAACACCGCAAGGATACGGCTCTTGGTCAACCTCGCGCCCTGCTCGGGCGTCGGCGCCACCGACAGAATCGCTCTAGCTTCCACGGTGGCGAGGTTGGTGTGCACACCGTCCCCGAAGGCGTCGAGCAAGCCCGGGTAGTACTCACGCAATAAGGCTCGTAGTTCTTGAGTGGCCCTGGTGCGCCGCCAGATTGCATCCTGAGCAGCGCGGGCGAGCACCGCGATCGCCCGCGCGAGGTCGCTATCGCCCGGTAGCCGCCGATGAGCATGTGCGTCGGTCCGCAGTATGTTAGCCAGCGTCAGCGCGTCGATTTTGTCCGACTTCTTGCGGGCCACCGAATGTCGCTAGGTGGACGGGCCGATCGACAACCCAGGGCGTCCACATACCCTGCGTCAGTACGCTATCCGAATCTCCTCGACCATCGGGCCCACCAGGTCCCAGATCGCGTCGCCGACCCTCCCGGACGAGTCCCCGGAAGGTCCACCGCCCGACGGGAGAGCGGGAAGGTGACCGTCCTAGACTCGCATCGAGCCGGACTCCAGGTACCGCTGGTGGAACGAGAACGCCTCCCCAAGCAGGTGCGGCGTCTGGCCGGCTCCCGCAGTGGCCGTCGCCCGCTCGATGTAGTCGGTGAGCAGCGGCCGGAATTCCGGATGCGCGCAGCGCTCGATGATCACCCGTGCCCGTCGACGCGGCGACAACCCCCGCAGGTCGGCGAGGCCCTGCTCGGTCACCAGCACTTGGGTGTCGTGCTCGGTGTGGTCGACGTGCGGGGTCATCGGGACGATCGACGAGATCGCTCCGTTCTTCGCCGTGGACGGGCTGAGGAACATCGACAGGTACCCGTTGCGCGCGAAGTCCCCGGATCCGCCGATGCCGTTCATGATTTTGGTGCCCATCACGTGGGTCGAATTGACGTTCCCGTAGATGTCGGCCTCCAGCATCCCGTTCATCGCGATGATTCCCAGTCGGCGGACCACCTCGGGGTGGTTGCTGATTTCCTGCGGACGGAGCCGGATGTGCTGCCGGTAGAAGTCGATGTTGGAGGTCAACTCCTCGATCCCGGCCTCCGAGAGTGCCAGCGCGGTCGCCGACGCAAACCGGACGGTGCCGTGCTTGATCAAGTGCAGCATCCCGTCCTGGATGACCTCGGAATAGCAGGTCAAACCCCGATACGGGCCGCGCTCGAGTCCGCCGAGTACGGCATTGGCCACGTTTCCGATGCCCGCCTGCAGTGGCAGCAGGGTGTTCTCCGGGAGTCGGCCACACTTCACCTCGTGGTCGAAGAAGTCCAGCACGTGGGCCGCGATCGCCTCACTGACCGCATCCGGGGCGGTCAGCGCGCTCGCACTGTCGGGGGCGTTCGTCTGCACCACCGCAACAACCTTGGCCGGGTCCACCCGGTAGTGCGGTTGCCCGATGCGGTCCTCGACGTCGGTGAGTTCGATCGGCCGGCGGTGCGGGGGCAGGGCTGTGCCGTAGTAGATGTCGTGGATACCATCCATGGCGTCCGGGACCCACGAGTTGACCTCGAGAATGACTTTCTCCGCGACGTCGAGCCAGGTCTTGTTGTTTCCGACCGACGCGGAGGGGATCAGCTCACCGGTCTCGGTGATGCCGGAAACTTCGACGACCGCGACGTTCACCGCGCCGTAGTAGCCCTCCCACACCTGCTGGGCCACGTGCGAGAGGTGGATGTCGACGTAATCCATGCGCCCCTGGTTGATCTTCTGCCGGGCCGTGGATTCCGCCTGGTAGGGCATCCGCAGGGCGATTCCGTCGATCTCGGTGAGCATCCTCTCGGTCTCCGTCGACACGGACGCCCCGGTCAGCAGGTCGATGGTGAAATTCGCGCCGGCCGCGCGGGCGGCGTGAATCCGGTCAGCCAAGGCCGGGATGACCGCCTTGGGTGTCCCGGCACTGGCGAAACCGCTGACAGCGACGGTGTCCCCCGGACCGATGGCCTTCACCGCTTCCTCCGCCGACGTCACCTTCTGCTGGAGGGCCGAGTGTCGAATCCGGCTCGACTGCACCGGGGACGCGGGATCACTGATCTGGAGGCTCACGGCGGCCAGTGTAGGAGTGGGCGACGTGACGTGAACACCCCGAAAGGTCGTGATGTTCACCGGATCACATTCGGTGTTCGCCACTGCCCGCCGTCCTCGACCGTTCGTCGCGGCCGGGCCGCCGCTCGTCGGCTCCGTGAGGTCGCCCGTCGAGTCGCGCCCGAATGCGCCTCGAAGAGTGATCCTGCTCACTCCCCCGAGCTTCCCGGGTGAGAGCCGGGCGCACATGACGCCGACGGGTCTCGATTCCTGGCCTCCCGACAGCGGTCCGTCACCGCTATGGCGATGGCAGCACCGGACGGTGCCGGACACATCACGCCGATCAGCGATCCTGTGCCCTCCGCCAGGCCATCTCGGAACATCCGGCGCCGGACCCCGGGAATCGGGTTGGGCGCCGTGGGCGAGGGATCGGGCGGCGACGACGCGAGGGTACGTCGCGCGCCCCCGGCACCCCGATGACCTGGGCCCAGGATGTCCGGATGCGTGTACAGGAACTCTCGATCCCGCGAGAACAGCCATGTGAGAGCGGTCAGTACCGAGGGAGAACAGCTCCGCCGGTGAGATGGGGGATTCTTGCGAACCGCGTCTGCAGTTGATGGACGATCGCATTCCGAAGCAGGTCACGATACTCGACGAGGCTCACCCCGACTGTGCGGCAAAATGTCTCGGCGCGGGCGGTTCTTCCGAACGGGGAGCACACGATCGCGAGGCCGGGGATCTCGTTGTCCTCGACATGTTGCGTTGCGGTCGAATCTCTCTCCGCGCGATTGGTTGGTCCGATGGGTGGTCATCGTGCGGTCAGCGGCACCCTCGGTGGTGGTCCGGTGCTCTCCTGGTCAGAAGGCTGACATGGTTGGATCGGGAGCGCGCTCGGCTTCGGCTTTGTGGTAGTGCAGTTTCCAGAGCAGCACCGCGCCCAGCCAGGATGCAACAAAGAGACCGACGATGACGTATCCGAACAGTTCGAAGTGATCGGCGAGGGCGCCATACCAGCCGATCCAGCCGGTGGTTACTCCGAAGTGGTCGGTGAGTGCTCCGGCGAGGTAGACCGATGCCACGAACAGTCCGATGACGACGGTCATCGCGGTGGTGGCCAGGTTGTAGTATAGGCGGCGGCCAGGGCTACGGTAGGCCCACGAATACGCCCGGGTCATGAGCAGACTGTCGGCTGTGTCCATCATCGACATGCCGGCCGCGAACAGCAGCGGCAGGGTCAGGACAGCGGCGAACGACATGCCGCCGTTGACCGCGGTCGTCGCCGACAGCGCCAGCAGGGTGACTTCGCTGGCGGTCTCGAGACCGAGCCCGAAGAGGAAGCCGAGTGGCGCCATGTGCCAGGAAGACTTGATCAGGTTGCGGGCGCGGGAGCCGAGAACGCGGTTGACCAGACCTCGGTTCAGCAGTTGCAGGTCGATCTGTTCGGCGCGAAGAATGCCGACGCGATATTGGCGCCACAGGCGGGTCAGCCCGGTCAACACGACGGCGTTGAGCGCGGCAACGAGGGCGATGAAGCCGATCGCGACCAGGATCGATATTGTGCCGCCGACGCTGCGTATCCCGTCCAGGCTGGTGTCGCTGAGGTTGTCGCCGGCGAAGGCGACGAGAACGGCGAGGACCAGCACGACGGCGCTGTGGCCCATCGCGAAGAAGAATCCGACACCGACGGGCCGTCGTCCGCGCACGAGCATCAGCCGTGTGGTGTCGTCGATAGCGGCGATGTGATCGGCGTCGAAGGCGTGACGCATGCCGAGGATGTAGGCGAGGGTCCCTGCTCCCGCGAAGCCACTGGCGGCCGCGAGGTTTTCACTCTGCCATAGGTAGAGACTCCACCCGAGGACGTGCAGGACGGCGATGGCCGCAACGATCGCGGCGAGGCGCGATCGCTCGGCGCTGGTCCATCGGGTGGTGAACGAGTGGGCTACGGACGCCATGGTTGTCCTTTGTGTCTACAGCGATAGTTCGCTGGCCGCGAGGGTGGATACGGCTGTCGGCGTCTGGTCCGGGGTGCCGCTCAGCCTGAATCGCTCCGTCGGATCGGATATGTTGTGGCACTACGGACTACTTTGCAGTCCGCTGGTGATTCAGGCAGACGCTGAATCATTTCGATCTTCGGGCGTCTTCGAAGGATAGGAGCCGCCGATACATAGCACTTGACCCTCAGTGACAGTCACTTTTACTTTCAGCGCCATCGTCCGCTTCGCGGGCGATCAGCGACCTGTCCGGCCGCCGATCCGGTACCACGAGTCGTGGTCCGCGATGCTTGAACGGATGGCGTGAATGTGCAGCGCCCATCAGGAGCGCCGATGTAACTACTGACGTGCCGGCGCTCGGCGGATCGACTTTCACGCCTCGATCATCGGTGTTGTTCGCGGTACCGGCTCGGACTGATGCCGTGGGTCGCTGTGAATGCCCCGCTGAAGACCGACAGATCGACGAACCCGAACTGGGTTGCGATGTCGGTTAGGGATCGGGGGGTGTTACGTGGGGCCACCATCGCCTGGCGGCAGGCCTCGAGTCGGTGTTCACGAATCGTGGCGGCGGCGGTGGCGTCGAAGCCGATGCTTGTCCTGCCGAGAGTGTGGCCATGGCATTTTCTCCTAGTCAATAGCCGTGTAGGTGTGTGGATCCGGGACTTGTCGGGAACCCGGGGGGCATTGCCGCGGGCCGTAGCGCACTGCGCCGGGCGGGTGCGCTGACCACGCGGGTGCGCGGGGGAAGGCTTTGTTTACGGTGTGGGGACTACCGTTTGGACCGGTGCTTCCATGGCTGCGGTGGTGAGCTGCACCGCGGTGGGGAACCTTGTGACATCGCCGCGCAGCGCGGCGTAGGAGATGTCCAGTTTCCATCCGGTGGCCCCTGAAAGGGGTTTGCCGCACAGGCCTTCGAACTGTTCTGATGGTTCGGATAGCATGACGCCGAGCTCGAGCAGCCATGCGTGGGTTTTGAGACGCTCGCTCGGGGAGAGCGCGTCGTAAGCGTCACGGGCTTCGGTGAAGGCGGTGAGATCGGCCTTGGCCGCCCCGGTGATGATGACGTTCGTGTAGAGGGTCAGTTCGTCGAAGAACTCGCCCTCTGTCGTTCGGAGCGTTCCGCTGTCTCCGGGCAGGAGGAACTCGGAGAGCGTGTCTTCGAGCTTTTTCTGCAGGGTGGCATTCCATTTGGCGCGAGCGGCGAAGGTGTGGGCTTCGATGTACTCGGTCTTGAATCCCGGCCGCAGCCCGCACCATTGCGGGATGTACCCGATCCAGTCATTGATAGCTTTGCGCCACTTACCGATCGGCTCGCCGGGCAGGACTTGCACTCCCGGGTGCGTCAGCTTCGCGACGTCGAAGATCGTCCAGTTCCGGTCGCCGTAGCTGATCCGCTCGTGTGGGGCGCCGGTGAATCCGGCGGGCCGCAGGATCCGGAAGAGTTCACGGCCGTAGTCGTGGACGACGTAGCGGGCGAACGAGTCGTCAACGAACTTGTTGGTGACGTGCACGGCTTGCCGGTGGCGAACCTCGGGACGCACCCCGGGCTTGATGGTGGTGTAGCGGTGCAGGCGTTCCCACGATTGCTGTTGAGGCAGGGCGAGAAACCCGCCGGTGAAGGGGTTCTTGTACATGTCTCCCCAGATGGACACGATCTGCTCGTTCTTTGCCTCGTCCAGCATGCAGTCGATGTCGTTGAGCGTGGTGTACACCGACGCGCCCCGCTGGTACTCCGGATCGCCGGTGCAGGGCAGTACACCGACACCGATCACCGGGACCCGGCGGCCGAGCTGGCCGTTGGTCAGGTGTCGGGCCAGGTCGACTACCATGCCGCTGCCGGTGCCGCCCCCGATGCCGAAGGCCATGAGCACCATCGAGGGGAGCTTGGTGTCGTCGATGCTCCTGGCGAACTCCGCGAGTTCACGGTAGAGGGCCCGGTCCCCGTCGTAGTAGGCGCGCCCGTATATCGCTTTGGCCAGAGCCCGCGGGAAGTGCTCGTTCTCGGCGGGTTGCTCGAGCTGCGCGGCGTAGCGCTTCTCGGCGGTGGGGAAAGGCGTTCCCGTCTCGATCCAGGGCGCGAAGTGATCGGGTGTCCCACCGAACCGGGGGTATTCGGAGCCGAGGAAGGTGGGGAACCGCTGCAGGCTGTCCGCTAGCTCCTGCGGGGTGGGCACGGTGAGGGCGACCGTCTTGATCTGGGCCCGGTCGGCGGGGATTCCGCGTTCGGCGAGTCGCGCGTAGAACGAGTCCGCGTACTGCCGCAGCTGCCGCATGTCCGCTTCGCCGATGTCGACCGCCAGCGCGGTGAACCGGGCGCGCGGGTCGGCCAGGAGGTCCTCGACTTCGCCGGTCCGGAGGAAGGAGTCGATAAGTTGCGCACCCGCTTTGCCGAGGCCGACGATGTGGATGCAGTGCGGGGATTGCTTTCCGGTGGCGCTGTGGTACATCGAAAGTTGTGCCATTTTATCGTCCTTTAGTCCAGGTAGCCGAGGTCTTTGAGCACTGTGGCCGCGGTGGTGGGCCGCTCGTCGGCGATGATGGTCCGGTACTGATCGATGAAGTCGGCCGCGATTCGGGTCATCGTTCCCGCGGAAACCATCTCGATCGCACGCTCGAGATTGGTGCGGCTCAGTGAGTCCTTCCACAGGCGGTGTTTGACATAGATTTTCTCCTGGTCGGCGCCGCTGACCGACAGTGTGGCAGCGCCGGGGAGGGAGTCGATCTCGGCTCCGTCCCGGTACTTTTCGAGCACATTGTCCCAATCGAGTGTCATGGTGATCTTCCCTGCGATTCAGTGCGTGGTCTCGGTCAGTTCCAGTTCTCCGCGGATGGCCGCGTGCGGTACGACCACCCAGCACGCACAGCCGAGGAGGCATTCCCCGCCGACGCCTTCGAAGCGGGTGGAGGGCTCGCACAACAGCACTCCCAGATCGAGCAGCCACGCATGGCGCATCAGCTTTTCTTCCCAGTCCAGGGAGTCGTACACTTCGCGGCTGGCGACGAAGAATTCCATGTCGAGTTTGCTCAGGCGGGGGATGAAGGCGCTGACGGTGGGTGTTTCATTGGACGGGAAGACGAGGCTCCCGGGCCGCACGGCCGTGGTGACCACCGCGGCGAGTGCGCCGGCGGCCGTGTCGCCGTCCTGGTCGTCCGTCTCCTTTCCGAAGACGCGGACTTCGGCGAAGTCGGGGACGGCACTGGCCGCTAGTTCGCGGGCGCTGACAATGTCCTGACCCGGACCGGCTCCCACGCTCAGCAGGTTGATCCACCGATCGCTTTGTTCTCCGCGCGTGGCCGGATGCCAGGCGTTGGCAGGAACGTTCAGCCAGTTCAGGGCCTTGATGGACTCGTAGAGATGAGTTCCGCCATCACGTAGGACGAAATCGGCGAGGTCGCAGTCGATTTCCGTGTGAGTCTGCTGGATGTCGCCTGTGCGCTCGTAGACAGCGTTCTGCGGCACGGCGAAGAACCCTGCGGTGAAGGGGTTCTTGTAGAGGTCGCCCCACACGGCCATGACGCCCTTGTTCTTTTCCGAGTCGATCATGCAATCCAGCTCATTGATGGTGGTGAACATGCGGCCGTCCTGCAGCTCCACCGGGTCTCCGTCCGAGGGCAGGACACCGATGCCCAGGACCAACGCCCGCCGTCCCAGCCGAATCGTCGACAGATGCCGGGCCAGCTCGACGACAATGCCACTACCGGTTCCGCCAGCGAGACTGAAGACGATGCACACCAGGGGTGTCTGTGTGCTGTTCAGGACCGACTCGGCGAAGGAATCGAGTGCGGAGGTCACCTGGCCGCCCTGGTAGTACTCGATGCCATAGATTCCCTTGGCGAGGGCGCGCGGGAAGTGTGCCCCCGCGGAAGGTACTTCGAGATCGTTGGGCAACCACGGTTCGTAGTTCGGGTTCCAGTAGTAGCGGGGGTATTCCGTCTTGAGGAACTCCCGGTACCGCCGAAGCCCCGCGAACAGGGTGCTGTTGTCCGGTGCCGGAAGGCTGACGGTCTGCACGTGCACTCGGTCGACCGGGGCGTCCTCGGCTGCGTGCCTGACTCCCACGAGTTCCGCGTCCCCGATATCGACGGCAAGTGCATGGAAGGGCGTCTCGGTGTCGGCGGCGACGTCTGCGTGGGCGCCGATCATCTCCTCGATGACGTTGGCGCCGGTCTTCCCCAGACCGAGCACGTGCAGGGAGAACGGGCCCTCGTGGTCCCCAATCCGGTGCACGCCCTGAGTCACCAGCGCCTCGATGCGAGATAGATCGGTGGTCAGCCCCAGCGATTCGCTGTCACAGGCGTCGTGGTTGTGGCCGTGGTCATGTCCGTGGTCGGGCATCTATCTTTTCCTTTGCTCGAAAGTGAAAGTGAACTTGCGCGGGCGGTGACGGCGGAAGTCAGGTCAGGCCGGTATGCGTTGCGGGGTGCAGCGGCTGTTCATTCGGAAGCCCTGGGCAGGACCCGGTGGCACCCAATCCGGCTCCGGTCGAGGTCGACCGAAACGTCTGGCGGGACAGGGGCTTCTCCGGTTGGCCTTCTCGGCCGCGCTCAGGCTTCCGAGACGTTGTCGGTGGGCAGGTCGCCGACCGGGCATTCGGCGACGCCGATCGTGTCCCGGGTGAAGGCTTCGACCGATTCCTGCGCCTTCTGGGCATCGTTGACCCACAGCTTGTAGAAATCGAACGGGCAATCAGCGACGCCCTTGTCGCCGTCGCCGGCAGCGTGAACGCCGGTGTACCCACGGTGCAGAAGCTTGAACAGGTGGTTCTGGGATTGGTCGTGCCTGCGCGCGTTCCGGATTTCCGGAATCGACAGCTGCGCATACTGAATCCCGTATTCTTCCGCGCCCGTCTCCCCCAAGGTGCGGCCATCGAACCCGATGATCGCGGAATGACCGAAGTAGGTGTAGACACCGTCGAAACCGGCGGCGTTTGCGACGGCGACGTACGAATTATTGGCCCAAGCCATAGCTTTGGCCATCAGGACGGTCTGTTCCGCGGCGGGGTACATGTAGCCCTGACTGCGCACGATCAGCTCGGCGCCCTTCATGGCGCAGTCCCGCCAGATTTCCGGGTAGTTGCCGTCGTCGCACACGATCAACGAGACTTTGAGGCCTTTCGGGCCGTCGGCGACGTACGTCTCTCCGCCCGGGTACCACCCCTCGATGGGAGTCCACGGCAGGATCTTTCGGTACTTCTGCACGATTTCCCCGCGGTCGTTGATCAATACGAGGGTGTTGTACGGGGGTTTGTTCGGATGATCCTGGTGTTGCTCGCCGGTGATACTGAAGACACCCCAGGTGCCCGCGTCGCGGCACGCGGCGGAGAAGATCGCGGTCTCGGGACCGGGAACCGTTGTCGCGGTGTCGAACATCTCCTGCTGGTCGTACATGATTCCGTGCGTGGAGTATTCCGGAAAGATCAACAGGTCCAGGCCCGGCAAACCGGACTTGATGCCCCGGACCATCTCGCCGATCTTGCAGGCGTTCTCCAGCACCTCGGCCCGGCTGTGAAGCCGCGGCATCTTGTAGTTGATGACTGCTACACCGACGGTGTCGTCGTTGGATGAAATGTCGCCGTGTCGCATGATTCTCCTGATTGGTCATCGAGGGAGTGCGGACATCGTCGTCCCTCAGGGTGGGGAATGTTCCGGCTACGATTCGCGAGGTGGATGTCCGTGCGAGTGGAGCCCGAAACATTCTCATTTGAAAATATACTGTAGGTGAATGTCCGTCAATGGATAGGCGCCCCTTTGGGTTGTTTCGTAGTGCGCGGCCCGCCGCGCCGGGATCGTGACGATGATGCGAGCGGGCCGATGCACTGCCCCGATGTGGTCGGGCAGGGACCGGCGTCGTCGTCGGATATGCGTGGGGCCCGCCGATGGGTGAGTCGTCGTCGAGACCGCCGACTATCACCGGCCTGCCGGTGGCGACGTTCGCTGCGAGAGATTCAGCCAGGTAGCGGTGCAGGCTATAAGGTCGTGAGGATGTCGAAATCGAGCCCGTTGGCGACCGCCAGGTGTACCGGTTGATGCGCCCTGCGGCCTTTGAATTCGACGGTGCCGCGGGGGCCCTCGTACGCGGTCCCGTCGAGCGCAGCGTCGATCGCGGCGACCGAGGGGCTGCCGGCGCGACCGATCAGGTGCGCCAGAGTCTGCCCGCCTTCGTAACACGACTCCGATACGGCGGTGATCGGTGGGCCGTCCGGCCCGTGGAGGTCGACGTACCTGCCCAGCAGGGCCATCGAGTTCGTATCCACCTTCGACCGAAAGTAGGACGCGGCCGCGAACATTCCCACCAACGCGCCGGGCCCGCTCGCGATCATCATGTTCTCGTCCATCAAGGGTGTGAACCTGATCAGCCGGTCCTGAAGGCCGGCGCGGGCGAAGCTCCGGTTGAAGGCCACAGCGTCTTGTCCGACCAGGAGCATGCACACTCCATCGCACTCGGTCTCGGCGATGTGTCGGACGACGCGCCCGATGTTTCGGCCACCGAGACTGACGAACGACTGACCGACGATGTCCAGTCCGATTTCGTCGGCGAACGCGTGCACGGCCGCTGCGGAGCGGCGCGGCCAGACGTAGTCGTCGCCGACCACGTACCACCTCCGCATTCCCATGTGTTCGCGCATCCAGCGCAACGCGGGTTCGATCTGCAGTCGCGGCGTTTCACCGCTGCAGTAGACACCAGGTCGGTGTTCCCCGCCTTCGTACAATGCCGGATAGACGTAGGGAACGCGGCCCGCGAGCACGGGCGCGAGGGTGTGACGTACGGAGGAAATGTGCCAGCCGGTGACGGCATCGATGCGTCCCTGATCGACCAACGCACCCACTTCGGCCGCAACTCGTGCGGGATCACCACCGCCGTCCACCACCTCCATCCGGACCTCGCGGCCCAGAATGCCGCCCGCGTCGTTCAGGTCACGGGCGACCAGCTCGCTCATCGCCTCACACGAGGGCCCGAAAAGGCCGGCGGGCCCTTGCAGGGGCACCACCATCGCGATCGTCCAGTCTGACGACCGGGTACGTTCGGGTGCGTATATCATCTCAAATGAAAGTATTTGTCATGAATGCAGTTCGGGCTAAAGGGGAGGATCGAGATGGCGGAGAGACAGATCCCGGACGAGGATCGGCCGGAGTCCCTGGCGGCGTCGCTGACCCGCGCGTCTCGACGCCTGGCTGCCGATATCGACACGGCACTCAAACCCCACGGGCTTGCCCTCGATCACTGGTTGGTGCTCGAGTCGCTCGCTCGAGAGCGCGGTTTGACGATGGCGGACCTGATTGTCCGGACCGCTGCGAACGGTGCGACGCTGACCCGCATCGTCGACCGTCTGGTGTCCACCGCAGCCGTGTATCGCGAGGTCGACTCGGTGGATCGCCGCAAGGTTCGCGTCTACCTGAGCGCACGCGGACGGGCTCTCCATCGCCGGCTTGCCACCGTCGTACACGAGCACGAACGCATGTTCCTCGAGGGGAACCATTTCCCGGAGGCTGCTGTCCATCGACTGTGCTCCGCCTTCCCTCCGGTGACCGAGGTCAGAGCCGAGCACCGATAGCGAATCGGCGGCTTGCCTCACTGCGACTTCACAAAGGGCGCCGGCCACGACAACCCCGCCGGACCACGGGCCGTTCGCGATGCGGACGGCACGTGATTTCGGAGCAGCCGGCCCGCGCCGTCCGATCAGTGCGGTTTCCGTCAATCCGTGGCAGGAAGGGACGGGTCGGCGCGCCAGTGTGTCGTTGCCTACCTCAACGCCCACTGTGCCGGGGATCAGGCGTTCCATCGAGGCTCCTCGTATCGTCCGGTCGAGCCGCCTATGGCTCGCGTCACAGCTGCCGTATTTCGGAGACTAGTTTTAACCGTCGATACGGATGTTGGGGTGTCCCATTTTCGGACATCCGGGTGGTGGTGCGCTGCCGGTCCTCGACCAGTCCGGCGAGCTGTGCACGCCCACCCCTCGGTATCTGCGCCCCGGAGTGAGGAACGAAGTAGGAGATCAGCGATTGGAATCGTCGGTCCGTCGTCTCAGGGTCGACGGCGCCCTCCTGCGTCACCAACTGGTGCGTGAGCTCGTGATGATCGGTCTTCTGCGGATCCCCGGCGTCACGGTCGTCCGTGCCGCGAAGAATGATTCTTCTCGGCAGGTTGCGGATGCCGTCACGATCGCCAAGCGAAGGAGGAAAGTCGGCACCGATGACGCGCAACAGTTACGGTCGCGGGAGTGAGTGGTTCACCGGAGGTCACCGTCGTCACATCCGAAAGGATTGGGTTTCGCCGAAGTTCGTCGTGGACAGGAATTCCGTGAGGGCCGGTGCTCCGTCAGGTCGAGATCTCGGAGGATGACACCGAGATCCTCACGCTGACGGTGTGGCTTGGCGGAAGTGTCACTACCGATCGCCCTGCGGTCACCGGGCATTCGGCCGTAACCGGGAAGCTGCTCGAGACGATGGTGCCGGTTCTCGGGCCCCCGACGGATCAGGCTGGGACGCGGCGCGGGCGGGTGTCACTGGGTGTACACCCTGCCGCCGACGGGCTGCGCCGGCTGGCGGTCTCTCCCCGAGCCCCTCATCGCCACCATCTCCCTGGACGCACGAATAGTCCTGCCGGCCGGAAGACCTGTGGGGTCTGCGCACGACTATGCCGGTTATCTCGGCCGGGAACCGGCGGCGTGGTCGGCTGATCGGTTGCGTGCACAGCATCGCTGTGTATGTGGGTGGGTGTGAACTGGGCATCGTGGAGGCCGTGGACCCCGGCGCGGGGGATCGTCATGGGCGGTTCGGGAAAGGGGTGGACCAGCGGACGTCGATTCCCGCGCGTCTCCGGCTGCTGTCTGTCTAAATTTGGGACAGTTTGGGCGCGCGAGCCGCAACAACTATGAGGTGTATCACATGTTGTCGAAATGATTGAAGGAGGAACGAGCGCCATGAAGATGGTGAATGAGCCGTACTTCGGTTCGAACTCGCGACGCGTCGTCCTCGAGCCGGGGCTCGACGACGCGCCTGTACCGCAGGAGACCGCGAACAGGGACGACCTAGGGGTGACCTTGGATGTGTCCCTGACGATCGGTACCCGACGGGCCCGCTTGATCGCCTGGAGAGATGACGACGACGACTACGTCGCGCTGGCCGTGGGTGACGTGTCCGGAGCGCAGAATGTGCCCGCGCGGGCTGTCGAGGAGGAACTGCTGCTCATCGAGGGAAGTCGCAGCGGGCTGCCCGCGGAGATCCTCGTGGCGGTCCCATACGTGACTGCCGGCCCCGCTATCGGTGGGAGACGTGTCGTCGACTGCCAGGTGCGTGTGGGCGGCCCGATCCGGGACATGCTCACGATGACCGGGGTGGCCTCGGCGGTCGTCGCCTGGTGCGATACGTCGGCCCCTGCCGCGTAGCGCTCGTCATCCGGGCCGCAGCGTCGAACCGTCAGTCGACTTCGATGCCGAAGCTCTTCAGCTTGCGGTACAGCGACGAGCGCGCGATCCCGAGGCTTGCCGCGGCCTGCACACGGTTGCCGCCGGCGTCGCGCAATGCCTGCACGATCGCGTCGCGTTCGATCGACTCGAGCGCGGTGAGGGTCCTGCCCGAGGTCTGATAGCAGTAGCCGGGGAGGTCTTCGCATTGAATTTCGCCGACGGGACGCTTGTCGAGCGCCGCCTGGAGGGCTTCGTCGAGTTGGCGCACGTTGCCGGGCCAGGTGTATCTGGCCATCGTCCGGGTTGCGGCCGCGCTCAGAGAGGTGCTTCGTCCGTGGGAGTGTTTGGCGAGTAGTTGGCGAATGAGCGCGGGAAGGTCGTCGATGCGATGCCGCACGGGCGGCACCGAGGCCGACCGTTGAAAGTGTGGCAGGAGCTCGCGTACCGGGTCGGCGTCCGCGCATGCCCCCGATACTGTGGCCGCGGCGCACACCGGCCGATCGCTCATGGCTATGTCGTCGAGGAAGGCATGCGCCTTGGTGACCCCGTCGGGCGTCAGGTCCTGAAGTCGACGCAGGATGAAGAGGGTGGGGGCGTCTGTCTCGAATGTCGCCTCATCGGTCCTGTCGTGCGCGAGGTCCGCGAGGTCGTCGGCGTCGAGTTCGATGCTCCTACTGCCGGGATGGAGATGGTGGAAGGTGGCGGTGATCAGGGAGACTTTCCCCGTCCCCGCTTCCCCGGTGACCAGCAGCGACTCGTTCCGGTGCAGGGCCGCCGCGACATCGTTGCATGCCCGCCGCCACAGCGGCGAGTTGCTGTCCTGGTCCAGTGCGCCCGGGCGGCTACTCGAGGTGAAGGCGCCCGCGGCGGAGCGGGAGCCTGTGGTGCGCTTTGTGGTGTGTCGGATGCCGCGGGCGCGCGGTGTCGATCCTTCCTGGACGGCATGCACCTCTACGACGATTCCGGCGATTTCGGACCCGGCGCTGACGCGTGTGCCCTTCAGATGGGCCAGTCTCTGGCCTGGTAGCTCGATCTCGTCGTCTACGGCTTGTCTGCCTTCCATCAGGTATGTTGCGTGATGCGCGATCATTCGCTGTTCGGCCGGATCGAAAATGCTCTGCGCCAGCGCATTCGCCATCGTTACTCGCCCGCCGATCGCGAATACTGCTGTCTTCGAGCGTGACTCGATGCGCAGAAACGCCTCGAACAAGGCCTGCTGCCGCAGGCTTCGATCGTTCAGCAGGCTTTGTTCGATGTCGTTAGCGGCCGAGCGCACGATGCTGTGCAGCATCGGGGTGGAGTGTTCGGTCAGGCACGTGAGGTCGAGAACGCCTTCGATGTGGCCGGTCATCGGATCGTGAATCGGTGCGCCCGAACACGAATAGGGTTGGAAGCGTTCGTGGAAATGCTCCGGTCCGACGATATGGACGGATCGGCCGGACTCGAGAACCGTCCCGACGCCGTTGGTGCCGATATGGCCCTCCGCGTAGTCGAATCCAGGGGCGAGGGAGATGCTGTCGATGCGCAACCCAATGGTTCGGGTGGTATCGACGCGCGCGAGGACCCGCGCCTTGCTGTCGGACAGGGCGATGCTCAGGGGAAGGTCCTCGGTGGCCTCGATGAGCCGGTCGATGATCGGTTGCGAGCATCGGACCAGTCGCGAGGTGGTGTCGACGTCACCGATGTAGGGGACCTCCCCGCCGTCCGCCGCCACTCCCGCGCCCTGCGAGCGCCGCCACGAGGCGGCCACGAAGTCCGACACGGCACCGGGATCGGCGGCGCCGCTGGACAGGTATCCGGCACGAGCCGCCGCGACCCTGAGGCGACGGTCTGACGATTCCATCGGTGATCTCCTACTTCGTTTCTCGCTCCGGGGGTGGCCCGATCGACCGCCGGGGGCGGGTGTGCACAGCTCGCCGGACTGGCCGCGGACCGGTAGCGCACCCACCATCCAGGATGTCCGAAAGTGGGACAACTCACAACCTGCGTGTCGACGTGAGACTGATCTCCGAAGCAAGGGGTGGCCGTGGCCCGAGTCATCGGCGGCCCGACCGGACGAAGCGAGGAGCCTCGATGGAACGCCTGATCAATATCGACAACGGTGGGACGCTGACCGACATCTGTGTGTGGGATGGGGCGGAGTTCACCTTCACCAAGACACTCACGACCCCGTTCGACCTGTCCCAGTGCCTGTTCGACGGCATCACCAAGGCATCGACCGAAATCTACGGGCAGCCGGCTCTGCCGGAGCTGCTGCACAGCACCAAACACATCCGCTACTCCACAACGCAGGGCACCAACGCCCTGGTCGAGCGCAAGGGCCCACGGATCGCACTGATCACCGACGACATCGCCGTGGTGCAGGAGCTGCGCGGCACCGTCGCCGAACGCACCTTGTTCGATGATCTGATCGGTGAGCGGGTCGCCGCGATCGACACCGGGCTGAGCGATGAGGACCTCGCCGGCGAACTCGTTCGCCACGTCAACAAGTTGACCACCGATGGCGCAGCGCGCCTGGTGGTCGCTGCCGGAGACGGGGCCGACGGCGCCGAGGGCCGGATCCGGCGGATCCTGCTCCGCAAGTTCCCGCGGCACCTGCTCGGTTCCGTCCCGATCCTATACGCCTCGGAGTTCACCTCCGATCGGGTGCGGTCGCGCCGAATCTGGTCGAGCGTGCTCAACTCCTTCCTGCATCCGACGATGGAGCGGTTCCTGTACAACGCCGAGGACCGCCTGCGCGGTCACCGGGTGAAGAACCCGCTGCTGATCTACCGCAACGACGGCGCCTCCTCGCGCGTGGCGAAGTCGGTCGCCCTCAAGACCTACTCGTCGGGCCCGCGCGGCGGACTCGAGGGCACCCGGGCGCTGGCGCAGGCGTACGGCCTCGGTCACGTGTTGATGATCGATGTCGGCGGGACCACCACCGACGTCGGTTCGGTCAAGAAGGAGGAAATCCTCACCCACCGGCGCGGGACGATCGAGGGCGTGCCGATCTCAATCCCGATGAGTGAGGTGCATTCGAGCGGCGTCGGCGGCAGCTCGATCATCACGGTGAAGGACGGAGAGATCACCGTCGGACCGGAAAGCGTCGGGGCGGCTCCCGGGCCGGCGTGCTTCGGATTCGGCGGCACCGATGCCACCATCACCGACGTCAACCTTCTGCTCGGTGTTCTCGACCCGGACACCTACCTCGATGGCGGTTTCTCCCTCGACGCGCAGCGGTCGAAGGCCGCGATCCGGGCAGCCGTCGCCGATCCGCTCGGGATCAGCATCGACGAGGCCCTGGTCCGGATGGAAGCCGCGTACTTCGCGCGGATGGCCGAAACCTTCACCCCGGTCATCGACGATCCGCTCGAGACGACCATCGCCGCGTTCGGCGGCGCCGGCCCGATGAGTGTCTGCGGAGCGGCGCAGCTGGCCGGAGTCCACAGCGTGCTGATCCCGAAGATGGCGGCGGTGTTCTCCGCCTTCGGTATCGGCTTCTCGGACATCGCGCAGAACTACGAGTTCGCCCTTCCCGAGCCGACCGCCGACGCGGCCCGACAAGCCCACGACTCGATGCTCGCGCGGGCCGAACGCGACATGTTCCAGGAAGGCTATGAACTCGCCGCGTGTGCCGTGACCTGGAAGCTGATGGTGGAGGACTCTGCCGGACAGGTGGTGTCCGAATCCGACTACGGGGTCGGCGACGTTCCCGACACGGAGGACGGGAAGAAAGCATCGCTGACTCTCGAAGTGCGGCACGCGCTGCCGCACGTGAGCATCGACAGCGGTGATGCGGTGACGGCGCGGCCGGCGGTGCCGTCAGGGACCCGGCGTGTCCGATCGGCCGCGGACACCGTGGACGAGGTCCCGGTGTACACACTGGTCGATCAGCAGCCGGGAGCCTTCGCCGAGGGTCCGGCGATCGTCGAGGGCCCCTTCTACACCGCCCGTGTCCTCGAGGGTTGGACCTTCGAGGTCTCGAGTGCCGGGGATCTCCTCGTCACCGACATCCCCTGATACCACCCTTCGATTCTGCGAAAGAGATTGACACCATGCGAGTTCCGATGACCGAGTACCTCACCATCGATCTGGCCACCGAACAATGGGTGTGCCGGGTCTGCGATCACGAACTGGGCAGCGCCCGCGGTAATTACAAGGAGGGCACCCTGGTTTACGACCGCGATCCCCGCGAAATTCACCAGGCGATCATCGATCCCGACAAGTACGAGTTCACCTTCGCCCCGGACCCGAACTACTGCCGAATTCTGGAGTTCTACTGCCCCGGTTGTGGAACGCAGATGGAGACCGAGTATGTGCCGCCGGGACATCCGCCGACGGTCGACATGATCTGGGACATCGATTCGTTGCGCGCCAAGTGGCTTGAGCGGGGCGTCGACCCCGAAGAGGCCATCACCTACGGGCCGGGTGAGGACGCCGAGGCCGGCGCGGCCGGCGCGGCCGGACACCACCACTGACTTCAGGGCTAGAAGGAGACCATTTCAATGAAACGCATTTCCGTCGACATCGGCGGCACCTTCACCGACTGCTTCTTCGTCTGGGACGACAAGCACATCGAGGCCAAGGCCTTGACGACTCACCACAACCTCGCGCTGGGATTCAACGAGGCCCTCGATTTGGCGTGCAGCCGCGCAGATCTCGATCGTGAAGAGGTCCTTTCCGGTGTCGATTCCGTTCGCTACGCGACCACGCTGGGAACGAACGCCCTAATCGAGCGCAAGGGTCCCAGGGTCGGGGCGCTGGTGACCCACGGCTTCGAGGATACGATTCCGCTATCTCGTGGCCGCGGCTACGGCGAGGGTCTTGATCCGTCCATGCAGCAGAACCTGCCGGCCGCGGAGCGCCCGGAACCGTTGGTTCACCGCAAGCTGATCCGGTCGGTGCGCGAGCGGGTCAACTCCGCCGGCAAGGTCGTGGTGCCGCTCGATGAGAACCATGTCCGTCAGGCGGTGCGCGAGCTCGTCGACAACGGCGCCGAAGCGATCGTCGTGTCGCTGGTGAACTCGACGGAGAACCCGGAACACGAGCAGCGGATCCTGGAGCTGATCCTCGAGGAGTACCCCGCGCACCAGCTCGGTGCGATCCCGGTGCTGCTGGGGCATCAGGTTTCGGGCCGCAAGGGTGAGTATGTACGTGCCACCTCGACGATCGTCGACGGATTCCTGCACGAGATCATGTTCCACGCGCTCGGCCAGCTCTCGAGCAACCTGCGCGACTCCGGGTACACCAAGCCGATGCTCGTCATTCACAATTCCGGCGGCATGGCGCAGATGAATTCGACCGATGCGCTGCAGACCATCCACTCCGGTCCGATCGCGGGTGTCGGTGCGGGAGAACACCTGGCCAGGGCCACCGGTCTCGGTCACATCATCACCACCGATATGGGCGGCACCTCTTTCGATATCGGCCTGGTGCCGGAAGGCGGCGTCAAGCACTACGATTTCCAGCCGACGATCGATCGCTGGCTGGTGTCGGTGCCGATGATCCACCTGCTCACCCTGGGGGCCGGTGGTGGCTCGATCGCCAGCTACGACCGGATCTACAACACCGTGAAACTGGGCCCGGAGTCAGCGGGATCGGATCCTGGACCGGCTTGCTACGACCGCGGCGGTCTGAAGCCGACGGTGACCGACGCCGATCTGCTCCTGGGCTACCTGGACCCGGACAACTACGCCAACGGCTTCATCAAGCTCAATCCGAAGCGGGCCCGGTTCGCGATCGAGGAGGAGATCTGCGATCCCCTCGACATGGAGGTCATCGAAGCCGCCAAGGTCATCAAGAACTCGGTGGACGAGCAGATGGCGATCGGCATGGCCAAGGAACTTCGTGTCCGGGGCTACCTTCCGGAAGATTTCACGATGCTGGCCTACGGCGGCAACGGCCCACTGCACGCGTGCGGCATCGCCGATCACGCCGGGATCTCCCGCATCCTCGCGCCGCCGTTCGCATCGGTGTTCTCGGCCTGCGGCGCCGGCAACATGAAGCAGCTCCACTTCCACGAGCGCGGCGCCCACGTGGTGATGTACAACGCCACCGACCGGAGTTTGTACGACCGGTACAGCGAGTTCAACGCGATCGTCGAGGAGCTCGAACGCCTCGGCACCGAGGACCTCGTGCGACAGGGACTCTCACCCGATGTCGTCGAGCATCGTCTGGAAATGGACATGCGGTACGGAAATCAGTTGGTCACCACCGCAGTCGTATTCGACATCACCCGCATGCACGGGGTCGGAGATGTCCTGCACATGATCCGCACCTTTTCCGACATCTACGGTCAGCGTTACGGCGAGGGCTCACAGGCCCCGGAGGCGGGCATTCGGGTGCAGACCATCCGTGTCGCCTCCTACGTCGACGGAGACGCGGTGCAGTTCGAGTCCCTCGAATACGACGGTGAGCGCACCGTCCCGGCCCCGATCGGGCACCGGAAGGTGCACTTCGTCAAGGAAGCCGCTCCGATCGATACCCCGATCTACGACGCGGCTGCCCTGACCTACGAGCGTGTCGTTCCCGGTCCGGCGATCGTCACGACCGAGAACACCACCTACCTGGTCGAACCGAGTTGGCGTCTCGAGCCGACCCCGCAAGGAGCGGTGTGGTTCCTCAAGGACGACCAGTCCAGTACGCCGCCGGCCAGCCGCTGACGATCTGAACACCGAAGGAGTTATCCATCATGACCGCTGTACACGAGCACACCTCCATCCCCGCACCGACACCCGCACTCACCACGCCGCTGACCGGTCAGGAGCAGGAGTGGGTCGACCAGTTCATGGACGACACCACCCTCTTCCTGGGGCCCGATCGCGAGATCATGCGCTCGCACCACATCACCACCCGCAGCGAATTCGAGGACGAGTGCATCAGCAAGGGCGTCGACCCGCTGCAGGTCGACCGCATCCGTAAACGCCTTGCCGGCGCCCTCGACGAGGGCTTCGAAATGTGTGAGGCCATGGGGGCGGCACCGGGCGCCAAGTGGGGCGATCTCACCACCGCGATCTACACCGCTGCCGGCGACGTCACCTATCTGTCCTGCCACGGTGTCATCGCGTTCTCCGCGATCCTGCACCACCCGATCCGGTACATCATGAAGTATTGGAAGGACGAACCCACCGTCGGCATCAACCCCGGCGACGGATTCATTCACAACGACGCCCGCTTCGGCAACGTCCACAACACCGACCAGTCGATGATCATGCCGGTGATGCGGGACGGCCAGATCATCGCGTGGGTGGCCGCGACCATTCACGAGGGCGAGAACGGTGCGTGTGAGCCCGGTGGCATGCCGTCGGGGTCGGAGACACCGTTCGACGACGGGCTGCGGATGTCCCCGTTCAAGATCGTCGAGCGCGGGGAACTCCGCCGCGATCTGCTCACCTTCCTGCAGCATTCGGTGCGCGATCCCAAGCTGCAACTCGCGGATCTGAAGGTGAAGATCGGTGCGGTCGAGCGCATTCAGGAGCGGATCGACAAGATCATCGACGAGGTCGGGGTCGAGACCTTCGTCGCGGCACTGCGCATCACCGTCGAGGATGTCGAGGCCGAAGTGCGCCGGCGTATCAGTGAGCTGCCGGACGGCACGGTGCGGTTCAACCAGTTCATGGACTCCACCCTCAAGGAGAACATCCTCATCAAGTTCGCCTGCGAGATCACCGTCAAGGGCGACCAGATGACGATTGATCTGCGCGGTACGGGACCGGAGATCCTCAACCGGGCTATCAACTCGCCCCTCTGCTCGGTCAAATCCATGATGATGCAGGCGATCCTGGCGTTCTGGTGGCCGGATCTTCCGCGCTGCACCTCGGCGATGTCTCCGATCGAGATCATCTCCGACGAGCACACCTGGGCCGACGCCGGCTACGACGCCCCGATGGGCCAGTCACTACAGGCGTCCTTCCGCGGCTTCTCCGCCCTTCAGACCCCGTGGGCGAAGTTGCAGTTCTCGAATCCGGAGAAGTTCTCCAACGTGATCGCGCCCTGGTTCAACCAGATCAACACTTTCCTGTGGGGTGGTATCACCCAGCACGGGGATCAGGTGGGCAACCTGTGCGCAGACCTGAACGGCATGGGGGGCGGAGCCAAGGCATTCCGCGACGGTGAGGACGCCGTGTCGCCGCTGTTCTGCGCGATGGCCGATACCGCGGAGCAGGAGGTCATGGAGGAAGAAGTGCCCTTCATGCAGCTCGTCGCCAAGCGGATAGTGCGGGACAACCAAGGGTTCGGGAAGTATCGCGGCGGGATGGGCTACGAGATGATCGTCGCGGCCGAGGGAACCCCGCTGTGGGGATTCATGACGGTGACCTCGGGCGCGAAGTTCTCCTCGATCACCGGAATGTTCGGCGGATACGGCTCGAACACCTACCCGCTGGCCCGGGTGAAGGGCGTGAATGTCTACGACATCATCCGCGAGAACCCGGAGCGGTTCGATCTCTCGATCGAGAAGGTCATGAACGAACAGCCTTTCGAGGGCGGCCAGTACATGACCAGCCACATGGGGCTGCAGTTCGATGTCGCCAAGGACGGCGAACTGTACATGATCAGCCAGGGCACCGGCGGCGGCTACGGCGACGCGCTCGAGCGTGACCCCGCCGCGGTCATCGCCGACGTCGAACTCGACCGCATCTCGCAGAAGGTCGCACACGAGATCTACGGCGTCGAGTACGACCCGGACACCCTGGTCGCCGACGAGGAGGCTACCGCGCTGACACGGGCACGGCTGCGCCAGGACCGCCTCGAACGCGGCAAACCGTACAGCGAGTTCGTCAAGGAATTCGTCACGCCCGAACCCCCGAAGGATCTGCTGTACTACGGGTCGTGGGGCGATGACACCGACAAGCTCACCGCCACCTACTTCACCGTCAACGGTCCCGAGCGGGTCGAGTCCACGGTTGAGGACATGCCGATCATCATGATGCCCGACGCCCGAGACCTCAAGGTCGCCGCGCTCGAGCAGCGTGTCCGCGAGCTCGAGGACAAGCACGGCGAACAGGTCAACCGCAAGTCCTGACCTGCAACCAACCACCCACACCGCGTGGCCCGAGCCCGGGTCCTCACCGTCCATGGCTCGGGCCGCGCACCCCACGCGCCCCTCCCTCGGGGCGGACCACCCTTTCATTCCAGGAGATGTCATGACAGTCGACTTCGATTCGGTCCTGTCCGCACCGCGGTCCGGTCGCGACCGCGCGGTGATCATCGACCACCACGAGTACGCACAATCGGTGTTCCTCCGGGGCCAGCCCGTGCCCTGGACGGACCCCGTCGCGTACGCGAACTTCATCGGACAGGCGCAGGGGCTGTTGAACCCCGATGTGACATTGCTCGATCTCGGACGGTTCTACAGCTCCAGACTCACTGCGAACAATGCCCTGCGTGAGGCAATGTCGACGCGAACCAGGATCGGCTACGCACTCAAGACCTTGCTCGCCGACCGAGGGACGGCCAAGCAGGCGTCGGAACTCGCATCAGTGTTGGCGCAGACATCCAAAGCGCCCCTGGTCCTGCAGATTCCAGAACCGACCGTCTGGCTGGCATCGACGCACGAAGTGTGCGGGGCGGGATCGGCCGAAGACATCGATGTCGACGACGCGGAGAACATGTCGATCTACGTCGCCGACTGGCTACGCGGTCTGGCAGCCCTCCCCGTATCGGCACTCCTGCTCGACGCACGCTGGACAGGATCCGTGTTGCCGGACGTGCCACTTCCGACCTATTCGCCGATCCTCAATGTCACCGACCACTATCGGTGGGCCCTGGGTCAACGCAGCGCCACCGCTATCTCGATTCTGAACGGGCCCGAGGGTGCCGTGGTGCCGGAGCAGTTCTGGCTCAGCGAGGGATCGCGGGTGGAGGATGCGAAGTTCTATCTCGCCGAGATACCCGCCGGCGCGGTACCCGAGACGGTGTTGACCCAACTGGCGACCCTCGCAACAGGAGCCTGAGCATGGACAAGGTAGTGCCGTCGGCACGCGATGCCGTCGCCGACATCACAGACGGTTCCACTCTGGCGGTGGGTGGTTTCGGGTTGTGTGGGATTCCGGACGCGTTGATCGCGGCGATCGGTGCGGGAGGGGCCACGAATCTGGAGGTGTTCTCCAACAACTGCGGCGTCGACGACTACGGGCTGGGGATCTTGGTCGGCGGGCCGGATCCGGCGGGTCCCCGCCTCGTACGTCGGGGAGAACAAGGAATTCGCCCGGCAGTACCTGGCCGGGGAACCCGAGGAGGAGCTGACCCCGCAGGGCACGTTGGCCGAACGCCTGCGGGCCGGAGGGGCGGGTATCCCGGCGTTCTTCACCCCGGCGGGGGTGTGGACCCCGATCAGCGACGGTGGTCTGCCGTGGCGGTACGGGTCCGACGGTTCGGTGGCATGTCCCCTCCGAGGTAGACCCGGGAATTCGCCGGTCGGACATATGCCCTCGAAGAGTCCATCACCGCCGACTTCGCCCTGGTCCACGCCGAGGTCGGCGACACCAAGGGAAATTTGGTGTTCAACAAGACCGCGATGAACGGCTGACCGCCAGTGTTCCCAAAAACACCCGGAACCGGGTCCTCGTCGCCCAATTTTTGTCCCGGCCCCCGAGCACAATCGCGGTCTCGCCGAGGCTACCCAAGACGACGTCGATGCTGGCTCGCCGAGGGCAACACCCCGCGTTGCCGCCTACGGGACTTCGTGCGATAGGCCAACTCGCGCCAGCTCGCCACCGATACTCGTGTGCCCTGGCTCGGGAGCAAGGGCCTCGCCGAGCATCCTCCCTCGAACGAGCACGAACGCTGGGTCTTGCTGCGGTGTTGCCTGTGCGACGACGCGCTGCTTTTTGCCTCCATGTCGCCGGCACTCCCGTCCTGCTCTACGGCTAGATCCACTCCCGCATAGTCGAACTCACGAATCGATCATCTCACCGCCACGAACACCGGGGCCATACCTAAACGCTCAACAACCAACCCGTCCTCATCCCGCCCGCGCTCGCCGAACTGACGACAGATCTTCTCAGCCAGCGCATCAAGCGACATCAGCTGCAATCAGCGACGACCACACAAACTTGGCTGCTCCCCGGACCGCGCCCCGAGCTCATATCGACGCCGACCTGCTCCCCACGCTGCTCAATACCCACGCGGGCATTCCAGCCCCGCAACAGCTAGCCTGCGGCGCAGCACTCTGCGCATTCGCCGCCAACCTCTCGGCACCGGTGCTGGCGAGCCTGCTCGGACTGTCCGTCGTCATGACCACCTGGTGAACAGTGATCGCGATGTCAGACCCCACCCTTACCCTCGCGGGTAACAGCCACGAACGGGTGGGGAGGACCGGCGCGATGATTACCGCCGTCACCGGCAATCCCTGCCGCTTCCGGGGATGCCCTCCCCTGCTCCCGCACCTACGGTCGAACGGCGTGTCCTGATTGGTCAGCCACAGCCAATCCGCATCCCCGAACGGCTGTAGCGCTTCTTGCTCGACGATCCCGCGGTGGTCGCCGGCTTCGAAGCGAAACAGTGTTGTCTGATCCGATCAGAGGTGGACCGTTTCCGTACTTTTCCCGGATGCCCGGGCGTTGTGACAGACGTCAAACTTAGCCGAGCCGCACGACATCAAGCCCGTCTGCGCGGACACTTTCCGCTATCGAGCAGCTGCGGAAACTCGACACGGACCTGACGGGAACTTTTCAAGGAGGTATAGCTCAATGACCAAGCAGTTGCTTTCCGAAGAATGGATCAAAGAGTACGGCGAGCTGTGGAACACGACACCGGAGACGACTGAGGGAACTTCAGATCTCACAGTCACAATCGTTTATCGGGTGGCCGAGGATACCGATAATCGTCGGGCACAGATTAATCTTGAGAATGGGGAAGTGGTCTACGCGGGAGCTGTCCAGGAGGATAAGGAGCCCGATTTTACATTGACGGCAAAGCTGGACGTATGGCGTCAGTTCGCGGACGGTAAACTGCGCGCCCAAAGAGCCATCATGATGAAGAAACTCAAGTTCGACGGGCCACTCATGGTCGCGTTGAGTCACCTTTCCGGGCTTGAGGCAGCGCTCGGGCTTTTCGGCCGAGTGACCGAGACCGAATGGAGCTGACTCCGCCGCTTGGCACTAAGCATTGACGTCAGTGGCCACCGACGATTCCTCGGCCCGATCCCGCTCATCACCCACTGCGTCTTGATTATTCAATCATGACTCAAGCTCCTCACTCCCGCGCTGATTGTGCGGGCGCCGTCACGGTGATCTGACTATTTCAGCTGGCCGCGACCCAATAGAAGGCGCAGTAGCTCGGTGGGCTGGACATGCAGTCGTCTCCTCGAAGTCACCAGTCGGCCAATGCATTTGGCGCGGTGCTGGTATTCGATCCGCCCAGTCCGGTGCACCCGGCTCGCATAGCGAAGTTGCTCGCCACCCAATGCGCAGCGGTGCCACAGCTGATGCGCTCCGCGCGGAGTACCTTTGGCTGCCCGCTGGCGCGGCCTAAACAATGGCCTAAACAGAGGATACAAACTTCACCACCGAACACCACATCCACACCCACCGGTTGCCCGCCCAGGCACGTCCGAGCAACTTACCCTGCGCGGTCGCGGCGCTCATTGGCCCAAACCGTTGCCAGCCGGACGCCCACCGTGGCAACGGTACGTGATCTGCGAGGTGGCCTACGGCCACCTCGCAGTGCTGACGAAAACTGCACCACACCCGACCCGATGGAGCCGGCGCTCTCGCGGTCGCCGGGGCGCTGCTGGACAAGTTAGCGACCCCAGTCCCCCGCCCAAGGGTCCAAACTCGCCGCCCAACCACGATGTCAAGGTGTGCCGGTACTGGCCCCGTGCTGGGCTAGCCCTTCCCGGGCACTACAGTCCATCACCGCCCTTGCGCACACGCGCCAGAAGGTCAAGCTGATCTGCGATAGCGAGCTGGTTGGTCAACATGTCCAGCATCACGAGGATCGATGCCGTCTGGTCGAAATGATCCAATGCCAGTGTTGCCCTGCCTTATTGCGCTCGACGCCGCCTGGGCGTACTCGTAGATCGATTGGAATTGTCCGACCGAGTAAGGTCTGGCCAGCGGCCGAGGCGTTCGAATCTCCGTTGATGGGCGAGCGATTGCCCATATTCTCCGTCCAGCCGACCCAGGACCTCTGATTCTCATGCGCACTCAAGATCACGATGCCGGCACCAAGACCTTCGGTACTGCGTGGATACGCCAATGGCTCAAACAGGTTGACGTTTTCGTAGAGGTAAACTCGCTGAGTCCCGATGAAGGATGGGCGCTCCGATTCGCGATTCGATGGGCTCCGTTCGGCGGTGCAAGTCCAGCTGAAGTGTTGGTGCACTTTGGTGTCAGCCATGAACGATTCGTACAGCTGGTCCAGGAATCACTCGAACCGAAGCGGCCGGATCCCTCCAACGTTCGCGCACAGAAGCGCATGTTGAGCGATTTTCTGACGCAAGCTTGGCGAACCGGGCCGAGTGCACATCTCCAAAGTCGTCCTCGCAAGGAAGTGCGCCTGTAACCAGCCGCGGGGGAATCGCGCGGTGTCACCGTCATTGAGAATAGCCCTGCAGTCGGATTCACAAAGAGCGGATTCGAGAGATGGTCATACGGGTGGTCATCAGAATGACTATATGATCGGCGAATACGTCAGCTGTCAGCCGGAATACGCCCCATCCGAGAAGTTCGGGCCCGCGTGTTCTGGCGGTGCTCGACCTCTCACAGTACCTCGAGCGCATGCGCCGTCAGGTCGGTGCCCTTCGGGACGTTCTGGCCAAGCCGTAGAAGGATGCGCAGGCGTCGGCAGCCGGTGTGCCAGGCGACGGTGCGTTCGATCCTCCACCGGTACCGGCCGAGACGGACCTTGCCTGGTGTGGCGATGCGGTCCGCGCCGGGACTTCACCGCAGGGAATCGCATTCACCATCGGCTGCAGCACGTGCTGCCCCGTTACGTTATTTACGGTCCTTCGCAGAAGGGCTACGGTCGCCAGACCCGGTATGACTCGTTGCCCCCTGTCTCTCGCATGATCCGGGGGGTGGTGTCGCCGGGTGTGGTGGCGTCGACGGACCGCTGATAGGGACAAGGCCAACCGAAATTGTGTAGGTCTCTTTGTAACGTGGGTGCCGGGCGTCGATGCCGGATCGGCGACCGGCCGACCGAGACACAAGGGACGACCCCTGAATGGACTCGAACTATGCGGTGTACTGCGGAATCGACGTCGGCAAAGGTGAGCACCACGCCGTCGGACTGACCGCCGCCGGAAAGAAGATCTACGACAAGGCGTTGCCGAATGACGAGACGAAGCTGCGGGCGGTCTTCGACCGCCTGGCCAGCCACGGATCGGTGCTGGTGGTCGTCGACCAACCCAATACGATCGGCGCCCTACCGGTCACCGTGGCCCGCGTAGGCGGCCACGACGTCGGCTACCTGCCCGGACTGGCGATGCGCCGCATCGCCGACCTGTACCCCGGACAGGCGAAAACAGACGCCCGAGACGCCTTCATCATCGCCGATACCGCCCGCACCATGCCGCACACCCTGCGCCGCGTCGACACCGGCGACGAGGCCCTCGCCGAACTCGAGGTCCTCGTCGGATTCGACGACGACCTCGCCGGCGAGGCCACCCGGGTCAGCAACCGCATCCGCGGCCTGCTCACCTCCATCCACCCCGCCCTCGAGCGGGTCCTCGGCCCCCGCATCGCCCATCCGGCGGTGCTCGAGATCCTCTCCCGCTGCGGCGGGCCGACCGGAATCCGGCAGGCCGGCAAGCGCAAGCTCACCGCGATCGCGGTCAAGCACGCACCCCGCATGGGCGCCCGATTGGCCACCGACATCCTTGCCGCCCTCGATGAGCAGACCGTGGTGGTGCCCGGCACCGCGGCCGCCGAAACCGTTCTCCCCAAGCTCGCTGATTCACTGAAAGGGACTCTCCAGCAACGGAAAGCAGTCGCCGAGGACGTGGAGAGGGCGCTCGATGAACACCCTCTTTCCCGGGTCCTGACCTCGATGCCCGGCATCGGCGTCAGGACAGCAGCTCGGATCCTGATCGAGGTCGGCGACGGCTCCGCCTTCGCCTCCGCCGCGCACCTGGCGGCCTATGCCGGCATCGCACCGGTCACCCGTAAATCGGGCTCATCGATACGTGGCGAGCACCCGGCCCGATCCGGCAACAAGAAGCTCAAACGAGCGCTGTTCCTGTCCGCGTTCTCCGCCCTCCACGACCCCACCAGTCGCGCCTACTACGACAAAAAGCGTGCCGAGAAGAAGAAGCACAACGCGGCCCTGATCTGCCTCGCCCGACGCCGCTGCGACGTCCTCTACGCCATGCTCAAGAACAAGGAACTCTACCGGAATCCAACCCCCTCAGCGGCTTGACGAAAACCATAGGGACACCCCCCGGTATTCGCCGCCGACACGTCGACGCCAGCAGGATTCCACCAACCTGGACAGGACGTGGATTTTCGATCCCTTCTTGCCGCGATCGACGGGGCTGGATCCGGTCATTCCGAATCGTCTGGACGCTCGACGCATTCAGGATCGCTGCCGTCCAGTCGAGTTCGCCGGCGCTGCCGAGCAGGTCGAGCACTTCGCGATGCAGCTTCTCGAACACCCCGGCCGCCGCCCACGCGTCGAGCCGGCGGTGCGCGGTCGGCACCGTGACCCCAAATGAGGGCGGCAGATGCCGCCAGGCACACCCACTGGTGAGCACGAACACGATCGCGGTGAACACCGCCCGATCATCGACCGGCACGCTTCCACCACCCTGCGGACGAGCCGCGAACCGCCGAATCAACGGTTCGACCATCTCCCACAACGCATCCGGCACAAAATAGACTAGAGTGACAAGTCATTATGCCACGCATATACACTATGCAACACACAAGGCACTTCAACCACACGAGACACACTCTTAATGGGCGCTCCCCCGTCATCGCCGACTCTGTGAGTGGGAGGTCCGGCGTGCCCTCAAGGATCCGGCGGGTCCAGAACGGTTGATCCCCTGTTCATCGCACACCGGCTAACGCTAACTACTAATACTGCAACGGCACTTATGGGAGGTGTCCGCGACGTCGGTAGTGGGAGGTGCGGGCTTGGTGTTGTCGGCGCCGTCGCCAGTTCGACCAGGACCAGATGTGCTCGTCCGGGTGGGCGTGTCGCAGGATCAGTTGCACGAGCAGGCGGCGGATCTCGGGTAGCGTGTACGCGATCATGCCCTGATCTTCGATCCCGATTCCCCCTTTACCGCTTCGGTTTTCGTTCCGGCGAGCCAGGCGAGGGCGAGCATCGACAAGGTGATGTGGGCGTACCAGGCCCGGTAGGTGCGTACCTGGTACTGGTCGAGGCCGGCCTCGTTCTTGGCCTGTTGGAAGCATTCCTCGACCCGCCACCGGGAGCCGGCGATGGTGGCGAGTTCCGTGAGCGTGGTGCGGCGGGGTCCGGCGCAGATGTAGTACGCGATCTCGGTCGGATCGGAGAGGGATCGGCGGGCGAGCAGCCAGTGCCCTCGCCCAGGTGCCCAGGCGATCCGGATCGGGATCCGCACCCAGGAATACTCCCGCGGCCCGTGTGCGCCGTCGCCGACGGAGATCCGGCGCCACTGCTTCGCCGGGACCGCGGCGATCATCTCGTCGGCGCGGCCGGAGCGGCCGTGTGGGGTGAACACGTCGTCGTTGCACCGGGTAGCCAACACATACGAAACATCGCGTTCCTCGAGCCAGACCCGCAGGTACTTCACCTGCCCGTAGGCCTCGTCCGCGGTGACCCACGAAAACGGAACGTTCGCGTCGAGGGCGCGTTCGATCATGCGTTGCGCCAGTCTCGGTTTGGTCGCGAACTCCACCTCGTCACCGATCCCGGCGGCACGGCACCGGTCCCGGTCCGAGGTCCAGGATTCGGGCAGGTACAGCTCCCGATCGATGAGCGCGTGCCCGGCGCCGCTGGCGTAGGCGAGGAAGACCCCGATCTGGCAGTTTTCCACCCGTCCGGCGGTGCCCGAGTACTGGCGCTGCACCCCGGCCGAGCGGGTGCCCTTCTTGAGGAATCCGGTGTCGTCGACGATCAGTACACCGGCCGGATCGCCGAGGCGTTCGACCACGTAGTCACGGACGTCGTCGCGGACGCCGTCGACGTCCCAGTCCGCCCGCCGCAGCAGCCGTTGCATCCCGTCCGGGCTGATCTCGCCGGCCCGCTCGGCGAGGGTCCACCCGTTCTTGCGTTCCAGACCCGCAACCAAACCCGTCACATATTCACGGACCCGGGACCGCGGCTCCGACCGGGCGAACCGACCGGAGATCCGCTCATGCAACGCTTCCAACTCGGCAGCAACCAGATCGAGGACCACACAACCAGTATCGTCTACCTGTCAAGCAAGTGCCGTTGCAGTACTAACCCAATCATCGTCTGATCGGCACCTCCACCATCACGATCGTTCCCTGCCCAGGTTGGGAGTCGACGGTCAACCGACCGCGGACAAGTCGCGCCCGCTCCCGCATCCCAATCAGTCCCAGCGACCCGCTCTGCCCGCTGACGTCGACATCGAAACCGATCCCGTCATCCTCCACGACCGCCCGAACTGTGTGACCGGAGCACACGAGCACGACGCTCGCCGCCGCAGCGCGACTGTGTCGGTCGATATTGGTCAGCGCTTCCTGAACAATGCGAAAGACTGCGGTCTCCACGGACGGGGGAATCGGTCCCGCGTGCCCCGTTGCGGTCAACTCGATCCGGAGCGGGAACATTTGGCGGCAGTCCTCTACAAGCTGCTCGACGCACCCAGGCAGGCCCAGATCATCCAGACCTGACGGTCGCAATGACCATGCGCCGACGCGAGCAGCCTGAATACCCTGACGGACGATCTTCCGCACGTCCATGGTCACTCGACGGGTGGCTTCGTCTCCGACCTTCTCGAGCGCGCTCAGCCCTTCCGTAATGCCCGCGAACAGATGACCGAACTCGTCGTGCAGGTCTCTGGCTATTCTGCCTCGCTCCGCCTCCTGCACGTCGACGATCCACTCCATGGACCTGCGACGTAGTTTTTCCCGCTCGATGACCGCACCCGCCAGAGCGGCCAGTACCTCCACGGTCGGCTCGTGGTAGTGACCCTCGCCGAGGGGAAACGCGGCGACGACCGAGCTAGCGTTGTGCCCGTCTGCCACAACCGGTTTAGCGATACGTTCGGTCATCTTCATCCCACGGGCGGCCTCACCAGTCACGATCGGCTCACCCAGAGACGCTCCCGGCGACCCGTTCGGAACCCCACCTGGGCCGACGCTCTCCGGCAGACGTGAGATCTCCACCCTCCGGGCACTGGTCGTAGCCATGGTCGCTTCTCGAAGTTTTGCGAGAACCTCTTCGACGTCATCGGACGCGACGATTCTGCCGACGGCGTCGAGAAGCGACCGGTGGCGAGAGGAATCCCCGCCGGTGGGCATCACTCCTGAGGGCACCGCCTCGGCGATCCCGCGATCCACCCGGATAGCCAGCCGTCGACACAATTCCCGGGCGGGAGGCAGCTGTCCGAGCGATCCCCGCCGAAGTTTGATCCACGCAAGTTCTTCCACCGAGGAGCATGCGGCAAGATCGCCACCAGCCGCAGCGTTGACCGCACTGCGAGTCGCGGCGCGAAGGATCAGCCGCCCGCGCCACGAGTGCCCTTCCGCGAACGACATCATCGCCCATTCACGCAGCACTGTCGGACGCTCACCTCGGAAGATGATGGCCGACCGCAGCGCACGGGCGAGCTGTCGACGGGCGGCCTTCGCCCGATTTCGGCGCTCGCCCGCCCACCAGGCAGGAGCCGCGTCGTGCATCAGGCGAAGCACCTGCAGATGCCAGGTCGTGATTGGGGCGACGAAATGGTTTCTGATGCCTGAGTGACGGAGCAGCTCGTCTGCCTGCCGAAACGCGTCCACCGCTTGTTCGTACTCATCCGAATGGAAGAGTCGCCATCCCCGTGCGGCTTGCAACATGGCGGTCGTGTGGTGATCGTCCGAATTGGTCCGCCGCAGTTCACGAGAGAGCGTTTCCACGCTCACGTCGGCCGGTAGGCAGCGGACCCAGATCGCGAGAGCAGTGCCCGCACCGATCCGATCGCCGATGCGCTTGCCTTCTCGGTAGGTCTCGCGAGCAAGCACGCCGGCCTCATGGAGCATCCCAAGTCGAAAGAGGCACAGGGCCTTCTGCCACATCGCAGCTATTTGCTCCCATCGATCACCGACAGTGTCGAAGGCTGTGATCGAGGCGTCGAGAGATTCAATCGCTTCGTCGTATCTGGCGGCAGCGAGCAACACGAATCCTCGAAAGTGCTGCGCATGAGCGACGCCCCAGTCGTCTTTTGCTGCCTGGCATAATCGCAGTGATCGGACGGCAAGGCGGAGCGAGACCGGCGCGAGAATCGGCGCGGTGCCGGAGATGATCGCAGCTGCCATAGAGTATGCATGCGAGCGTTCACGCGTGCTCCCACCGGCATTCGCGAAACGCACGCCGCGGAGGATGGCCCATCTCACCCAGATCGGTGACCTGACGAACCACCACTCGTACGCCAGCCGGTCGTAGATGCGGGCGGCCAGGCGGTCACGCTCTGTTCCGGCGTTTGCTCGGGTCGGCCGGATTCGTCGTGATACCCATCCAAGAGCAAGGATGGCCACCTCCCCAAGGGAAGAAGCAGCGGCTGCCAAGGGACGACCCGGCACCCGGAGGCCGAGGTGCTGCATGCCCTGCTGCATCCAAGCGGCCGCATCCTCGAACCGGCCGGTCTTGAAGGCCAGTTCCCCGAGCAGGGTCGCCACTCGGGCCGACTCGAGTCCAGGAAGCGCCTGGGCGATTTCATGCGCGCGGGTCAGTTTCTCCGCCGCCAAATCGTAACTGGCAAGGAGCATGTGGACGGTACCGAGGCCTTCATAGACACGGAACTTCTCCCGATCGCCGATCGATTGGAGAAGCTGAAGCCCAGCCTCAGCGATCTCGAAGTTGCTCTCCGCAACGTCGAGTGCGTGCTGTCTGAGCCCGGCTTCGCCAGCCCTCAGTGCGTACGGCATCGCCGCGGCAACCTGGCCAGACCGGTTGAGGTGGTACGCGATCTCATAGTCACTCTGCCCCTCAGCGGACCCCTCGAGCGCTTGCGCGGCACGTCTATGCGTGTCGCGTCGCTGTTCCTCGGTCAGGGACCTCAGGACCGCTTCACGAAGCCGGTCGTGTGTGAACTCGAAGTTCTCCGCGCCGACACCCGCGACACGACGTATGATCCCGCGTTCCATCCCCTCCCGGAGTAGATAGCGAACGTCTTCCGCGCTCGCGCCTAGAGCGCCGCAGAGCAGCGGGGAAGGGAATTGGCGTCCGAGAATGGCGCCCTGACGCATCGCCTGCTGGGTGTTGGCCGACAACAGATCCAGCCGAGCAGAGACGAAGACATCCGTCCGGGTCCCCTCTCGCATGCCGGAAGCGTCCAGTGAGCGAGGCTGCGACAGCACAGGAAGCGAGCGCATCTCGTCCTCATTTACTACCCATCGGCCCGCTTCTCGGGTGAGGGCAGATGAGTCGATAAGCGCCCGGAATACGGACAACGTTTCCATTGGATTGCCCCCGGAGTATCTGATCACATAGGGGACGATCTCATCGGGGATATGGTTATCAATCGATCGGACCAACTCCTCCGTGTCCGAAGAAGACAATGGTTCCAGTTCCAGAAAGTCGATGCCATCGACGTCCCAGCTCTTGACTTGCGCGACGGCTTCTGGCCGGCATGAACAGATCAACGAAACGTAGACCGGCGAGCCCGCCCCCCGCGATGTCTCTGACGCGACTTTGGCGAGCACTTGCCAACTGAGATCATCAGCCCACTGGCAGTCGTCCAGCATGAGCAACCCGGGACGCGCCTTCGTGAACACACCCTGTAAGAGACGAGCAATCGCTGCGGTCGGAGCGGCTGCGGCCGACCCGTCGTCTAACGCAAGTCCGGCGACGTCAGTCGTGGGCAGATCGGCGAAGACGCCGGCCAGCCCCGGAATCAGTTCGATGGCTGGCCCGAGTAGCTCTCCCATCTCCCGGCGCATTCGATCAGCCTCACCCGGATGTGCCCTCAGATACGTCACGATGTCCCGGAATGGTTCCGCAAACAGCCCGAGCGGGCGTTGGGCCGCGTACTCGAACGCGCCGCCACGCAGAACTGTCACACCCATCGCATTGGCGTGTATGGCAACGGCGTCGAGCAGACGGCTCTTGCCGAGACCGGATTCGCCACTCATGCACAGCACGGCCCTGGTGGGACGGGTGGCCCGCTCGACGTAGAAGTTGAGGGTGTCGAGTTCCGCGCGTCTGCCCACGAGTGGAGGCTCCAGGTAGGCGAGCGATCCGCCGATAGCTGTTGAAGCTGTCGGCACCAGGCCGGCCTCCCCGATGCTGGTCGCCAGCACAGCTTCGACTGCAGCCAGAGCGTCCTCGGCGCTCTCGTACCGATGCTCTCGCAGCGGACTGAGCAGCTTCAAGATGACCGGGCGCAGCGCCGGCGGCACACCCACGACATCTACCAGATGAGCTAACCCCTCCGGGGTCATGTCTCGACCGTCCGCACCCGACCGCAAGGCACTAGCGGTACGGTTCCTCTCCGCGGCGGCTTCAAGGAGTACCCAACCGGCGGCGAAGATATCCGCCGCGAAACCGACGGTCCGGTGCAGGCGTCCGGCGTGCTCAGGGGGCAAGTATCGGCCGTCAGCGGAATTAACCGGGTATGTGGTTGCGGCCAGCTGAGTGCGCGTGATGCTTGCGTCAAGGAGAATGAGGTGGCCGCTCTCCGTCAGCATGATGTTTGCCGGCTTTAGCCCGCCGTGCGCGATCCCCATGCTATGCAGTTGGGCCAATGCGAAGAGCAGATCACACATCACCCGGAGGTAGGTGTCGATCGATGGGCGCGGCTCATGAGCAGCCCACTCAAGGATGTCCCTGCCGGCCACGACCGGACGAACGAGGACGGCTTCATCGGCGCTTTTGCGCACGATTTTGGTCGTCACGTGGTGCAGCAACTGTGAACTCGCCATGGTCTCCAGCTCGTGCGTGAGCCAGTCCCAACTCCATGGCCGCGTCACGGACAGATCGAGCTTCCGGACAACGACATGCTCATGTGTCTCGGCATTGACTCCGAGATTCGTGCTCGCCCCCCAGCCAACACGCAGCTCCCGGATTAAGTCGATTCTCTTGTGCTTGTCCACACGATCTGGCGTCATTGCCATGCTCCTAGTCGCATCCGCATTTCCGCGGCGCTTCGGTCATCGCCAGCCTCCCTCTGGCGATGACTCCAGATTTACAAACGGTTGGGGTACAGCGCATCCACCGAACGCGCGCAATGCCTTGCTCACCCGACGTTAGCTGCGCCGGGCGCTCAAACGGGGTCATGTCACCAAGGCTTATCCCAGCCTGACCGAATGGACCGGCTGGACCCGGATTCGAGCCCACCCGTTCCAAACTTGGGATTCTCAGCCCAGTCAGCGCATGTCACGATAAGTTTCGGTACCCGCCAGGCTGGGTGGATTGGCGTCGAGGCCCGAGCTCACGGTCGGGAAGGCCTTCGCGCCGTCCGCGTGTGTCCAGGTGAGCAAGGCGAGCGCGAAGAGTGTGACGGCGCCCGCGACGACGACGTAGCCGTCGCCGACTCCGTACGCCGCTACGAGTGGGCCGAGCATGATCGGGGAGAGGAACTGGCCGAGAAAGTTGGTGGTCCCGATGAGCGAGGTGGCCCTGCCGCGGAGAGATTCGGGGGCGCTGTCGCCGACCAGGACGGCCACGGCGGGGAACGCCAAGCCCATGCCGGCACCGAACAGCGCCGCGCCGACCCCCACGATCAGTACCTCGTCAAAGCCCCCCATCACGAGGAACCCCGCCGCCCAGAGGGTGACAGAAAGACTTAACAGTGCGGGGTCGGACAGTCTCGCCCGAAACTGTGGGTAGCTGAACCCAACCAGGCTTGCGGCGGCTGACGCCGTCGCGGTGAACAGGGCGAAGAGGATCGGCGCGGTAACACCGAGTCCGTGCAGCCGTAGCGGCAGGAAGATGACCAAACCGTAGAGCAGCACGCCCATCGCGAACTGAACGCCATAGAACAGCAGCATCGACGGTTTGGAGCGCAGCAATGCCAGCAGAGTCCCTTCGTTGCGATGCCGCATCCGCCGGGTATCCGGCATGAGGGCCAGCACGCCTACGCCGAGCGGGAGGCCCAGCAAGTAAATGGCAAACGGTGCGTGCCAGGACAGCGCACCCAGAGCCCCTCCGATCAGGGGCCACAGCACTCCGCCCAGCGCGGTCGTGCTGGATCGCCAGCCCATCACCCTGTCCCGGCGGTGGCCTGGATAGAGGCTAAGCATGGCGGTGGTGGTGCCAGTGAACAAGCAGGCGGCGCCGACACCGAAGATCATCCTGCTGGCGATCAGCACAGGGTAGGACTCCACAAACATGCCCGCGGCTCCGCCGACGGCATAGATCGCCAGGCCAGCCACCAACGGTGTACGTACGCCCCATCGGTCGATTGCCCACCCTACAGCTGGGCTGGTCAGCGCGATCACCAATCCGTGCGTGGTGATCACAAGACCGAGCGCGGTGTCGCCGAGGTCGAGGTCGTTGCGGATCAAGGGGAGGACTGGGCCGATGATCGCTCCGGCCATGACGCCCATCGTCGATCCGAACAGCAACAGCGCGAGCACCGCTGGCTTGACTTCGGTGGTCTTTGGTGGCGCTGCGATCGCGGTGTCGGGCTTTTGCACGTAGGCTCCCGTCGCTCGCATAAGTTTTGGTGTAGCCATGACGCAGGCGACATTGATCGCCAGTCAGGCGATCGTGTCAAGACCTTGTTTTGGATCGCGTGCCCTGAGCACGAACCCATGCAGTTGGCAATCACTGCACACCGGCGCCCAGGCACCCGGCACAGCAAGGAGCACTATTTTGCGGTGCCGGGCAGCTAACCTCTCCGGACGAGCCCACGCACTCCCGGATGCCGGGAAGGAACGGGAACACGCAACTGAAGGCATGCGATATTGGGCTAGTTGGCGAGGAAGTCGTTGAGTAGCTGGTTGAACTTCTCGGCCCATTCGATCTGTGTCCAGTGTCCAGAGCGGCCGAAGACGTGTAGCTGGGCCTTGGGGATGACTTCCATGAGCCGTATGGAGCTCGACAGGGGTACGACGCGGTCCTCCCGGCCGTGAATGACAAGCGTTTCATGAGGCAGGCGTGCCAGGTCCTCCTCAGGAGTGACCAGTGCATCCACGCCGATCTGCCGCGGTTCGGGAAACATGGCGGAGAATGCTTCCTGAATGCCCGGTTCGATGCTCGCGCGGTACCGCACTTCGGCCAGCTCGTCTGTCACGAGCTCGCGCGAGTATGCGAAGATGTCGAGCAGTCGACGCATGTTTTCAATCGATGGCTGGTAACCCCATGCCGCATCGAGGCCATCGGTGAGCGGGAAGGAAACACCCGCACTGCCCATGAGCGCCAGCCGCTCGACACGCTCCGGGTGCTGCGTGGCGACCCGCAGCGCGATTGCCCCGCCGAAGCTGTTGCCAACCAGGGACGCCCGCTCGATGCCGTGCGCGTCAAGGAAACCCACCACCTGGTCTGTCCAGGTCTTGAGGTCGTACACCACGCCAGGGGGCCGTTCGGTCCCACCGAACCCGACCATATCGGGGGCAAGTACCCGAAACCGTTCCGCGAGTGCCGGGATCGTGAGCCGCCAGTTCGCATAGGCAGTGACTCCCGGACCCGACCCGTGGATCAGCACGACAGGAGGACCGCTACCAGCCTCGAGGTAGTTCGTACTGATACCGTTCGCGACGATTGAATTATCCCCTGGGGGCATTTCCGTGCTCATTATTTTCCCTCCGACGTAATTCCCGAGCTCGCTCCGGCGAACCCACTATTCAGTTCCAACGTGCTACGACGAAGCACCCGCGGATGCCTCACGAGCTGGCACCCGTCCTAAATCGTCCGGATTTCCGTTCCCGGACTGCTGACCTCGTCATTGAGACTCGGCGCCGGGCGCCACAATCGTAATCCACCCCTCAATAAGGACGACATCAAACGTTTTCAGCGCTGTCCGGCAGGGGAACCCGGTCGCCGCGCCACTGCGAATGTCGAAGGTCCCGCCGTGCACTTCACATTCGATTACCTCGCCCTCTTGAAACCCGTCGGTAAGCAACGAGTAGCTGTGCGTACAAACATTGTGAGTGACGAAATAATCGTCGCCGACCCGGTATGCCGCTAGCGGTGGTAATCCCGGTGGGTTCAGCGCGACAGGTTTTCCCTCTGTCACTTCATCCACACAGCACAAACGAATCAAGTCCGCCGTTGTAGATTCTTTATTTGAGGGGGACGTCCAGACCATAGCCTTCAACCTCGTTGTCGTGACTGTGCTCAGAGGAAGATGTTGAGGTTCTTGCTGAGCAGCGTGTTCCATTTGGGTGTGATGATCCGCTTCACGAGGAGATAGTCGCCGTCCTTGTGACGCCAGGTGTCTTCCCGACTGCCCACCAGCGGCCTGTCTTCATCCCTCTCGTTGCGGCTACGGAACGCGAAAAAGTTGGAATAGACCCTGTATTCGTTGGGACGATCGGTGAGTTCAACCTCGATGTTGGTGATGAGGTGCTGGTAACGCGTGGGTGGATCTTCCGACCATGCGGTGCCGGTCTTCAGCCGTTCCACGCGAGTGAAGATCATGTCGAGGTCATCGTTGTAGTAGGCCATACGCGACAAATCGTTGACCGTATCCGTGGTGTCGTTACGATATCGCGTCTGGACTCCCGGCATGTAATAGAACAGATCCTCGGCCAGCATCGCCATCCACTCGTCGTGGCGTTCTTGATCAAGCAATCGGGCCTCGCGATAGAGCGTCTGCTCAAGTTCACTGATGAGTGCCAACGACGGACGTGTCGCCACGTCGTTGATCGCCGCGGTCGATGTCATAACTCGCCCTTCCTTCCCTGTGTCAGATAGCGGAAACGCCAGTGAGTTCGCGCGTCTCACGCGACGCCATGCGAGGCTCCGGGCGTTGCGGCAAATCCTTCAGACTCTTCGTCTCCATCAGATCCACCCAACGCTGGTAAAAAAGGCGCTGGTTTGAGTCGTTGTACTGGCCCCGGTACACGGTGCCGGGCAGGATCGGATGGTTGTCGATCCGACGGTTGATCCCCGAACCGTAGTGCAGCAGCTGCCGCCTCGTCGCGACTCCACGGTTGACCGTGGTGCAGTTCGACCAGTTCTCGCCGTCGTCCATTTCGAAGAGACCACCCGGACCGAAGGTCAACATGACCCTCTTGGTGATCTCCTGCTTCAGTTCGTCCGGCATCGCCTTATTGACGAGGACCCAGGTGCGCAGTTCGAACGCCTCCGGCCCCTTGGGAAGCCAAACCCTAAATGTTGAGATGCCAGGCAGAAAAGAAATGTTGGGAAAGAGCGAGCACGAAGCGACCGACCCGAAGATCTTCGAGCGCATCTCGCCGAGACGTTCGGCCATCTTCGGTCGAATCTTGTTGTAGTAGTCCATCACTTCCGGCGACCCGAGCAAGCCGATATCGCCCACACCCTCCGTCCCAAATTCCCAGCCGTGACCGTTGATGCTGGCGTGGTAGGAGGTTTCCATATCGATTTCGGGGAAGGGAGCCCCACCGGTGGTGGCTCGGGTACCGGAATCATGGGTCCAGCCGGCGTGATAGGCGTCGCCGATGAAGTTCTCCACGCCGAACTTCCAATTGGCACTGAATTCCGACTTGATGCAGCCACCGACAAACTCGGTTCCGCCCTCCTCGTTGTCCAAAATCATATCGAGATACCAGCGGAAGTCACCCAACCAGTTCTCCAGGCTCGGCGCGTCCGGGTCAAACGTCGCGAACACCAAGCCCTTGTAGCTGGCCACCTGCGCAACCGGCATCATCTTCGTCTGCGACTTGTCGATGTCACCCTCGTCATAGGCCTGCTCTGCCCACATTCCCGAGAGCTCACCCGCATTGTCGAACGACCACCCGTGATAGTTGCACACGAATCGACGGGTATTACCCGCATCCGCGAAACAAACCTTGTTACCGCGATGCGGACAAGAATTCGCGAACACCCGAATGGAATTATCCCTGTGACGCGAAACGATAACCGCGTCTTCACCCATATACGTCGTCAGGAAGTCTCCGGCGTTCGGCAACTGGCTCTCATGCGCAACAAAGTTCCACGACCGAGCAAAGATCCGGTGAAGCTCTTCCTGATAAATATCCGGATCGCTGAAGATATTCCGATCAATCCACCCATCCCGCAGATTGACAAACTGACCAAAATCTTCCCCAGGACTGAAACGCTCAGACCTCAACATGCTCCACTCCATCCTTCGCTCGCTCTAGCCAGCACGGCAAATGGTCTTATCTCGCCCGCGGATGCGTTCCTCTGTGCTCCTACTAAACAACTGGCCCACGCTCTCCGGCATCCGGGGAAACTACGGAAAATAGTGGTGTACCTCACTCTTTCTTGAGTCCCGCGTGCGGGCCTGACCGGTTTCGGATTGGTAGTTTCCGGTCGTGGATTCGGCGGTGGTGATCCGGCTCGCTATTGAGAAGATCCTCAAGCGAAGCCGTCTCGGCTCCCACCACCGCGCCGGGCGCTCGGGCAGTGCCAAGCATCTGAGTCCACGCGACGAGCTCGCAGACGAAAGCGGAACAATGCCAATCAGATCCGGCTCCGACCGAACCCGTGCAGCGGGGGCTTTTGCAGGCCAGTCGTTTTCGCGCCCGGATTGGTCATCACATGCGTTCGCCGACGACAACGAGCTAATCCGAAAATTGAGGTGCCCTTGCCGCTGGTGTCGGCACGGTCACCTCATTTTCGGATTAGGCAGCGGGGAGCCTGGGCAATGCTGTTGTGCCCCGGGAAACGCCGGATCCAATACGGCCGCCGACCACAATTGCGGTCCTACAGGACGCTCTGGCACAGCTGCCATTCGAGGCGGACTGTCTCGCCGGGAGGAAGGTGCTGGTCAGGGCGGACGGTGCCGGTGGTACGCATACGTTGATCGAATATCTGACGAAGCGGCGCATGTCGTACTCGGTCGGGTTCGAGCTCGACCATGATCGCGAAGGCCGCGATGATCCCGGACGATGTGTGGACCCCGGCCTATGACACCGACGGACGTGTCCGAGACGGTGCCTGGGTGGCGGAGCTGATCGGAATGCTCGGTCTCTCGTCCTGGCCTGCAGGGATGGCCTTGATCGTCCGCGAGGCACGACCTCACCCCGGTGCCCAACGACGCTTCACCGGTCACGAAGGACTACGGTTGAGTGGCATTCTGACGAATTCCCGTCGCGGTCAGCTTCCGGATCTCGAAACTGCCCACTGATGTCGGGCTCGCCAAAGCCGTCATCTTGCGTTGGTCGGCACATCAAACGTCATCAGGAAACTTGCCTGCCAGGATGGCAAGGCGGTCAAGGATAGGCAGGACCTCAGCCGCCGGCGCTGAGGGCAGCCAAAAGAGGCAGCGGGATACGCCTGATTCTGCGTAGATCTCGAGGGCGTCCGGGTCGGGAGGTGCACCGAAAACCGTGACCGGTACCGGTCCGCGCCCCCGCCTGGTGGCCAAATCTTGCAGCTCGCCGATCCTCCGCCCGAGCACGTGCGGTTCCTCTTTGGGCATCGTGAGCCATGCGTCCCCGAATTCGACCACCCTCTCCAGTACCCTCGGTCCGTTGCCCGCAATGAGAACGGGCGGGTGAGGCGTTTGGATCGGCTTGGGCCATTGCCACAGGGCATCGAAGTCCACAAACTCCCCGTGGAACTCGGCCACATCCTGTATCCAGATTTGTTTCATTGCGAGAACGCGTTCACGCAACAGCTTCCAACGAAGCGTCGGGTCGGTGCCGTGGTTTCTCATCTCCTCGTGGTTCCAACCGGCGCCGACGCCGAAGAGCACTCGCCCGCCCGAGAGGCGATCGAGGCTTGCGACCTCCTTGGCGAGGGTGATCGGATCGCGTTCCACAACAAGGCAGACGCCGGTGCCCAACAGTAAGGATCGAGTGGTTGCGGCGACCGCGCCCAACGCCACAAAGGGGTCGAGTGTGCGCCGGTACTCTTCCGGTAGCTCGCCGCCCGCCGGCCACGGAGTGCGCCGAGAAGCGGGGATGTGGGTATGTTCGGGGAGGAACAACGACTCAAATTCTCGTTCTTCCGTGGCTCGCCCCAATTCCATCACGCCGATCGAGAAATCAGTGGGAACCATCGCCACTCCGAATTTCACGTGTTCTCTCCAGACTCCTGCGAGAAGAAGTCATCGACAAGGTCCTGCTCGAACGGGTGCTGCCAGACCTCAACGATCTTGCCGTCCCGGATCTGATACACGTTCACGTGCTGCCATTCGATGCTCTTTCCGTCGCGGTGCGCGCGCAGGCGGTAAATGCCAACGGCGTGATCATCGGAGGCCAACACGTCCTGCACGTCGATCTCCGTGCCACTGCCGGTAAGTTCGACTATTCGCCGTTGCAGGGCGCCGATGCCCTGATGGTCTCCTGCCAACGGGCTGAGTCCGGGGAAGTGGGTAACATTGTCGGCGGCGATGAACTCGCCGAGAGCGTCCCAGTCACCCCGGGTGATGGCGTCGATAGCGCCTCGGACCACCATTTCGTTGGACTTTGTCGACATCACCGTGTCCTTTCCCTAGTGCCGCTCGCTGCTGTAACCGTCTGTGTGTTGGGCACAACCCCGAATATCCGTAATAAGTACCGGCGCGGGTGCCCGGCTTCACATCGAATAAACTGGGCGCGAAGTCTTGATGTTCTTGCAGGGTCACGAATACGCCACCTGGGCGAAGCGCGCGGCAAGTGCGCTTGTCTGCTTCGCCAGCAGGTGGGTGTCGATGCCGACCGCGACGAAAACAGCGCCATGCGCGAGATATTTCTGAGCCAGATCCTCGACGGGCGTGAGGACTCCAGGAGCTTTACCAGCCGCACGAACCCGCTGCAGGGCGTCCAGTATCGCGTCCTGCACCTCCGGATGCGCAGGATTGCCCGGGAACCCCAGTGAGGCGGCGAGATCGGCAGTGCCGATGAAGACCCCGTCGATACCATCGACCTCGGCGATCGCCTCAAGATTGCTGAGTGCTAGCGCGGTTTCCGCCTGGACGACCACGCAAACCTGTTCGTCGGCCTCATGGAGATATCGGGGATAGCGACCCCAACGGCTCGCCCGTGCGCCACCCACGCCGCGAATGCCCCCCGGGGGATAACGGCAAGCGCGCACGACCGCTGCTGCCTCATCCGCAGTGTCGACCATCGGCACCAGGAGGCTTTGCGCGCCCAGATCAAGGTATTGCTTGATCACCGTGGTATCCGCGGACGGGACCCGCACCGCCGCGTGGCAGTCACGATAGGCGCCGATCACCTGCAACTGCGCAAGTACAGAGCGCAAGTCTTGAGGCGCGTGTTCACCGTCTATCAGCAGCCAATCGAAACCCGCCCCCGCGCAGACCTCGGCGCTATAGGCGTCACCTAAGGCGAGCCAGAACCCGATTTGCGTGCGGCCCTCAGCAAGCGCCTTCTTGAAGGAGTTGATCGGACTTTGCATGATCGATCGCCCTAACCGAAACGAAATGAGAACGAGCCGAGCGGTCCATAGTCGGCGTGAAACACATCGCCCGGTCCGGCCTCGACTGGCCTAGTGAACGACCCACCGAGCACGATCTCTCCGGCCTCGATGCCTTCGCCCCATCGCGCAAGCCTTTTCACCAGCCAGACTATGCCATTGGCAGGATGGTTGAGGACGCCAGCCGCGATGCCAGTCTCCTCAACCATTGCATTCTTGCTGAGCACCGCACCGACCCATCGCAGGTCGAATGCATCCGGCCGCACCGGCCGCCCGCTCACCACGACCCCGGCGCTCGCCGCATTGTCCGCGATCGTGTCTTCGACTTTCCGGCGCGATTTCGTAATCTCACTGACGCGCTGGATCCGCGCGTCAATGATCTCTGCAGCAGGCACGACGAAATCGGTCGCCTCCAGTACGTCGAATATCGTGACACCAGGCCCTTTCAGCGAGCGACCGAGCACGAAGGCAAGTTCAACCTCCACCTTGGGCGCGATGAACCTCCTGAACGGCACATCGTCCCCTTCGGCGAAGAACATGTCGTCCAGCAAGGTCCCATAGTCGGGTTCGCGGATCCCGGCCGCCTGTTGCATGGCACGCGATGTCAGGCCAATCTTGTGACCGAGCACGGTGCGGCCGTCCTTGCGCTTCAAAGCTTCCCAAGCCCTGCTGACCTGGTAGCCGTCATCGATTGTCATGCCGGGGAAGCGCTGGGAGAACTGCTCAATCTGAACCCGCTCGGCTTCCGCCCGGTATAGCTCCGCAGCGAGCTCATTGATCGTCTGTTCGTCAAGCATCCCAACCTCCTGGCAACGCTTTCTCGATCCCTACCTCACCCATGCGGTTACTATGCCGCGCGGAAATGTTCCATCAACATTGGGCCCATCGCGTCCCAGCGTTCGAGCTGCGCCCAATGCCCGCAACGGTCAAGTACGACCAACTCCGCGTGCTTCAGATGCTTGGTGAGGTACAGGCTCGTGTCGAGGGGGACGATACGATCCTGACGCCCGTGAAAAACCAGGACATCATGTGGCAGTCGACCGAGGGTGGCGGGTGGTATCACCAGGCTTTCCATGCCGGCTTTCATCGATTCGAACATGACCTCTTGGATACGTCGGACCTCCGGATCATTCGCGACCTCGAAACGACTCTTGACGATCTCCTCCATGCCGGGAAAGTTCTCGGGATCGTAGACGAAGCTGTGGATGAGCTCGCGGTAGGGGGTCAGGCGCGGATCTGCATAGAACGCCAGAAGACGGGCCAGTTCCGGCGGCCGGGCGTTCATGGGAGCGCCGACTGAGCCCATCAGTGCCACCTTGTCAAAGCGTTCGGGCGCCTCGACCACGAGCTGCAAAGTGACTGCGCCACCCATCGAGTTACCGACTATGTGCGACTTCTCGATCCCAAAATGGTTCATCAAGCCCAGGATCTGCTCGACGCGCATCCCTACCCAAGACATGATGTGGCCGGGATACGTTTCGGGATACTCGGACTGGCCGAAACCGATCAGATCCGGCGCCACGACAAAGAAATTCTCAGCAAGGTCGGGAATGATAGGCCGCCAGTTGGACGCCGCGTGGGCGCCTGGCCCGGCGCCGTGCAACAGCACAACTGCCGGCGACTGAGGATCCCCCGCAACGAGCGCATGCGAGGCCAAGGTGCCAGACGGGAAACGCTTCTCGATGATTTCGACAGTCTTCGCCATTATCTTCTCCTACAAGATTCGATACGACATTTCTTACCGTTACGCCCGAAGCGTGGCGGGCGATCCAATCGAAGGGGCCCCACCTCTTGCGGTCACCCTCCCCACCGCCCACCTGCTTCTTTATGCGGGGATGTCGAGGCCTTTGAGGGGGATGTCCAGGCCATAGCCTTCAACCTCGTTGTCGTGACCGAAGATGTCGCGTAGGTAGTGTTCCTGCTGGGCTGGTGCGGGGCGGGAGCCCCAGCCTGGTTCCCACAGCCAGCCGGATGGGTTGGCGCAGTAGAACGTGAGTGCTTCGTCGTTGGAGTGTTTGCCGATTTGCAGGGTCACGTCGATCTTTTGCTGCCGTACTAGATCGTGTGCGTAGCCGAGGTCATCGAGGTGGGTGTATTCGATCATCAGGTGGTTGATGCGCTTGTCCATCGGACCGACCCCGAAGGCAAGGGAGTGGTGCCGATCGTTGCAGTGCATGAAGACCGGGGTCCCAACCGCGCCGTTGGGTAGCGCGAATTTGTACTCGACCGCACCCTCCAGTCCGAGCAGTCGGTAGAAGCGAGTCGCCTCTTCCACGTCGTCCTCGCGAATGATTATGTGGCCGAGTCCCTGGCCTTCGGTGACGAACTTGCCGAACATCGGCCGTCCGGGGTGAAACGGGGAGGAGGTGTCCACTTGGGGACCATAGAAGATCTCCGTCGGGTTGCCGCCTGGATCATGCAATTTGACCAGGCCAAGCACGCGTCGCTCGGCCGCGTCGGCGTCGGAGGCGACCTCGAAGGGGATACCGGCGTTCTTCAGTTGCTCGGCGAGTTCGTCGAGTTCCACTGGGCCCGCCACGCGCCAGCCGATGTAGGCGAGATCGTCGCTGCCGTCCGCGTGCAGCACGATTCGGTGGTGCCACCTGTCCATCCGGAGATAGATGCGGTCGTCCTCGCCGTCGTCGACGACCTGCATGCCCATGATTCCGGCGGCATAGTCTCGCCAGGCGTCGAGATTGGATACGGATAGTCCAAGATAGCCGAGTTCGGTCACTTTTGCCATTGGTTACTCCTTTCCCGCATCCGGGCATACCGGCTTGGCCAGCCGGTATGCCCGAATGCTCAGAGGAAGATGTTGAGGTTCTTGCTGAGCAGCGTGTTCCATTTGGGTGTGATGATCCGCTTCACGAGGAGATAGTCGCCGTCCTTGTGACGCCAGGTGTCTTCCCGACTGCCCACCAGCGGCCTGTCTTCATCCCTCTCGTTGCGGCTACGGAACGCGAAAAAGTTGGAATAGACCCTGTATTCGTTGGGACGATCGGTGAGTTCAACCTCGATGTTGGTGATGAGGTGCTGGTAACGCGTGGGTGGATCTTCCGACCATGCGGTGCCGGTCTTCAGCCGTTCCACGCGAGTGAAGATCATGTCGAGGTCATCGTTGTAGTAGGCCATACGCGACAAATCGTTGACCGTATCCGTGGTGTCGTTACGATATCGCGTCTGGACTCCCGGCATGTAATAGAACAGATCCTCGGCCAGCATCGCCATCCACTCGTCGTGGCGTTCTTGATCAAGCAATCGGGCCTCGCGATAGAGCGTCTGCTCAAGTTCACTGATGAGTGCCAACGACGGACGTGTCGCCACGTCGTTGATCGCCGCGGTCGATGTCATAACTCGCCCTTCCTTCCCTGTGTCAGATAGCGGAAACGCCAGTGAGTTCGCGCGTCTCACGCGACGCCATGCGAGGCTCCGGGCGTTGCGGCAAATCCTTCAGACTCTTCGTCTCCATCAGATCCACCCAACGCTGGTAAAAAAGGCGCTGGTTTGAGTCGTTGTACTGGCCCCGGTACACGGTGCCGGGCAGGATCGGATGGTTGTCGATCCGACGGTTGATCCCCGAACCGTAGTGCAGCAGCTGCCGCCTCGTCGCGACTCCACGGTTGACCGTGGTGCAGTTCGACCAGTTCTCGCCGTCGTCCATTTCGAAGAGACCACCCGGACCGAACGTCAACATGACCCTCTTGGTGATCTCCTGCTTCAGTTCGTCCGGCATCGCCTTATTGACGAGGACCCAGGTGCGCAGTTCGAACGCCTCCGGCCCCTTGGGAAGCCAAACCCTAAATGTTGAGATGCCAGGCAGAAAAGAAATGTTGGGAAAGAGCGAGCACGAAGCGACCGACCCGAAGATCTTCGAGCGCATCTCGCCGAGACGTTCGGCCATCTTCGGTCGAATCTTGTTGTAGTAGTCCATCACTTCCGGCGACCCGAGCAAGCCGATATCGCCCACACCCTCCGTCCCAAATTCCCAGCCGTGACCGTTGATGCTGGCGTGGTAGGAGGTTTCCATATCGATTTCGGGGAAGGGAGCCCCACCGGTGGTGGCTCGGGTACCGGAATCATGGGTCCAGCCGGCGTGATAGGCGTCGCCGATGAAGTTCTCCACGCCGAACTTCCAATTGGCACTGAATTCCGACTTGATGCAGCCACCGACAAACTCGGTTCCGCCCTCCTCGTTGTCCAAAATCATATCGAGATACCAGCGGAAGTCACCCAACCAGTTCTCCAGGCTCGGCGCGTCCGGGTCAAACGTCGCGAACACCAAGCCCTTGTAGCTGGCCACCTGCGCAACCGGCATCATCTTCGTCTGCGACTTGTCGATGTCACCCTCGTCATAGGCCTGCTCTGCCCACATTCCCGAGAGCTCACCCGCATTGTCGAACGACCACCCGTGATAGTTGCACACGAATCGACGGGTATTACCCGCATCCGCGAAACAAACCTTGTTACCGCGATGCGGACAAGAATTCGCGAACACCCGAATGGAATTATCCCTGTGACGCGAAACGATAACCGCGTCTTCACCCATATACGTCGTCAGGAAGTCTCCGGCGTTCGGCAACTGGCTCTCATGCGCAACAAAGTTCCACGACCGAGCAAAGATCCGGTGAAGCTCTTCCTGATAAATATCCGGATCGCTGAAGATATTCCGATCAATCCACCCATCCCGCAGATTGACAAACTGACCAAAATCTTCCCCAGGACTGAAACGCTCAGACCTCAACATGCTCCACTCCATCCTTCGTTTGTGAGGATCTCGTAATTGCGACTATTTGTGAACGTGAATAAGCACCTAACCCCGCAGTTGGACTGCTTATCTTGCAAAGGTTGGGCTCGCTCGCAACGGTCGCCGGTGGAGTCGCGAGCTTGCTGCCCAGTAGCTCAGAGATACGGTGCATGAAGAGAGTCATCACCCTCGTTTCTTCCACGTGCGAATGTCATGGCCAATGCGCTATCGAACGAATCGCACGAGTGATGGCGGACCGGTGGTTGCTCCGTTGGAACCAATACACGGGGCACTCGTTTCGCTCTAGCCAGCGGCCGCACGGCGAATTCTGTTGTCTCGCCCACCTTATGCGCGCTGCTGTTCCCCTAGTAAACAGTTGGTCCACACTTGCTACATCCGGAGAAACTACTGAAAACAGCGGCTCAGAGACCCGCGTAAATTCTGGCGACTGCCGTGACACGCACGAGCGGCCAGACCTACACCTCAGCGGCGCAACAGGTTCGGACACCACTGCGCATCGCTCGGGACCGTCACTCGCGTTGCTCCGAGAGTGGATCGATACCCAACCCGAGTTATGCGCCCCGCCGACCGAGCAGGGCGAGGACACCTACCGAGACCACGGCAGCGCTCACAATGGTCATCGCGGTGGCTGGGCAGACGCCGACGCCTGGCCTGGGACGGGTCCCTTCCCTCGCCGGGCGCATCCCCCGGCAGGGCCTCCGGATCTGTTGGCCGGTGTTGGTCCGCGTACTGCACGTCGGCAGCCGCAATCCGCTCCCGCATCCAGTGACCAGGAATATCGCTCGGTGCGCGCGGACTGCGAGGCCGAGAAGCGGCGACGGCGTCCGCAGTCGTTCAAAATCGACGACGACCACGTGCTGCACCGGGTGTGGGCGGATCTGCTCCGATCTCGCCTCCCCCTCGCAGCCCGACCGTGGAGACGATGGACCAGGTCGCTCGATACGTAGGGCCGCAAGCAATGGAAGCTGCTCAGGGAGCGCACCGGTAGGCGAATCATCGGCAAGGTCGGCAAACGCGCTCATCGAGAGCGTCCACGGCGTGCCTAGCAGGCACGGAAGTGGCCGGCATTGACCATGGCCACGGGCCTAGCGGTGTTCTTTGCGGACCCGCACTCACCCTCGGAGCAGCCCACGAACGAGAAACACCGTGAGTGAACGTCACTTCCTTCGCCGCGGCCTTCGTCGGCCCGACTATGCCGGGCCTTGGCGGCCGAGTCGTTCATCTGACCGACGAAACCGACCTTCCCCGACCACGAGGAGATGTTGACGATCGCTCCGGATCCGTACTCGCGCATCCGGTTTGCCGCAGACCGCGTACCGTTGCACGCGCCCTTCAGATGCACGGCGACGATGTCGTCGAAATCCGGCTCGGTCATGGTGCGCATCGTCGCATCGCGCGTCATACCCGCATTGTTAACGAACACACCGAGCCGACCGAACGCGCCCTCGGCGACGTCGATCATCGCCTCGACCGCTGCACCGTCGCGCACGTCGCAGCGCACGAACCGCGCCACCGAGTTCGGCCACCGCCTTCGCGCCCGCCTGGTCGTTAAATTTAATGTCGCCGACGACGACCTTCGTACCCTCGACGATTCGTCTACTGGACGATGCCCGCGGTGTGAAGGCCGGTGATCTGCTCGTCGGTGAGACCGAGTTCGGCGAGCACCGCGTCAGTCTGCTGGCCAAGCGCCGCGACCGGATCCGTCCGCATCGCCACGTCCCGGAATGTCATCGGGGGAAGTACGGCGCGGATCGGACCGGCCTCGGTGTCCACCTCGCGCCACCGGCCGCGGGCGGCGAGCTGCGGATGGGCGATCAGGTCGGTCATGTCGCCCAGTTGCGCGACCGGAATGCCGGCCTTGGCGAGCCGGTGATCGAGTTCGACGGTGTCGAACCGCGTTTCCCCGCCGACGACGACGTCGACCTCCGCCCGGTGCTGCACCCGCAGGATGTTCGTCGCGCATTTCGGGTGCCCGGCCAGATCCGGACGGTCGAACACCTCGATGACCAGGGTGTGCCAGCCGCGGACGTTCTGCACGCCGATGAGGATCTGTCCGTCGACGGTCGGGTAGGCGTCGTATGGACAGATCGCGACATGGGACAGTCCCATGCGTTTGATCTGGATTTCCTGGTACATCTGCAGATACATCGAGTGACCCAACCATTCGACGGTGGCATCGAACATCGCGACATCGATGGTGGCCCCGGCCCCGGTGCGCTCGCGCCGGAACAGCGCGGCCTGGATCGCGGTCAGCGCGTAGAGCCCGGCCGCGATGTCCGCGGCCGGAACACCGGTCTTGGTCAGCCGTGGCCGAGGACGGCGTAGCCGGGGTCCGTCGAGAACGCCGGGACGCCGCCGTCGCCTCGCTCGTCGCGTGTCCGGGGTGCCGGTGATCGAGCCAGGCCGGTCTGGCCTGGACGAGCATGTCGTAAGCCTTGCGTCCCTTCAGCGGCCCGCCGGTGCCGTATCCGGTCATGTTGACCACAATCAACTCCGGGTGATCGCGGCGGAGCTCCTCCGCGCCGAGCCCGAGCCGCTCGGTCGCTCGGTCGCTCCGGGCGCGACGTTCTGGACGAACACATCCACGCCGGCGATGAGCGACCGGATCGCCGCGAAACCCTCGGGAGCCTTGAGGTCGACACAGATCGACTCCTTGCCCCGGTTGAGCCACACGAAGTGCGAGGCCAGCCCGTGCACGGCGGCATCGTAGTTACGGGCAAAATCCCACTCCCCGATCCGCTCGACTTGATCACCCGGGCCCCGAGATCCGCGAGGTGCCGGCTGGCCAGCGGGGCCGCCACCGCCTGTTCGAGGCTGACGACGGTGACCCCAGTCAGGGGCAGCACTGCCGAGTCGGTGGCGCTGTGGTTCTTCTCTGTGGTGCCAGTCATGTCAGCGTGGTCCTTGATTACTTACTTCTGGCACAGGCGTGCGCCCTGGATGCCTCCTTGGCCTGCTTGACCAGGCCCCCGCCGATGATCAGGCGCTGAATCTCGCTGGTGCCCTCGTACAGCCGCAGCAGCCGCACGTCCAGGTAGATGCGCTCGACCGGCAGCCCCCGCATGTAGCCGGTACCGCCGCGGATCTGCACCGCGAGATCGGCTGCCTTACCGACCATCTCGGTGCAGAACAGCTTCGTGACCGATGTCGCGATGCGTCGGTCTGTCCCGTCGACCCAGGCGCGCGCCGCGTCCCGGGTGAGAGCGCGATCGGCGTCGACCCCGGTCGCGATGTCGGGGATCATCGCCTGCACGAGGTGGAAGTCCCCGATCGCGGTGCCGCCCTGCATCGCGGTGGCCGCATGCGCGACGGATTCGTCGAGTGCGCGCTGGGCCTGCCCAACCGACAGGGCCGCGATATGCACGCGACCGCGCGCGAACGAGGTCATCGCGGCCCGGTAGCCGACGGCCTCGCTGCCGCCGACGAGCGCCGAGTTCGGGACTCGCACATCGGTGAAGTGCACGTCCGCGAAATATCGGCGAAGTCCTCGTCCTCGACCTGCGTGCTTGAATCAATGCTGACGGTGATGCTCACTTCGGTCTCCTGTGAATGGTCCGAACTGGTCGGTCCCTGTTCGTCCTGTGTCCTCGGGTCCCGACCCACCGCGGGTGGCGCGACGTCGTCGAACCCTCAGCGCACAGTTCTGACCAACTTCTTGTTGGCGAACTCGTTGAATCCGTAGCGACCGAGCTCGCGCCCCACACCGGATCGCTTGACCCCCCCGAACGGCAGATCGGGAGCACTCTTGCTGGTGCCGTTGATCCAGGCCATGCCCACCTCGAGGCCCTCGGCTACCCGGCGGGCCTGGTTCCGGTCGGAGGTGAAGATCGCGGCGGCCAGCCCGAACGGGGACTCGTTCGCCAGTGCAATGGCCTCTGCTTCCGTCGCTACTTTGTAGACGACGGCGACGGGGCCGAAGAGTTCTTCGCTGTATACGCGCATCTGTGGGGTCACTCCGGCCAGGACCGTCGCCTCGTAGAACGCGCCCGGCCCCTCGCCCCTGCATCCACCGGTCAGCAACTTTGCTCCCTTGGCCAGCGCGTCGTCGACCTGCTCCGCGATCTCGTCCACGCAGCTGCGGGAGGACAGCGGGCCGAAAGTGGTGGCCGGATCGGTCGGGTCGCCGGGCACGATGTTCCGCATCGCCTCGGTGAACTTGTCGAGGAACCGGTCGTAGACGTCATCGAGCACGATGAGGCGTTTCGACGCCGTGCACGCTTGTCCCGCGTTGGCCATCCGGTTGTTCACCGCCGCGGCGACGGTGGTGTCCAGGTCGGTGTCGTCGAGCACAATAAACGGATCGGAACCGCCCAGCTCGAGGACGAACTTCTTCATGTGACGCCCGGCGATCTCACCGACCGCCGATCCCGCACGCTCGGACCCGGTCAAGGACACGCCCCGCACCCGGGGGTCCGCGACCATCCGGGCGACCTGCGCGTTGTCGGCGAACACGTTGACGTAGACCCCCTCGGGAAGCCCCGCCTCGACGAACAGCGTTTCGATCGCCAACGCCGACTGAGGACAATTCCGGGAGTGCTTGAGAAGGAGCGTGTTGCCGAGCATGATGTTCGGCGCAGCGAAGCGGACCACCTGGTAGTAGGGGAAGTTCCAGGGCATGATCCCCACGAGAGGACCGATCGGTTCCGTCCTCACGATCGCCTCGCCTCCCCCGGCGATCTCCAACACCTCGTCCTCCATGAACGTCGGACCGTGTTCGGCGTAGTACTCGAAGATGTTGGCACACAACGCCACCTCCCCCCTGGCCTGAGGGATGGGCTTACCCATTTCCAGAGTCAGGATCGGAGCGAGTTCGTCGGCACGTTCGTGCCACAGCTTCGCCAGAGCTCGCAACACATCGGCGCGCTCCTCCAGAGAGGACGTCCGCCACTGCCGGTAGGCGGCATCCGAACTCGTCAGCGCATCCGAAATCTCGTGATCAGTCGCCCGCGGAAACTCCTGGACACGCTGCCCGGTCAGGGGGCTGGTCGTGGCGTAGTAACTCATATGACCCTCGATTCATTGCGTCGTGATGTGCCGGTACCTACGCAATAGGGTGTGAATCCGGGAAGACTGCGAACATCGCTCGCGCGTACCTGACTAGTTGTCAGGCACTAAAGGTCATTTCCGCCTGCGGTTTCGGCGAGGCCGCGTACGCCCATTCCGCCGTCACAGTTGATGATCGCACCAGTCGCGGTTCGTGAATTATCCTTCGAGGCGAGCAGGACGTAGTGCCCAGTGTAATCCGCGGGCTCACAGAGTTCCTGCAGTACCGTGCACTGCTTGATCAGATCTGCGAGCGGGAGGGACGAGACGTTCGTTTCGCCGAGTCCGATCGATCCTGGCCCGCGCAGATCCGTGGCCATGGCACCAGGGGCCACTCCGTTTACTCGGATTTTGGGGGCGAATTCGAAGGCCAGTTCCTTGACCAGACCCACGACCGCGTGCTTCGAGGCCGTGTACAGCGGCCCGCCGCCACCTGGGTAGAAACCGGCGTTGGACACCGTGAAGACGATCGAACCACCTGTGAGTGCAAGCTCCTTGACTGCCGCTTTCGCCCCGTTCAGATAGCCCTTGACGTTGATGTGGAACATCTCGTCGAAGAGCGGGTCCAGTCTGTCCTCCGGGATGTCGACCAGCTTTGTCGAAAAGTCCCAGATCGCCGCGTTACCCACGAAGGTGTCGAGGCGGCCGAACTGTCGCACCGTTTCTCGCACGACCGAAGCGTTGTCCTCGTACTTGCTCACGTCGCCCTCGACAGTGACGACATTCTCGCCGAAATCAGCCGCAAGCTTCTTGACCTTCTCCGCCGACCTCTCCAGGACTCCTACTTTTGCGCCCTCCTCGATGAATCGCTCAACCAGCGCCCTACCCAGGCCCGATCCGCCACCGGTGATAACCGCAACGTTGCCTTCTAGCCAACCCATCTCGTACCTCTCATCTCACTCGTTTGTGACCGTCATGCGGTCTTCTCATGCCTTGCCGCGTCGGTATCGCTGAGGGCGGCACGTAAGTCGACCGACTCATCCCGAATTGTGTCGTTTGTGAATATGGGCCCCTGCTCGAGCGCTCGACGCACAGCTCTCAACTCACGTCGCCGGTTCACCACTACCGCACCCTGCACGCGTCCATGCGCCGAGAAGATCCACAGCGCACCGTCGGTACTACCTGGGACTCCTCGACGGATGACCTGCATATCTGGTCCGGGTCGGCCGGCGATTTCCCACTGATTTCCGTATTGCTTGGTCCAGGCCCACGGAATGTCGTCATAGGGTTCAATGTCGCGGTCACCGTGACCAAGCATCCCTTCAACAGCCTTCGCGGCCTGGAGCTGCGCGTTCTGCCAGTGTTCGACTCGGATACTGCGGCCGAACGTCGGGCTCGGAAAACGCGCCAGGTCCCCGGCCGCATAGATTCCGGGAACCGATGTACGGCTCAACCCATCAACGAGAATGCCGTTATCTACGGTGATCCCGACGTCGGTTGCCAAGTCAACCACCGGTTCAGATCCGATCCCGACCACAACTGCGCCTGCGGGCAGGACAGTTCCGTCGCTGAGCTCCACCGACTCCACACGATCCCGTCCACGAATAGCCTGAAGCGGCGACCGTGCCCGGACGTCAACACCGTTGGAGCGGTGCTGGTCGAGTATCCATCCGGATGCTTCCGCACCGAGTACCGGCATTGGTAGATCCCCGGCCATGAGCAGCGTGACGTCGGCGCCCTGCTCAGCGAGGGTCGATGCGACCTCCGAACCGATGAACCCCTCGCCAACAACCACCACCGGTACGCCGCGCTCGATGACTGTCTGCAGGGCCCAAGCGTCCTCCAGATCGTGGAGGTAGTGGACCCCGGGTAAGGTCCCGCCGGGCACGCCCACCGGTCGCGGACGCACTCCCATGCACAGCAGAACGCGGTCCGCGCCGACACGCTCGCCGCCTTCCAGCTCAACTGCACCATCGGCAGGACACAGCCGGATTGCCCGCCGCCCAAGGAGCAACTCGATGTCCTGCTCCTCGTATGTCTCCCGAGAATGCACCAGCAGCCGATCCTCTGGCATTTCCCCGCCCAAGAACTCCTTGGAGAGCGGGGGGCGCTCGTACGGCAGATGTTCCTCGGCGCCGATCAGGCAGACGCGACCGGAGAATCCCTGGTCACGAAGAGCGGTTACCGCGGTTGCCCCTGCCATGCCTCCGCCGACGACAGCTACTGAATCGAATGATCCCGTCACCACACACTCCTGGTTCTGGCGTCGGCCCGTCCGACGCAACTCCTACAAGCACGATCTCGGCGCTGTCCTGCACTTCAACGGCGCAGGGACGCTCGGGCTTCGCAACGGGGCAGCGGGACGGCGTTCCTGTTCGGAGGTCGAAATAGGAAATGTGCCGTGGATAATCCACTGCCTTCCAGTCCAATCCCTAATTTTGCAACGTCTATCAAATCACGGATATCGGCTCCCACTTTGGCCCTCCTTCGAGCCGTGCGTTGAGGATCTCCTATCCGTCTTCCGCCCTTGCCGTGGCGCTGGTTTGACCAGTGTGGGCTTGGTCCCAATCCCGGACATCCGTAAAAAATACGGGAAGACCCACGCATCAAAGTCAGTCCACCGAGTACTCCAACTCGCCCACAGTGGACCCGCGCGGAACTACAGCGGCAACGTGCGGGCAAGGTAGTTCGCACCGCGAGGAGCAACCCGTGTGGTGTGCATGCATGCACCACATCGGTGCACCCGAATGTCGCGAGTTGCACGGTGTTGCCAATCCCTCGCGAAGATCTGCCGGGCGCCGACGACACCGTCGACCAGGCCGGTAGCTGGGCAGCGAACTGTACCGATCTGGAACAGAACCCTCGAGCAGAGCCGATCCCGGGCGCTGAATGAAGGAGTGTTCCGCTGATCAATACGCTAGTGTGAGCATTACCAGATAAGGACGAACGCCGGTGGCCGAGAACAAAATCGCGAGACGTAGCCGATTTCAGAGAAGCGAGCGCCACGGAACTGTGGCTGACAAACTGTTGGCGGCCTACGAAAACAGGGCGCCGATCGCCCGGCTGGTCGAGCAGCATCTCAAACTGACCATCCACGATTCGTACCTGACTCAGCAGCTACAGGTGCGGCACGGGCAAACCCAGGGCGCCACGATCCGTGGCCACTAGGTCGGCATGTCCTCGGCAGCGATACAGCAGCAGATGGGCGTAAACCAGGTAGAACGTCGTGTCCATATCAGTTGTCCAGATCGCGTTAGTATTGCAACGACAGTTTGTGATGTCGGTGTTTGCAATGGCTGGCGCGGGCTCCGGCTTGGCCGCGCGCCGCCAGTTCGACCAGTGCCAGACATGGACGAGGGCGTGTCGCACGGGGCAGGAGACGCGGTGGATTAGTCGTCGAATTTCGTTGATTGTCAGCGGGATTAGGGCATCCGAGCGGTAGGAGATACCCCTTCTTGAGCGCCTCGGCGCACGATCATCAGAAGGGCGGCCGTGGCCATCGACAAGGGCGATGTGTCGATACCAGGCCGGGTAGCCGCGGACCTGGTAATGGTGCGGTATGGGGGTGCGCGGGTTGGCCGAGACGGCCGGCGGGGAACGACCTGTGCGCCCGACACCTCCCCTGGAATGAAACACCGACAGTGAACCGACACCAGGCCTATTTTCGGTACACGAGAGTTCTACGACGCGCTCGCCCAAACACTCAACACTGACCCCCGCCGAGCGAGTTCGTGCTCATCGGTGACAGCGAGAACTGGCCGCGCAGCGGATCACGGGCACGCTGGCCGTCAACACCGCTGGTCAGGAGGCAGAGCTCGGTAAAGAGGAAGATGGGACCCCTGCTGAAGAACAGCCCACAGTTCAAACATCATCACCAAGTAATCGAGCTTTAGCCCCTGCGCATTGGATCAAAGCCCGCTTGACGTCCGCTACCTCCCGAAGTCTTGGATAGGTCCTGACCGAGCCTCCGGGAGGCAGCAGTCGGTGGCCACGGTGTCGGAATCCCGCCCGCGCATTGAGGCGTTCGGAGCCGCGTGGCGCGAGTCCGGGGTGGTTGGGCAGACTGGACAGGCAGTGAGGCCGATGATGTAGGGAATGACATGAAAATGGAAATCGACACCGTGAGGTCGCTTCGGGAGAGCCCCGGCATCACGACGACGCTGGCTCTGTCGGGCGACACACGTGATCGTGTGGTTGTACGGCGGCTGGATCTGTCGATGACGGGCCCATGGAGTTGGCACTGGCTCGAAGATGAGTTGGAGGCCATGCGTAGGGCTCGGCTCCCGCACATCGTCCCCACCCTGATCGCGCGCAGAGGACCCGACCACGCCGATCTCACCCGTCCGTTCATAGCCGGTCGCGACATTCGAGAATGGTCTGCGCAAGAGCCACGCCAATCGATCGACGTCCAGCTCAAGCTGATGTGCAATCTGTTCTACGCACTGGCTCGCCTACACCGAATGGGGATCGCTCACGGCGGATTGAAGCCAGCGAACATCATGCTTACGGAGGGCAATAATCAGCTCGTTCTCCTCGACGCCAGCGTGACGCGGACTCAATTGGCTGCCGTGACCCATCCCGTCGAGGTACCGGAAGATCGATATCTGCTTTCGGAAAGGCCTGGGCTCGCATACCCGACGGCAGGCTTCACCGCCGACATCTTCGCAGCGGGGTGGGTGCTCCTTGAGGCAACGGCAGCGGGCAATCGGACGGCCAGCGTATTGCGCAGGGCAGATCCTCGCCCCGGTACTCACGCAGAGCTGTCACACCTGATCGACATCGTCGGCGCCCCGGCTCCGCTGCGCCCGATATTCCTGAAGCTGCTGAGCCCACTTGCAGGGATACGCTACGAAAGCGCCGAGGACGTGCTGGCGGCGCTTGAGGCGGTCCTCGCGACCGGCGGCGGGGAGAACGCTCACACGTCTGCTGCCGCGCCGCCCCGGCACTGCGGACCGCTCGCCTACGCAGAGCCGCCGCTGGTAGGCAGGCATAACGAGCTCGCCACCCTCACCGCGTGTGCCGACGGCGCGACTCGGTCGTCCGGCGCGGTCACGTGCCTGAGCGGTGAGTCAGGAGTCGGCAAGAGCCGCCTGCTCGACGCCGTCGCCACGCACGCCTCGACGGCCGGGGTGACAGTGATGCGGGCCGGCGCGTTCGACCATGCGCCGGCCCGTCCCCTCGGCCTGTTCGCCGGCCCGTTCTGCGACGTGGGTGCCTACCTGACCGCGCACCCGATCGAGGCCGAGCGGGTGCGCGCAGAAATGGGTGAACTACTTCCGGTAGCACTCGAACAAGTACCGGAGCTGACCGCAGCATTCGGGGATCCGCCCGCGGCGACGAACTCCGATGGCGGATTCGGCGATCGCGCGGTGACCGCCGCCCCGACTGCCGTCGCTCGACTTCTTCGCTCCGTCTTCACCCACGAACAGCCTGGGCTGATCGTCGTCGACGACTGTCAGTGGGCCGACGACCTCAGCTGGCAGGTGCTCGCCAAACTGGCTTCGACGATATCGATGGAAGAAACGCGATCCCAGTCGAACGTCTCGTTGATATTTTCGTGCCGAACGGAAGCTGTTGCACAAGTGAGGGCCTGGGGACTCAGTGATATCGAGTTTCTGGATCTTCAGCCGTTGTCCGCGGCCGATACGGAGGAATTGATCCGGTCGATCGGTGACCGTATCCCCGACGAGGTCATTCCCTATGTCACCAAGTACTCCAAAGGCAATCCGCTCGAAACCTTATTAGTTTTCCGTGCGCTCATCGACTCGTCGGCGTTGACCCTCGAGTCGGATCGATGGGTGGTGGACGAGAGCGAGATGGCATCACTCCCGCTGCAGCCACAATCCCGGGATTCCGACGCCGCGGCTGGTCGGGACAGTGCCCAGATGGATGTGTTCGTCTCGGCGCGGCTGAGCCCATTGTCGACGGACACGCAGCAGGCGATACGTCAGAGCGCGGTCCTGGGACGCCGGTTCTCGTCCAGGCTTCTGTGCGAGGCACTGGAGGCGAGCCCGAAGGACGTCGATCAGCTCCTGCTGGAGGCAACCCAGCACGGAATTGTGCGCGGCATCGCGGATGGCGACCACGCCGAGTTCGAATTCACGCACGATCGGCTCCGCGAAGCCGTGCTGAGAACCTTGACCGACGGCGCCCGGCGCGAGCTGCATTTCCGGGCCGCAGGGGCACTCGAAGGTATCGCTGCGGTTCGGGCCGACTACGACATCGCGTATCACTTCGACCGCTCCGGCAGAGCTGCATCTGCGGTGCCGTACGCCCTGCGTGCGGGCGAGGCGGGGCTGAGGCACAATGCGCTCGACGTCGCGGAGGGCAACTTCAAGATCGCTGAAGCCGGGCTGGCCCAATGCGAGTCGGCCGACGACATCGCGAGATTCCGTGTTCACGAAGGACTCGGCACAGTCCACATGCTCCTCGGGAACTACGATCTGGCCGCGAAGGAACTGGTGTGGGCATACGAGCTGACCGGTGCGCGATCGGGACTCGACTCTTCACGGGTTGCCACTCTGCTCGGCGAACTCGCCTTCAAGACAGGACGATTCGATGATGCCGCGAAGTGGATGCGACAGAGCATGCACGACCTCGGGCTTCGCGTGCCCCAGAGTTCCATGCTCGCGGCCGTATTCGCGGTCGGCGAGGTGGGTCTCCTTACCCTTGGTTGGCTCTCCCGCCGAATCCGGCCGGGCCGAGCAATCGCCGGAACAGAGCGTGACCGCCTGGCCGCACGAATCCACAACCGGCTGGTATACGAATGGTGGTTCGTAAGGTCACCCATCTGGTTAGTATTGGCCATCCTCCGTGGCGTGCGTTTCGCGAATGCCGCACGAAGCACGCGTGAGCGGGCACAGGCATACTCCACCGCCGCCGTGATCTCCGGAGTAGCACCCGTCCTTGCGCCGCTGGCGCTACGCCTCGCCGACCGCTCGCTGCGACTGCGCCAGACGGCGGACGAAGGCTGGGGCATCGCCCAGTCGCACCATTTCCGGGGATTCGTTCTCTACGCTGCCAACCGGTACGACGAGGCGATCGCGGCGTTCGACACCGCAATCGCCGCCTTCGACATTTTCGGTGATCGTTGGGAACAGGTAGCCGCGATGTGGCAAAAGGCGCTGTGTCTGGCTCGACAGGGAAAACTTCACGATGCGGGAGTGCTCGCGCGTGACACCTACTGGGAGGGCAAGCGCAGAGGCGATCGGATCGGCGCGGGTACCGCCCTCGCGATCTGGGTCCGGTGCCTTCCGGGTGACGTGAGCATGGAGACGATCTCTCGTGAACTGCGGCAGACGAATTCGGACGACCACACGACGGCGATGTTGCATTGGGCGCGGGCGTGGCGACTTTTCCACGCGGAGCAGAACCTACAGGCTCTGGACGCGTTTCGGCAGGCAGACGAGCTGCTTCGCGGGTCAGGCATCAGGAATCATTTCCTCGCCCCGATCCTGACCTCGCATCTGCAGGTGTGCCGGCTCTGGCACGAGGCGGGACCTGCCTGGACCACCGAGCGCCGGCTCCAGGCCAAGACCGCCCGTCGGCTGCTCACCCGTGCTCGGTGGTCGGCCATCGTCTTCTGGGGCGAGCGGCCCGCGGTTCTGCGGGAATGGGCGTTGATGTCGTTTTCGCGGGGACACAAGTGGCGCGGCCGCATGATCTTGGCCGCAGCATCTCGCAGCGCATCCCGATACTCGGCGCAAGGCGAACTCGCCGCATGCGCTCTGGTCGCCACACTGGTGGGGCTCAAACCCAGACGGGGGCCGCTCCGTTTGCTGCCGCCGGTGACCAAACTGTGCCGACCACTGGGTATCCGGGTGGATCGCGGGATCGTCGAGTCGGCGCACTCGCGAGACGCCCTCGTCGGCAGGGGCTCAGCCCGGCACCAGGCCCTGCTCGACGCTGTGAGCAGCATCGTCGCCTCCGAAGACATCGACGAGGTTCTCGACAAGCTCCGAGACGCAACATTCGCGACGACCACCGCGCGCCGAGTCGAGATCTCGCGCGATTTACCGGTGAGTGTCGATACTATCGACGTTCCGAACGCATCTCCGGCGTCGATGTCCGGGGATTCGGGGCCGGCAGGTGAGGCCCGGGAAATGAAGTTGACGGAGCGCGTCGCCAAGCCGGTCGTCTGGGACGACGTCACCGAGATCTCGATCGTCGCCGCGTTCCCCCTCGGTGAGAGCGAGCACCATGGACCGACAATGGAAGTACTGGCCGCGCTGGCAGGCGCCGTCATCGAGCGGGAGGGCCTTCGGCGAGAGTCCATGGAACGGATAGTGGAAGTGCAGGAGGCCGAGCGCGGGAGAATCGCACGTGATCTGCACGACGAGTTCGGTCACCTCTTTGCGGGCGTGATGGACGGGCTCGGTTCTCTGCAGAGCTCCAAAGACGCGGCCACACGGCAGACTGCGACTGATGTCCGAACGATCGTCCGCAAAGGGATACAGATTGCCCGGACTGTCGCGTGGTCATTGCGGCCCTCGGGGCTCGACGATCTGGGGCTCACCGGCTGCATCGAACAGTACGTGGAAGATTGTCGGCAGATCTACCCGATCCGCATCGAACTCACCGCAACGGGACAGCCGGAATCCGTTCCGCCGGCGGTTGCGACCGCAGTCTTTCGTATCGTGCAGGAAGCACTGACCAATATCGGCCGCCACAGTCGCGCCGCGGAGGCGAGTGTCATGATCGTGTCCTCGGCAGACACCGTGCGGGCCGTCATCGAGGACAACGGGATCGGATTCGACCTCGACCTGGTCGGGCAGCGCAGGTCACTGGGATTGATCGGAATGCGGGAACGGGCCCGGCTGGTAGGCGGACGGATGTCCGTCGAGTCCCGACCAGGACAAGGTACGACGATAATGGTGGAGGTGCCGATCAGACGATGATCAGCGTTGTAGTGTGTGACGACCATGGCATTATCCGCTCCGGGATCCGGAGGATCCTCGAGACCACGACGGACTTTCACCTGGTGGCGTCCGCACCGACCGGAGAACTTCTCCTGCAAGCAGTGCGAGACTTCGCGCCGGAACTGGTGGTGCTCGACATCCGGCTGACCGACTGCAATGGCCTCGACCTGTTGGAGCAGATTTCAGCCATCTCGCCCGAGACCCGTGTCGTGATGCTCAGCATGTACGGCGCCAAGGGGTACGTCGAGAAGGCGAAGACGCGGGGTGCGCGAGGGTACATCACGAAGGAATGCCTCGACGAGGAGCTCGTGTCTGTCCTCTACGCCGTGATGAAGGATGAAGGATTTGTCTCGTTCCGCGCCGACACCACCGAACCCGGCGGCCCCGAAAGCCTGCTCGAGGCCAATATCGACTCTCTGTCTTCAAGGGAGCTCGACGTCCTGAAGATGATCGCCTCCGGCCTCACCAACACCGAGATCGCGGAGGAACTGACGGTCTCTCCGCGCACCGTCGAGAGCCACCGAGCCAGCATTCAACGCAAGCTGCTGATCCGCACCCGCGCCGAACTGGCCCGAGTAGCCCGGGACGCAGGCCTTTTGGACTAGAAACTAGACTCTGCCGGACTGCCTGCGTCAATTCACGCCGCGCGTCGACCCTTCCCAATACGGCGCTCGGAGCTTGAACTTCTGGATCTTGCCCGTCGCGGTATGTGGAATCGAGTCACGAAACTCCACCGAAGTCGGCGCCTTGTAGCCCGCCAGGTGCTGCTTGCAGTGTGCGATGATCTCGGCCTCGGAGACTGTGGAGGGACCCGTGGTGACCACCAGCGCCTTGACGGTCTCGCCCCATTTCTCGTCCGGTACGCCGATCACCGCGACCTGGGTCACACCGGGATGGCTGAAGATGCATTCCTCCACCTCAATCGACGACACATTCTCGCCACCGGTGACGATCACATCCTTCTTTCGGTCGGAAATCGTCAGTTGGCCCTCGCCGTCGATCATCCCGCCGTCTCCCGTGTGGAACCAACCATCACGCAGCGCCTCGTCCGTCGCCTCGGGGTTGTTCCAGTATCCGTTCATCACGACGTTCGAACGCGCCAGAACTTCACCCGAGTTGGAGATATGAAGCCGTGCACCGAGGGCGGGAAGTCCGGCGCGGGTCAGTCTGTGCGCTCGTTCCTCAAGATCAAGACCGTCATCCGCAGGCAGCGACCGGTTGAAAGTCAGCAGCGGCGATGTTTCCGTGAGCCCGTAGATCTGCTGCAGTTCCCACCCCAACTCGCTGCTCAGGCGCGCGATGGTACGGCTGGGCGGAGGAGCGCCGGCGCACACCACCCGCACCCGATCGCGACCAGGAATCTCTCCCTGCCAGGACCGGGCAGCCTCGAGCACCGCGTTCCACACCGCCGGAGCCCCGCACATCAACGTCACACCGTGTTCCTCCACCCGCCGGAGGATTTCGCCACCGTCGACCTTGCGCAACACGATCTGCTTCGCGCCCAGTCCTGCCATCCCGAACGGCATCCCCCAACCGTTGCAGTGGAACATCGGCAACGTGTGCATGTATACATCGCGTTCCCACGCACGGGTGTGCATCGCGAGTGTGACGGCATTGACCCAAAGATTACGATGAGTCATCTCGACACCCTTCGGGCGCGCGGTGGTGCCGGAGGTGTAGTTGATTGTTGCCGTCGACTCCTCCGTGGGCGACGCCCAGGGGGCCGGCTCCGTATCGAAGCGCATCAGATCCGCGTCGGTGTGCTTGCCCAGTACGAACCGGTGCCGAACCTTGATACCCGACAACGCCTCTTCCAGCTCGGGATCGACAAGAAGCACTGACGCGCCGCAATCTCCGACGATGTAGTCGACCTCCGCCGGAGACAGACGGAAATTGATCGGAACACAAATCCGGCCGCTCGCCGGCACCGCGTACAAGAGCTCGAGCAGTCGGGCCGAATTGTGGCTGACGACGGCGACCCGTTCGCCGACCCTGATGCCCAGACGATCGAATCCTGCTTGCCAGGCACACACGCGGTGGGCGAGTTCCCGAAAAGTCACCTGCCCGACCGACTCGCCCGGCTGTTCCGGCTCGTCGATCACGGCCACGCTGTCAGGGAAACCGGCCGCTCCCCGCTCCAGAAAGTCTGTAACCGTAAATGGGATGTGCATCGGTCCACCTCCACGACAACGTCAACGTCACTGCCACACCGCGTGGCCACACCACACGGTATCGAGCGGCAGCCGAGTCAACTTCCGTAGTTTTCCCGGATGTTCGTGGGCAGCCGTGGATCGTTGAATGGTGGAACACGATCTGTCGCAGAACTGTTGAGCACGCACACGAAGCCGTGTCGAACAGCGGTTCGACAGGAACCGGAGGTTGTGATGGTGCTGCCAAACCTCGTTGCGGCAGAAGAGGACACCTATAGCCGCGTGCTGTGCGATCAGCACGACGGAGTGTTGCGCGTGACGTTGAATCGGACCACTGCGCTCAATGCCATCAATGCGACCATGGCCAAGCGGCTACAGCAGCTGTGGTCGCTGGTTCGGGACGACGCGAGCATCCACTCGATCATCGTGTCCGCCGCCGGTGTCGAAGCATTCTGCATGGGATTCGACGTGCGCGATCCGCCGGAGCCCGTTCCCAGTGGTGGCGATGACGTGGGATCGGGAGCGTTTCCACGAATCAGCCCGAAGGAATGCGGCGTCGACAAACACCTGATCGTGACCGTGAACGGCATCGCCTGTCGAGAATCATTCCGATTCTTGCGTGATGCCGATGTCGTCGTCGCGTCCAGCAACGCCTCCTTCTTCGAGCCGCCTCGTTTCACCCCTGCAGATGATGTGAGCAACAGGGAGGGTGGATTGCCGGCAGGACTTCGCACGATCTGCGCCACAAACCCGACCGTGCACAACCCTGTGACGGCATTACAAGCGCACCATGCGGGCCTGGTTCACGAAGTGGTCCCGCTGGCGTCGCTGCGAGGTACCGCCGAACGCCTTGCCCAGGGCATGACCGTCGACTCCTGACCCCTTACGACCCCACAAAATGACTGCAATCTTCTACGGAAGGCGCCGCGTATGACTGTCACGACGATAGAGAGTTCCAGCCACACGATCGACGTAGACGGCATCACGACGCGCTATCACAAGGCCGGACCCGACGAACCCGCGTTGCTGTTGCACGGATCCGGACCCGGCGTGTCGGCCTCAGCGAACTTGGCAGCATACGATCGCGCCGCTCGCCGAGAATCATCACGCTCTGGCACCAGACCGCCAGGATCGAGTGATTCCGCTCGACGTCGGGTCAACATGCTCAGGCGTCTCCCCAACGTCGATCTCCATGTCATATGCCACTGTAGACGCTGGACCGAGATCGAGCGTGCCGCCGAGTTCGTCGCATCTGTCGACCAATTCCTCCCGACCTACTCTCCCCGGACGGCGTGATCACGCGATGAAGGCAACAACGACCAACGTACCCACGCGAACGAGCCTGAACCCGGCCGTCAACGACACACCGGTGCAACGCGCCGCTGACCGACTGGCGGAGGCTGCACACGAGTGCCGGCCATGCCTGCCCGTGCGGGACTTACTCTCCCCCGGTGACATCTCCGCCGCGTACGCAGTCCAACAGATCCTGACGGAGAAGGCGCTCGCCTCGGGCCGGCGGATCGTCGGGCGGAAGATCGGTCTGACCTCGCGTGCTGTTCAACAGCAACTCGGCGTCGACCAACCCGACTTCGGTGTGCTCTTCGCTGATATGGCCCGGAAACAGCACATACCGATCGCAATCGACCGACTACTGCAACCAAAGGTCGAGGCCGAGATCGCGTTCATGCTGTCCGAAGACCTGGCTGACGGCAACTTCGACCTGGCTCGGATCCGCAGTGCCGCAGGCACTGCGGTGGCAGCACTCGAGATCGTCGATAGCCGCATCCGTGACTGGGACATCACTATCGTCGACACAGTCGCCGACAACGCCTCTTCAGCCCAATACGTCATCGGGGATGATGTGGTGACCGTCGGCGACCTCGACCTGACACAGATGACGATGACGATGGCTGCGGATGGCGCGCAGGTGTCATCGGGCACCGGCGCCGACTGTCTCGGCGACCCTATGCATGCAGTGCAATGGCTCGCGCGCACGGTCTACGAATACGGATCACCTCTTCGTGCCGGTGATCTCGTGCTCTCCGGAGCCCTCGGTCCCGTGGTCCCAGTCGAATCGGGCCGGTCGTACACGGCAACGATCAGCGGCCTCGGGTCCGTGAAAGCAACATTCGAGAAGGGCGAGATGCAGTGACAACCAAGGTCGCAATCATCGGGTCGGGCAACATCGGCACCGATCTGATGTTCAAGATTCAGCGCCTGTCCCAAACCCTCGAGGTCGCCGCCCTGGTCGGTATCGACCCCGAGTCGGACGGCCTCCAGCGTGCTGGACGCCTCGGCATACCGATCACCGCGGACGGCGTGGCCGGTCTGCTGGACATCCCCGGCTTCGACCAGATCTCGATTGTGTTCGATGCGACATCAGCAAGGGCGCACGTGGCGAACGCGGCGGCCCTCGAACCGTTCGGCAAGCAGCTCGTGGACTTGACTCCGGCCGCGATCGGCCCCTACGTGGTACCTGCGGTGAACCTCGAGGAGAACCTCGCGGCACGGAACGTGAACATGGTGACGTGCGGTGGTCAGGCCACCATCCCGATGGTGGCGGCAGTGTCACACGTGGCCCCCGTGGCCTACGCCGAAATCGTCGCGTCAATCGCCTCCCGATCAGCGGGGCCGGGCACACGCGCCAACATTGACGAATTCACCGAGACCACCTCGAAGGCAATCGAAGTGGTCGGTGGCGCCCATCGCGGCAAGGCGATCATCGTGCTCAATCCAGCGGATCCTCCTCTGATCATGCGAGATACCATCCTTTGCCTGATCGGGGACGCCGACCACGACGCCATCCGGGACAGCGTGCACCGGCGCGTCGCCGAAGTGTCTGAATACGTTCCCGGCTATCGGCTAAAGCAAGACGTGCAGATCACAACGGTGACGGACGACGTGCCACTCAGCACGCTAGGGCGTGTCTCCCAATGATTTGGGGTGTTGTGCTGCAGACTCTTCGCTGTGGCAGACGTTGTTAATCGGTTTGAGGTGTTGACGGACAAGCAGTGGGAGTTGCTTGCGCTGCTGTTGCCCAGTTCGGATGGGCTGCGGGGGCGGAAGTTCCAGAACAGCCGGCTCGTGGTGGAGGGGATGCTCTACCGGCTGCGTACCGGGCTCCCGTGGCGGGATCTACCTGCGCATTTCGGCCCCTGGAAGACGGTGTGGAAACGGCACCGACGCTACGCCGGGGATGGAACGTGGGATCGGGTACTCATAGCCCTGGCCGCGATGGCCGATGCCGGTGGCGACCTGGATTGGGCGGTGTCGGTGGATTCCACCGTGGTGCGGGTGCACCAGCACGGCGCCAACGCCGCGCGTGACACAGGGGGATCTACCGAATTACACGAATCTGCTTGACGAACCGGTCGATCACGGCATCGGCCGGTCCCGCGGCGGGCTGACCTGCAAAGTCCACCTGGCATGCGATGGCGACGGACGTCCCTTGTCGGTGCTGGTGGGTCCTGGCCAGGCAGGCGACAGCCCGATGTTCGGCCCGCTCCTGGAGGGCATCTGCGTGCCGCGCATCGGTGGCGGCGCACCCCGCACGCGCCCGGACGAGGTCCGTGCCGACAAGGCGTACACATCCAAGGCCAATCGAGAACTGCTACGCAGCAAGGGCATCAAGGCGGTCATTCCCGAGAAGTCCGATCAGGTGGCCAACCGCAAGAACAAGGGCAGCGCGGGCGGTCGGCCACCGAACTTCGATGCCGAGTCGTACAAGGGCCGCAACGTAGTGGAAAGGGCCTTCAACAAGGCAAAACAGTGGCGAGCGGTGGCAACCCGGTATGACAAGCTTGCGCTGACTTACCGGGCTGGATTCCTTCTCGCCGGCATCGTCGAATGGCTCAAACTATTGGGAGACATGCCCTAGTCGAACGCGGCACGGAACGCCCGCGGTGGAAGGTATCGATCTACCTCGAGGTGGAGGGGGCCGCACACTATCTCCCCTCGTATGCAGGCAATCTCGACATCATGACCTCGGCCGCTCTGCGCACCGGTGAACGATTGGCCGAACGGCTCGAAACCAGAACGGCGGTAGCACAATGACCCGGCTCTACATTCAGGACGTCACCCTCCGCGACGGAATGCACGCGATCCGCCACCGCCTCGCACCCGCACAACTGCGCACCATCGCGGCCGCGCTTGATGCCGCCGGTGTCGACGCAATCGAGGTATCGCATGGCGACGGCCTTGCCGGCAGCAGTCTCACCTACGGTCCGGGCAGCAACACCGACTGGGAATGGATTACTGCCGCAGCAGACGTGGTGACCAACGCCAAGCTGACGACACTGCTGTTGCCCGGTATCGGCACGATCGCCGAACTCGAACACGCACACACCCTGGGTGTACGTTCCGTGCGCGTGGCCACACATGCAACCGAGGCAGACATTGCGGTCCAGCATATTTCACGTGCTCGCGAGCTGGGTATGGATGTCTCCGGATTCCTCATGATGTCACACATGGCCGCTCCAGCCGAGTTGGCCCGGCAGGCCAAGCTCATGGAACAAGCTGGTGCACACTGCGTCTACGTCACCGACTCGGGCGGTCGGCTGACGATGAGTGATGTGCGAGACCGGGTACGCGCGTACCGGGATGTCCTTGATGAGGCTACTCAGATCGGTATTCATGCCCACGAGAATCTGTCACTCTCGGTGGCCAATTCCGTAGTTGCCGTCGAAGAAGGCGTGACCCGCGTAGATGCGTCGCTCGCGGGGCAAGGTGCGGGTGCGGGGAACTGTCCGATCGAGGCCTTCATCGCAGTGGCGACCCTCCAAGGTTGGGAGCACGGATGTGACCTTTTTGCCCTACAAGATTCCGCCGACGATCTGGTACGTCCATTGCAGGACCGCCCCGTTCAGGTGGACCGCGAAACCCTCACGCTCGGATATGCAGGGGTGTACTCAAGCTTCCTGCGTCACGCCGAACGTGCCGCGATCGAATACGGACTCGACACCCGCAGAATTCTCCTCGAGGTCGGTAAACGTGAACTGGTCGGCGGGCAGGAAGACATGATCGTCGACGTTGCCTTGGACTTGCTCAGCAGTCACGCCTGAGGTTTTGGTTCGTCGGCGGTGAAAGTATCTCAAGCCCACCGACGGTATGGCCGGGCCGCGGATTCATTGGGGCTGACACCTGATGACCCGAATTCGCACTCGACGTTTCAAGTGCGGCAACTACAACTCGCTGATGTCGCCAGCACAATGCTCGCGTGAAATCAGTCAGAAATGCTCAACTCCCATGCAGACAACTGATACGTGAAACCCCCGGATGTCGCACCTCACATCCAGCGGGCGGCTGCCGTCTGAGCCGCATCTCACACCGACTCGGTAAATCAGATTGCGGGGATCAAGAACTCGGAAACTAGGAGACCAGAATGCCGGCAAAGAAGCTAGCTCTAGCGGTCATAGCCGTGCTAGGTGCTGCACTCTTCCTCTTCCCCCTTGTCACGAGCATGCTTCAGAAGACACAAGGGGTAGAGCACCTTACGGGGAGCCTGCGGGCAAGTTTTGAGCCAGCGTCATTGGCTCAGACTCGCAAAGATATGGACACGGTCCAGACAATGTCCAACCAGCTCCAAGCACAGACCTTGCCCGCGCTCCCCGGTGCGCTGGGTATGACGCCCGACCAGTTCCAGAGCTACATGGGGGAGAACTTTCCCGAGGTGGCATATGGTGTCTCTCAACTCGATACGATACTGCCTAAGTTCCAGGCTCTAGTGACCGGCTTGGAGACTCAGGCGCCGAACTTCCATAGCGCAGACCAGATTCCTACAGGTTTCGTGCCCAGCACTACGGTACCGTTCCTGTTCTTGATCCCGGGAGCAACCCTATTCATGCTCGCAGGCGGAGCACTGATAGTGGGAGGAGGCAACAATCGTGCCGGACTGGTGCGGGCCACCCTGCTCATAAGCGCGATGGTGGGTGCGGTTTTCATTATTGCCCCCCTGGTGTTGTCTGTTCCGCAGAAGACCCAAGCAGTTGACGACCTAACTACCTCGTTTGCAACGGTTTTTACCGACGATGGTGCGGCCGCCGTTAGGGTGGACATGAACGTCATTCAGGAACTGTCCGATCAGTTGCAGGGGCAGATGCTCCCGGCCCTGGCCGCCGCGCTGAAGATGGACCCGACGCAGTTCCACAACTTCATGGCGCAGAACTTCCCTTCCGTCTCCACCGGAGTGGATCAGCTAAACACGATCCTCCCACGCTTCCAAGGCTTAGTTAGCGGCATCGAGCAGAACGTTGGAAGCTTCCAACTGGCGGCGAGCATCCCCACGGCCCATGAAGCGGCGGCCACGCTGTCCTGGTGGTTCTTCGTTCCGGGGTCATTCGTGATTTTCGCTGGCGCAATCGGACTCGCCGTGCGCCAACCGAGCGCACCGCAGGTGAGGCCACGCGAGGGGACTCTCGTCACTTCCTGAGTGGGCGGGTACCGGAGGGCGTGAGTGCGCAACGTTTCCCGCTCACGCCCTCCAGGTGTTCGAGCCAAACTAGACAGTTTCTCTTGTCGTCGTCGAGTTGGAAAGAACCTGAATGGCCGGAGAATGCGTCTCGCGCACCGGCGCGTTGAGATCGACTGAACGCTGTCGCACGCACGCACGCACAGTAGATTCGAGTACGAATGCAGACTTGCGGCGAACGCATACATCGCGTCGTTCGATTACCGGTCCGATCCATCGATGCGATCCAGCACCCCAGCAGCAACCGACGTGACCCCAGCGCACCCTAACCATGGGATCCAGAGTCAGCGGGGCAGATCAAGTTCGTCAAGGGGCCGATGTCCGCGGCGATCGAGAACGCGGGAGCACTCAACAACTTCCTGCTCACCTGGGGTCAGGTCCCCACCGACTGGGACGTCTGATCCCACGAAACTCTCGCACGGGGACGCGCCCGACCCCTCATCCGGGCGAGTCCTCCGTGCGAGACCGCACGAAACGCCGTCACCCCTGCTCTGAAAGGCCCACCCCCCATGACCACTGTTGAATCCGGCACGTACCCTGTATCCGAGTACGACGGGCAGGAGGCGAATGGCGTCGCCAACATTGTCGGAATGCTGCTCGGGCAAAACCTCGAGAACTTCCCGGCACGAATCACCGTCGCACGAAAGATCACTCGGCCGGTTTCCATCATCAGCACGGATACCGATTCCGCGTGCACGATCGTGTTCGGTACCGACGAGGCGGTCGTCTACAACGACGTCGTCGGGAAGCCAGCCGTGACCGTCATCGCCACCGTCGATCAGATCCTGGATGTGTCACAGTTGCCGATGAAGGCCGGCGGGCTCATCCCGGTGGGCTTCTTCACCGGCCGGGGCATGACGGTGCTCGGTGCGATCCTCACACGCAAGCTGGTCGTGAAGGGTCTGCTCACCCACACCGTGACCGCGCTGCGCACCATTGCGTTGGTCTCGGTGATCGAACCATGACCTCGCTCTCGGGCCGCAGCCGCCCGGTCAGTCACGCCTCCGAGGACCCGGCGATGCAGTTCGAATTGCCCTATGCGGACGACGACGTCGTGCAGGGCGGGGAACCGCCTCGGGCGTCGAAGGCCACGAACATCGTCAGAGGGTTGCTCCTGCTCGCCCTGATCCCGGTCTCGGTGTTCTACCTGGGCCCGCGGATCTACAACCTGACCGCCACCCCCTACCGCCTGGACCAGGCGGTGGTATCCGCCGGCAACTACAACCCTGCGCTGGACAAGATCGTCGAGCACGAGAAGGTGACTCTGTCCGCGTTCGCGTCGCTGGAGAAGATGAAGACCGCGCTCGCAAGTGTTCTCGTCACCGATGCGACCGTCACCACCGAGCTCCATACCTTGACCGGTCAGATCAGCGGCGATGTGCAGGCGACGCTCGATCAGGCCGGCGCGAACGTGACCGACCTCGTCGCCTCCCTCGACACACTGACAACGCACATCAACTCGTTGCAGCCTCCCGTCGACGGCGCCACCGCGGCCCTCGCGGCCGACAGCGCCACGTTGGGGGTCATCCTCGACGACGCCCGTTCGACAGCGGCGAAGGTGCACGATGCCCGGGTCTCCGCGGAGGAATCCGCGAACGACCTGTCAGGAAAATAGGAGAAGTTCTGTGATTTTCTTCGGACGCCGCGGCGGTCCCGCCCGGATGGTTCTGGCGATCGTGGCGGTCGGTGTACTCGGGCTGCTCACGTTCGTGGTGTTCAACCTGAACACCCGCCTCGACAACCAGCAGCGCGCCAACGTGACGAGCATCGCCGCTTCCCAGGACATCGTCGACGTCAACGACAAAGTGACCGGCCAACTCCGGCAACTGACCGAGCTCACCCACACGGCACAGACCGCGCTCGATGCCACCTCCGCGCTCGGTCCACTGCTGACGAAGTTGGATGAGGCGATCGCCCCGGCGGCGGCGATGCTGGCCAGCAGCACCTCGGGTGCACAGATGACCAACGATCAGCTCACCAACATCCAGTCCATCCTCGGCGAGGTCCAGAACACCGTGCTCCCGTTGGTGTCCTCCGCGGAAGCGTTCGGGGAGCAAGGCAACCAGCTGCTGGTGATCGTGCAGGGGCTGGTGAGTGACCTGAGGGTCTCGGTCGAGGCGGCGAAAACGATCAACCAGATGCTTCCACTTCCCGGCTGAGCACCCTTTCACCGTCGACGATCCGACACTACTTCCACTGGACGTGATATGCAGCAGCGCAAAGATTTACCTCCCGACGCGTTCCCACCCCGAGGTGTGACCAAATATCAGCGATTCGATGTGCCCGCGGCGGCGCTGCCCTACCGGAAAGGCACCAAGCCGCATCGGCCGGATGTGCTGGTGCCAGCAATCCCCGACGCGACCGGGTTCTCGGTGGCAACCGAGTGGCTGGGCCGCCTCGCCGCGGTCATCGCCGTCGTCCTGTTCGCACTGGTGGTGGCCTCCATCCACAAGGGGCTGCAGGTGCAACACAGCGCGCGCACCGTCGTGGACAACTTCCGCCTCACCAACGACTTCTTCGCCCAACGCGCGGACCTGACCGCGCCCGCCACCGCCCGCAAACAACTCGACGAACTGACAGGAGTCTTGACCCAGCTCAACATTGCGACCGCGACCGACGTCGACCACCTCGACGCCCTCCTGCCGAACGCGCGCACGTTGCTCGCCGCCGGCCAAGGTGACACACAGATCGCCGGCCAGCTCGAGGGGGTCGCCACCACATTGCAGGGCTCGGCGGCATCCCTGCACCAGATATCGGCAGGCGCGAACACGACCGTGACCGGCGTCGACAACGAACTCACCCAGGCACTCGACCTGGTGAACCAGCTCAACGCGGAACTCACCCGCACGACCAACAAGCTCGCGCTCGTTCCCGCCACCGACGCCTTCATTCCTGCCCCCGGAGGGAACCGATGATCACCAGAAAGTTGTGGACCGCGATCGTACTCGTGCTGGGTGCGGGGTCGGCGGTGGTTCTGTGCGCCCTCAACGGGTTCTTTCCCGCCGTGCGCGATGTGAGCGATCCGCTGGGACGGCCGTCGAAACTCAGTCTCGAGCTGATCGATTCCGCAGGCCAATTCGACACCCTGACCGGGATTCTCGTCCCCAAACACGCGCGTCTGGCCTCCGACATCCAGACCCTGACGCCGCTCGCGAACGATCTCGAAGGACTCACCGACAAGGCCAGCGAACTCTCCGGTCAAGCCAAGACACTGAACGCCTCCACCAGTACCGTCAGCGAGATCGCGGCGCCGCTGCCCGACCTCATCGTGACGGTGACCGGTCGTGCCGACACCGCGAGCCCGACGGTGGCCGGACTGTCCACTGCGGTGGGATCGGTGACCACCCAGCTGGAGGCGATCAACCACGGACTGACCACCGTCCAGGGATCCCTCGGTGCGCTCGGCCCGAAAGCCTCCGCCATCTCTGCGACCCTCGCAATCGTTCGGGAAGAGGCCGCACACGTGCAGGAGTTCGGCCCCCTCCTCGCGGTAATCGGCCCCCCGGTCAATGACCTGAACCTCCCCGCCCTCGGTGTCGCACCCGCACCGCCCTCATGACCGCCCGCACCGGCTTGTGGCCGACCACTGAGCGAGTGAAAGGCAGAACTTGATGTTTCGGCTCTCCTGGGCGATCGCCCTGTCCTTTACCATTGCGGTTCTCGCTGGCATCCTGATCGTGACGCGCGATCTGAGTATCTCGAACGACATCTTCAAAGACGGAGTGGCACAAGCGAAGATCGTCGACAGTACAACCGACCAGGCACTGGACGGTGCGCAGCAGTTGCCCCCCGCTGATCAGGCCCTCCACGAGGGTTTACCCCAGGTGGTGGGGGTACTCGACTCCCTCGCCAGAGCCGACCAGACTCTGGGTTCGCTCGGTGATCACTTGCAGTCTCTGGGGGACGCCTTGAAGTCCGCGGACGCCCCGCTCGGCGGGATCATCGATGCCGGCCAGTCCGCGACCGATCAGGCGAACGCGGCGGCCGCGCCGGCCGCGGAGATCGTGAACACGCTGTCCGCGGCCGATACGAAGGTTCAAGCCTTGGGCCCGTTGCTCGACCAGTCCCTCGCCCTCAGCCAGACGATCGACTCGAAACTGCGCATCGCGCTCCCCCTGCCGAAAGTAGGAAACTGAGGTCCGACGATCCGATACGCAGTCCGAGAGGCCGCGCTCCGCTCAGCTTGTTATTTAACCCGAATGCACCGATTCGCTGATCCAGTCGGGGTGAGTTTCGGTGTGCAGCAATGGTCGGTATGTGGGCATGGTTGAGCACCCGGCCTCTCGTGTCGGGTTGTTCCAGTTGATCTTTCGCGTCGAGGGCGATTGGAGCCGAACGTTCTGTCGAACAGTGTGTTCCACACTGTTTCCCACGGCCAGTTGGTCGGCAGGTGCAGCGTCAACCGTCGGGCCGACGACGCGATGCGCGCGGGGACCGAGACGATGATGCGCCGGGGTCGGTGGTGGTGGTCGCTTTCGTCAGCTTCGGATCGCCGGTGAGGGTGGCGGCGGCACGGGTGAGATTGAACGCCATCACCGCGCAGACCAGCCAGTCGGCGTTCGCCGAAAACGAGTTCGACGGCAGATGGGCGAGTGCGGAGTTCTTCAGATCCGCATGGACCTGCTCGATGATGACGTGGTGACGATGGGTTTTGTCGGCACCGCGACGGTATCGAGGGCGCCGGGGTCGGTGGTGGTGAAGAAGGCGTGGAATCGCCAGATGTCGAACAACGCGCCCTGGGCTTGGTCCTTCTTCGGTCGCAGGTCCGGGATGCGCCGCACCACCAGTCGCCCTGCAAGATGGTGGGCTTTCTTCTGGGAGGCGAACGCGATGAACGGGATCTCGGCGACCTCGGCGTGTGAAATCCAGGTGTCGGTGTCATCGTCGTAGAGGGCATCGGTGTACTCGATCGGAGTCCACACGGTCTCGTCGATCGAGGCGATCGCTCTCTTGATGGTTGTCGTCAGGCGCACGGTAACCGAGACGTCCGCGCCGGCGTTGATCGCGGCGCCGATGGTGGGATGGCCGTAAAACGCCGATTATGCGGAGGTCGTGGTTATGCCGCGGGTGGGCCGTTTCTGCTTGTGCGAGAGTGGGAATTGACCGATAGGCTCGGCATAATCACAGCGCTTGGGGGAAGGCCATCAGTGGGTCGTTGGGGTGGTATCGGGCGGCGGTGGTGCCTGTGGGGGTCGTGCGGGCGATCGCTCTTTCCTTGATCGTAAGGTCGGCGTGAAGGTAGATCTGGGTGGTGTCACTGCGCTCGTGTCCGAGCCTAAGCGCGATGGTTGTAAGGTCGACTCCGGCGTGGAGCAGGCGCATTGCCGCTGTGTGTCTGAGGACGTGGGGTGTGACCTTCTTGCTGGTGAGCGATGTGCAGGCGTTCGCGGCGGCGGCGGCGTGTAGTGCGATGCGTGCGGCGAGAGCGTCGCGGCTCATGCGGGTGCCGGTGCGGTTGGGAAACAGTGGTGTGGTCGTTGGTGTCCCGGAGTCGCGGTCGCTCATCTATGCGTGCAGGACGTCGATGGTTTCGGTGGTCAGCGGGGTGGTCCGGTCTTTGCGGCCTTTGCCGTGACACCGTAGGTGCGCCCCGGCGCCGAGGTGCAGGTCTCCTCGGGTGAGGCCTGTGATTTCCGAAGCTCTCAGTCCGGTGGTGAGCGCGAGCTGTATCAGGGCGTGATCGCGTCTGCCTGTCCAGCTCGTGCGGTCAGGTGCCGCGAGAAGCGCGGCCACTTGGGGCGGGGTGAGGAAGGTGAGTTGGCTGCGCTCGTAGCGTTTGGGCGGTATCGCCAACACGCGCGCGATGAGCTCGACGTGTTCTGGCTGACGCAGCGCGGCGAAGGTGAACGTCGAATGGATTGCCGCCAACCGCATGTTTCGAGTACGGATGCTGTTGCCGCGTTCGCGTTCCAGGTGGGACAGGAATGCGCTGCTATGCGGGGCGTCGAGGTCGGCGATGTCCAGCGCGGTAGGCGCGGCACCCAGCCGCTCGGCGGTGAATGCGAGCAGCAGTCGCCATGTGTCGCGGTACGCGGCAGTGGTGTGTTCACTGGCGCCGAGTTGGTGGGTAAGCCGATCGGTGAAGAATGCTTGGAGGGTCGGGGCGAGTACGGTCATGACAGTGTTCCTTCCCGGTGGCTGCTCAATCGCTGTGCGGCGAGGGGAGCAACTCGGGGGATGCGTGTACTTCCTGCAAGAGTTCGGCAAGGCGATCTGGCACACCGCCCCCGCCTCCCCCTTCGATGCCGAGGACGCCCACAGCGCGGTCGAGGAGGGCCGTCGAGCACTCGATGACGGGTTCTTTCCGTCCCGGTGGACCCGAGCCACCGACCGGGAGCGCCGGTACCTGCGCGCCATCGCCGAAACCGGGGAACCCACTCCCCGGTCCGGGAAGGTCGCCGCGGCCATGGGGGTGGCGACGACCGCGGTCAGTGATGTTCGTGATTCGGCCATCAAGAAGGGGCTCATCTGGTCCCCCGAACACGGTCGCATCGCGTTCACCGTCCCGGGAATGGCCGACTTCATTCGTCGCCAGCCCACCGCCTGAAACTTCTGTACTCACGCGCCGAGTCGGATATCGCACTCGTTGCCAGCACTCTTATAGGACTCTGCAGAGTCAAAGTGTGTCGGCCGAGGAATGACCCCGGATAACGCTGCGGAAATGTCCTTCTACAGCAGTCACCCGCACCTCACTAGGGAGATGGCGCCTTGCTGGTTCGGCGGGTCAATCGGGTCCACCGGCGGCAGCGCTCATCCCCGCTAACCTCTTTGGGTATGGGGACCACCTTCCACGGTCCGAGCCCGTGGCCGCACATCACTCGCGCCATCAGAACGCGGGGACCTCGGCATGCCGCGATCGCTTACCTCGGCGAGGACGCCCCCGACCTGCTGCCGCTGCGTGCCGGTGACGTCCTCGTCGTCAACGCCTCGAGGGCCGCGGTGCGCGCGCACGCCACCTCCCCGTTCGCGCTCGCGTACTACGTGGCCGCCGGTGTGAGGGTGTTGTCGTCGCCGAACCTGCACACAGGTGTAGTCGCCACCAGTAGGCGGGCGGTCATCGGCTCCGCCAGCGCGTCGTACAGCTCCACCATCGCCGATGAGGCCGTGGTCATCACCGACGATCCCGACGTTGTCGCCGCCGTCAGGGAGTTCGTCGACGGGATCGACGAGATCACCGAGGTCGACCAGGTGTTCCTCGACAACGCCACCGCCATCTGGCAGATCGGCCGGGGCGTCCCCCTACCAGGAATCGGTGGCCGGGCGCGCGCCGAACCCGAGTTCCTGCCCACCCCGGTGACCCGGATGTTCCTGTGGCACATCACCGACTACCAACCCGGCGCCGCGGAAGAACACGAGCGCGCGGCCCACACCAGCCGCCGCCGTACGTCTGCGGGGCCGGCGGCGAAGTACCAGCTCGAATGGTTCCGCATCGACACCCCCGGCCGCAGGCGGCTACAGCGGGTTTGTCCTGCTCCAGGTCACCGCCGACAACGAATGGCTCTACCCGCCCGCGGTCGTGGACTCCGACCCGATCGCGATCCCGCACACCCGTAAAGCGGTGGCGTACCAGCTGCGTACCCGAGTCGACCTGGAGCCGCTCGCGGTGACCGACGCGGAAGTATGGCTCGCCGAGGTCGGGCACCCCAATCCTCGACTGCGCACCGACCACCGCATCGTCTCCGCTCGCCTGCGGGCCGCGCTGCTCCGACTCTGGAACCTGTAAACCGATCCGTATGTCTCAGGCTTGACCCGTGAACGACATGTCCCCGCCTCGACGACGTACCGACATCGCCGCGGGCACAGGCTGGAGTGATCAGGCCAACGCCAGGACACGGGAGCGCTTCCATGTACCGCCAAGCCAAGGACCTTGGCGTGCCGGTGCGCGAGCATGGAAAGATTCTTCGCGCTGGCGATCAGCTTGTGAGTTCCACCGGCTCTCACTACCTGTGCACAAGTTGCAACCCAACACGTGTCGACTTCCGTGACAGATCGTCAAACTGGTTGACATACTTGAGTTAATGACTATTCAGGCAACGCTTGACGGCTTTCACAAGGATGTGATCTCGATGCGAGCAAACCGGTCCTCGGCCTCACCTCTGCAACTCTACGCCGCGTTTCGCCGCCATCACCCCCGAATCGTGGTGCCCGTCGATTATGTCACCGAATGCGGTTTTCGACTGGGACTTTGGCAGGACCGCCAGCGGGTTGCCCGTATGCTCGGCACCCTTCCGCCCCAACGCATTGCGCAACTCGATGCGATCGGGTTCGTGTGGAGTGATGACGATCTTCCACTTCCTGCCGTGTCACCGGCCGACGGCAAGCGGCGACGGATGCTTACCGAAATTGCCGCGTACCGCGAAGAGCACGGCGACGCACTCGTTCCCGCGAACTATGTCACCGCCGACGGTGAGCAGGTAGGCCAGTGGCTCTACCGGGCGGTGAAGAAGTGGCGAGCCAACGCATTGCCCGACGACGAGCGGCGGCCACTTGCTGTCCTCGGGGTCTCCCCCGGCCCACGCCCACGGGGGCCACGAATATCAGCACAGCCTGTCGGATAGACATCCCACCGCCTTTGTCTACGGACGCCAATGGGCGCTCGCCCCTCTATCCGGCGGACAGTGGTTGTTGACCCGCTTTGGTGGGCAGACCGCTGTCCGGGCCGGCCACGCCCACATCGAGGTGAGGGACACAGCGTCCGAAAATATCTAGCAGCCCTGTGGATTGCTCCGGCGCCCAGCCGAGGTAAGTGGAGAACTTGTTAGATCCAGTCGATGTGGACGGAGTCGATGTGGTCGAAGTGGAATCCGAATTGATCGCTGTACTTGTCGAAGCCCTTGTTCTCGGGGTAGTCGAGGGTGGCGTGCCGTTCCAGCAGGGCGACCACGCGGGCGTGGTCGTCGTTGGCCAGTGCGGCGGCCAGTTCGCGGGACTCCTCACTGGTGAACGGTGTGTCCGAGTTCGCGAAATCCAGTGTGCGGACCCGGTAGTCGTAGCCCTCGTCGGCGCCGTTGCGGACCATGACGCCGCCCTTGACCCGGATGACGGCCTTCTTCGGTGTTCCGTCTGGGCGCAACACTCCGGCGCGTTTCATGATGTCCTGCGCCTTGACGTTCTTGAGCTTCTTGCTCGCGTCCGCACGCAACTCGTTCGTTTCCCCGGACCGATACCGCGAGACCGCGGAGCGGGACCGGCCGATCTTCGCGGCCACGGCATCGACGCCGCCGAGACGTTCGATCGCGGCACGGCGTTGGGCTCGCTCGAGGACGTCGGCGTGTGGGATCCGGCCTTGTTGCGCCCATCGGCGCAACGTGCGAGCCGATGGGGGTGTGCGGCCGGCATCGATTGCCGCCTGCCGTAGTCCCTCGTTGCCGAGCTCTTTGCGTAATTGCTTGACCGAGACCTTGCTGGTCAGGCCGGCCAGTCCCCCGCTCTTGACCTGTTTTGATTTTTCGACGCCGCTGGTCGCGGCGTTGGCGACGGAGACCTTGAGGCCGTCGAGGGCGACCGCCTCCTGTGCTGGCTTCTTGGTGCGTGGCTTCGGAAGATGCAGGGCCATCAGAGCACCCCCTCCCCTTCGTCGTCGTCGGCGTCCTCGTTGTCGGCGAATGCCGCCTTGATCGCGAGGTTCACCTCGTGTACGTCCTGGGCCGAAGTGAAGGCGGACAGGAGTGTGTCGGTGAGGACCACGTCCTTCTCGACCGACATCTTCCCTAGGGCATGTCTCCCAATAGTTTGAGCCATTCGACGATGCCGGCGAGAAGGAATCCAGCCCGGTAAGTCAGCGCAAGCTTGTCATACCGGGTTGCCACCGCTCGCCACTGTTTTGCCTTGTTGAAGGCCCTTTCCACTACGTTGCGGCCCTTGTACGACTCGGCATCGAAGTTCGGTGGCCGACCGCCCGCGCTGCCCTTGTTCTTGCGGTTGGCCACCTGATCGGACTTCTCGGGAATGACCGCCTTGATGCCCTTGCTGCGTAGCAGTTCTCGATTGGCCTTGGATGTGTACGCCTTGTCGGCACGGACCTCGTCCGGGCGCGTGCGGGGTGCGCCGCCACCGATGCGCGGCACGCAGATGCCCTCCAGGAGCGGGCCGAACATCGGGCTGTCGCCTGCCTGGCCAGGACCCACCAGCACCGACAAGGGACGTCCGTCGCCATCGCATGCCAGGTGGACTTTGCAGGTCAGCCCGCCGCGGGACCGGCCGATGCCGTGATCGACCGGTTCGTCAAGCAGATTCGTGTAATTCGGTAGATCCCCCTGTGTCACGCGCGGCGTTGGCGCCGTGCTGGTGCACCCGCACCACGGTGGAATCCACCGACACCGCCCAATCCAGGTCGCCACCGGCATCGGCCATCGCGGCCAGGGCTATGAGTACCCGATCCCACGTTCCATCCCCGGCGTAGCGTCGGTGCCGTTTCCACACCGTCTTCCAGGGGCCGAAATGCGCAGGTAGATCCCGCCACGGGAGCCCGGTACGCAGCCGGTAGAGCATCCCCTCCACCACGAGCCGGCTGTTCTGGAACTTCCGCCCCCGCAGCCCATCCGAACTGGGCAACAGCAGCGCAAGCAACTCCCACTGCTTGTCCGTCAACACCTCAAACCGATTAACAACGTCTGCCACAGCGAAGAGTCTGCAGCACAACACCCCAAATCATTGGGAGACACGCCCTAGTGCCTCGCTTGCGTCGGCGATGTCCTCACCGCCTGAGAGGAGGTACACCCAGGAGTCGGTGACGGTGCGGACCGGCCAGCGGCCGTGCTCGCGGGCAATCCGCATCGCCACCCGGCGGCCGCGCCACCGGCAGTGCGCGATAATCGACGCACGCCAGAGCGGTTGGTGGTGATGTTGCATCTGCTTCGCAGTCCACATGTCCGGGTTCACCATTCGCCCGATGTAGCCCTTGTAGCAGGTGCCGAGAAACCGTTTCGCCGCCGCGTCGTCGGTGTCCACCGCGGCCTTGCGGGCCTCGCGCAGGATCTTCGCCCACTTGTCCAGGGCGCGGCCCTGCTGCGGGTAGACCCAGGCCTCGGCGATGTCGAGGTCGTCGAGATCGGCACCGATCCCCCCATCAGCGACCGGTGAGCACAACCCGTCGAGGCTCACCGTGGTCACCCAGGTCTGGACCGGTTGGTCCGCCAGCATGTGGGGGTGCGGCAGAGGTAGCTTCTCGGGAAGCGACAGTGTCTGCCCGGGCGGCAGGGTGATCCGCCACAGCCCGAACGGGGCACCCTTCTCCCCCACCGCCACAGCCGCAGCAGTGTCACCAGTCAGGAGTGTCGGCTGCCCGTAGCCGAATTCGAGCATGCCCGCGGAGGCGAGGTAGGCGGCGCGTTGGTCGATCGAAACCAACCGGCTCGTCCCGTCCAAATCCTGCGCGTCGGGGACGCGGGTCCAACCGACGGCGGGTTCGAGATCTCCCCGCGGCGGACCGTCCAGCGGTGGGACCGAACCGGGTGTGGTGACGACGATGCCTTTGCCGCTGCGGGTGCGTTCACGCTTTATCTTGTCGACGAGGGCGGCGCCGGTCCGCGCGGGCGTCGGCCCCGGGAGCACCCCAAGGTACTTGGCGCACCAGGCCAACCGGCGACCGAGCTCCCGTGCCGCCGGGAGGTCGTCGTCCGGGAGATACGTTCCGGCCGTCGGTGAGCCGAGGATGCCCATGTCACCGACCCGGTTGTGCCAACCGAAGTCCTTGTTCCAGTACGTCCACACGTACGGCTCGATCACCACATCGACCATGGAGGTGAAATTCCCGATCGAGCGGGACAGATGCACCACGTGCCCCGGGTCGCCGCGCAACTCCCAGCCCGCGGTCAGCATCGGGGTGAGGGCGGCGTGGAGGACGGCAGTCAGTTCCTGGGCGGCGCGGTTGCGAAGGGCCTCCATGTCGTCGACGTCGTCTTCACTGCCCGGGTCGATGATCCACCCGAGCAGTTCACATGCGGCCTGTCCGACGACCCAGATCTGCGCGGGGGCTCCCAACGGTGTCAGCGAGGCCCAGCGGATCAGTTTGTCCAGCTTCTCGACCGAGTCGACCGGCCCGGTCAGCTCCCGCCCGGAGGGTGTGTACGTCCCGTCGGCGGTCACGATCAACGCATGGCCATCGGCTTCTTCTCCTGCGGGCAATGTCTCCCATACCGGTGCGTGTGGTGGTGGCGCCGGCTCGGTCGCCGATGCATTCAGCAGATCCGCGTCAGTGGCGGGTGCCGGCGGTTCCGCCGAAGCTATTTGCGCTGGAGCTGTTTCCTCCGGTGCGATTTCGGTGGCATCGTCGCCAGGCTCCGGGGCGGGTGCGGGAGGTGCTGGCTCGTGCAGGCCGAACAGTGCAATCTGCTCCCACGGACGGGTCACGTTTACTGCTCCACGATCCGGCCCTCGACGTCCGCCGGCGGTACGTGGTGGCGGTCGAACAACTCCTGCAGTGCCACGTCAACCACGCTGGTCACCGAGAAGTTGCGGTTCTTCACCAGCCAGTTCAACCGCGCCTCCGTCGAGGCCAGAACCCGGGTATTGAGTTGCACTTTGGTCGGCCCCCTCCGCGGTTCCAGCTTCGCTGCCGCCCCCACGGTCGGTGCCATCGCGTCGGAATCTCCTCCTGCGCTGAGAACTTCATCCGGCGATCGCACTGCACGTCCGTTCCCCACCCCAGTCGGACGCTGGCGAGCGCCCTTCCGCTTTCCGGTCTGCACCATGCCTCGCTCCTCTGCTGCACTCCGGGGCGGCCACTGACCAACCCGCCTACGGCCGCGTATTTCCGGGACCTTCGGCATCATGCTAGAGAAGTACTCGCTGAATCACACGCATCTTTACTCGCGTGTCTGCACGCATTTTCACACGCAGGTCGACACGCGGAATGAAACGCAGGTCGGCACGCAGAGTGACACGCGTGAATCAGAGCGGTCGATACGTGTGATGGCCCCATGGGAATCGGGAAGTACCGGCCCCGGCGCATCCGGTGCCGGGGACTGCCGGCCGAACGGGTCCGTGGGACCGCCGGGCCGTCAGTTCCCTTTAGTCCGCGCCGTACAACTCGGCGGTGTAGTGGACCGCTCCCCTTCGCTGCGCTTCGTCCCAGTCGACGCCCATCACGTCGGCCAGATGGTGCAGATCACCGAGGAAGTCCCCGAAGACCGTCATGGCCTCCTCCTGATCGGTAGTGCAGATGCGCGTAGCTGATCAGCCCATCCCCTGCCCGCAGCGCGCGGACGCCGTTGTCGTGGACCTGAGAACCCTCGTCGTACTCGTAGGTGAAGTTCGGTCGGGTCGTCCCCGCGAATGCGGCTGCCAGCTGGGCTGGCGAGTCGACGTCCGGCAGCCGTTCTGCGCGGAACTCGGTCATGATTTCATCGGACATTGCCCAAATCCCTTTCATTTTGAGGTTGCTACACAGCGGGAGTGCGGTGCAGCGCGGCCAACAGGGCGGTATTGGCGGCGTGCGCGGTCGAGGGTTCGGTGTAGGCGAGTACCTCGGCGCTCGCGTCATCGATGACGACGCTCATGTGGGCGCGGTGGCGGGAGAGCATCACGCAGGCGCGGCCCAGATCCAGGCTGAATTGCTCGGCGGTGCGGTATCCGGCCAGCGGATGCAACACCACCACAGCGGCACGCTCGAGCCCTTGCAGTGAATTCGCGGTGCCGACCAGCACGTCCGGGTGATCAGACAGGAGGGCACGGATCGCCGCCGCCTGCGTCACGTGGGGAACCACCACCGCGATATCAGCGGCGCTCATAGGTCGCTGATCCTCGGCGGTGACCAGCTCCGCGCCCGCCAGCTCCCGCGCCCGCTGTGCGCACGCGGTCACCAGCGCCGGATCGGACGAGCCACCGGAGACCGTGACCGAACGGTGCGCCAGCTCGGGCAGCACGACTCCGCCCGCGTCGGTCAGGTGCTCCGGTGGTCGGCGGGAGGTAAACGGCAGGTCGGGGTAGAACAACGGTTGAATCAGGGCGGTGGTGCCGGGTCCGAGCCGCCAGGTGTGGCGCAGCCGAACCACGCCCACCGCGTCGCCGTGTGCGGCTTGCAGCGCGATCGGTCCCGGCAGGTTCGGGGCGGTATCGCTGCCGTCCCATCGAGACACGTCGCCGGTCACCACCGGATCGATCTGACCGAGATCGCCCACACAGACCACCTGCCTGGCCATGGCGCCAAGTGCGCCCAGATCGGCGTAGGTGCATTGCCACGATTCGTCGACCACGAGCACGTCGGCACTGACTTTCTCAGGGTCGGCGAACAGCCATCGGGCGGTCGTGCCGATCAGGATCGCGCCCACCTCACCGGGCCACCGCACCTTCTGCCCCGACACCGCTGGCGTCTCGCCGCTGTCGGGTTTCGACGGTTTCGCTTTCCACATCAGTGCGGCGCGATCGGTGAGGGTGCCGAGGCGCCGCGCAATCTCCACTGCCTGTTCGCGGGTCTGGGCCGCGATGCCGACACGCAGATCCGCACGGTGTGCCAGTGCTGCCGCGAGAAGGGCGACCAGTCGAGTTTTACCCGCGCCGGGTGGCGACGGGACGACGACGGCGGGATCACCCGACCACACCGAGAACAGCACACGTGCGGTGATCGGATCGGACATGATCTGCGATCCCGGCCACTGCGTGAGCGACGGCGGGGTCGGCCTGGGTGCCGGTGCGCTCGAGGGTGCCGGGTTGGGGATATCGGGGCGGGGGGCGAGGATGCGCATGACGGTGCGACCTTTCACGAAAGGTGGTGTGAAGCAAACTGTTTTCGGATATCAGTGCAGGCTGCCGGGGCTAGTCCTCTGCGCCCGCGATCAGCACGTCGAGGGGAACCTCACGCCGCGCAGCGACCGGTGTTTGGCCGGTGGAGAGCCAGGAACGGCGGGCACGGTAGAGCCGCCAGTATCGGCCCCGACCCGCGCGCATCGTCTGCGGGGACGGCGGCCCGGGCATCAAGCACACCCTTGCTCCCGGTGCGGGGGCGTGTGCGCCGACCGAGCCGAGACCGAGGACCAACTTTCCCTCTACGACCTGCGCCGAGGTGACCTCGACACAGAACCGCTCGAAGGGTCTGTCCGCTGGGGTGCCCATCCAGCCGGTGACCTCGGATCCGACACGCAACCGTGCATCGCGCCGCTCACAGGTCACCGACAGCGATGCGCCCCGCCGACGCGTGCCTGTCGGCGGCGGGGTCACCGATGCCACCCCGACCGCCACATGCCCGGTATGGACTGCGCGTTGCCGCCAGAGCGGATCATCGAGCAGGGCGGCAGCTTTCAAGTCGGCGGCATCGCATCGGGTGCGCAGTCCCATGGCGGCGCTGGCGGTGTTGTCCGGGCGCGACCAGTCATGCCCGGCTGTCGCTGCCGATAGCGCGCGGTCCCACGAATAACGGTCATCCTCGTGGATCGGCTCCAGTAGTGGCAGCAGCGGTCCGCCACTGATCTTCGCGGCCCACTCATGCAAGCCGCTGACGCTGTCATCGGAGATGCCGAACCACTGCCGCCACGTGGTCGCCGACCGTTCGGCCTCCGGGGTGATGCCGAGGACATACCGCGCCGACGACGCGGCCACCAGATTCACCACCGCCGACGTGCCGGGATGGTCTGCCCGATCCGCCCACCACGCCACCATCGCCGCAGCACCGGCCACCTGCGGGTCCGGGTGGTGTGCGTGCGCCCGCGCCAACGTCACCAGGGCAGGCAGGGTGCCGGTGTCGTCGGTGAGCAACGGTGCCGGGTCGCAGCGCCCCACGATGGTGCCACCGTGTGCGGCCAGCAGTCCCAGGGCATCCACGTCGCGGGCACGTTCCTCGCGGCCCTCGAACCCGGCCACTGCCACCGTGACGCTGCCACCACGGGCGACCGCACGCACCGCCAGCGCCGCCGTGGACGGCACGAACGTGGTGTGCGTGAGCCGAGCCACCGGCGACCGGGTTTCGGCGGCATAGAGCCGCTGAGCGAGGTCGAACCATTCCACGCTCATGCCGCTCCCCGCCCCTCATCGCTCCCCTGCACCGGATTCGCGGCACAGCGCCAACCGGCGCGCAGAGCCGACGCCGCCGCATCGGTCGCCGTACCTGCCACTACCGCCGCGACCTGGCCGGCGGTGATCCCGGTACCGGCCAACACCCGGTCGGCGTAGCGGACCAGGTCGCCGCTTCCTGCCGCGCTCACGCGCGAACTCCCGCGCCGACCGGCACGCGCACCGTCGACGCCCACGACGGTGTACGCCCCGCAGCCGTGTCACTGCCGATCACCGCGCACACCAGATGCGACCGCGACGGGCGATCCGGCCACGGCGTATCCCCGTCCGTCAGGACGATCACCACATGCGGCTGCGGACGCGCAGCGTTGGCCGCCTCGATACCCACCCGCATGTCGGTGCCGCCGCCGCCGATCAGTTTCACGTCCGCGATGGACCGAACCGGCTGCGCCGTTGTGCTCGACGCATCACAGGCCAGAATCCGCACCCGATCCCGTACCACACCGCCAGCCCGCAGCACCCCGGCAACCTCACTCATCGCCGCATCCAGATCGTCTGCCGACATCGATCCCGACGTGTCGACCACAATCGAGACCGTGATCGACGGGCCGCGCATCGCCGGAGCGACTATGCCCGAGATCCCGCGCCGCGAGGGTCGCGAATACGTGTAGTTCGTCCGCCCCGCCTGATCCGCCAGCGCACGCCGGATCACCGCACGCAACAACCGATCCCATGCCACGGTCGGCGGTGCCAGTACCTCACCTGCCCACCGCGCCAACCCGGCCGGGGCGCTCCCCCGCCCCTTTCCCGAAGACTCACGAACGGCCTTCGCGACATACCGCCGCACCAGGTCGGCCTCCGCGCCGTCGAGACCCTCGGTGACCTCACTCCCGGCCGCACCCAACTCGCCGGGCACGGCAGGGCACCCCGCACCGGACCCGCACCCCGGATCGCCGTCGCCGTCTGCGGGTGCGTTCGGAGATGGAGGGGCAGACGGATCTACCAGGTTCGTGTAGTAGTCCTCCGCGATGCCTCCCGATGCGCACCCGAACGACTCCGGGGTGATCACCCCTTCGGGCAGTCCGACACCGGCCGCGAGAAGGTCATCGTTGATTTCCGCATCGGCGGCGTAGTTCCACGCCAAGTGCGCGACCGGCTTCGGCAAGAACTCCGCGCGCGCGGCATGTGCCCGCAGCAAGTGCCCAACCTCGTGCAACAGGACCGCACCCGCCACCGGGACCGGCCACGCGTTCGCACCGACCAGCAGCGCCGGATCGAGATACAACCGCCACTGCGCATCCACCGCGAACGTGCCCAGCCCCGGCGCAGCCACCGGTTGCGCCGCGAACAACGCCCGCATGAAGTACGGCATCTGTTCGGCAGAGACCAACCGGGCCAACCGAAACGCGCGCAACTCGTCCGGGTCGAGTACCCGCACCGCGCTCACGCCGCCTCACCGACCAGACCCGCAGCCACCAACATCGGGGAGAACCGTTTCGCCGCAGCCGGAACCACAGCCTTGGCGGGCCGCGCCTTCGCCAACGTCCGCGCCGCAGCGCCCGCCACATCAGGTGCACCCGCTTCCGCAGCCGCGATCAGCGGCCCCCACGCGCTGCGCCACGCCTCGACAGTGCCCCGCCCCGCAGCCCACGCCGTCACACCCGACAGAACTGCCCACACCAGGTCCGGACGAGACTGCCAGTCGAACGCCGTTTCCGGATTCTCGATCACCGCCACCGGGTCGGGCAGATCGGCATTCCTGCGCCATTCCAGGAACTCGACACCAGTCCCCTCACCGATCAACCCGAACACCGCCGCATTGATCGCCGCGTTGTCGTCGTCACGCAGATGCGGCAACACCGCCGCCAGCATCGCCCACGTGCGTCGCGACGGCCACGCTCCCCCGGTCTGCGCCGCCGACGACGGGAACGCGTCCAACGCTTCCGGGTTGCGCTGGACATATCCGGTGATCGAACTACGCACCAGCGCCACGCGCTGTTCGTCCGTCGCCACCGCACGCGAGGCGGGCGGCGTGGCCCACCCCGTCGCCATACCGTCCAACCACTCGTCCACAGACGGAGTGAACTCCACATGGCAGAACCGATTCGCCAATGGCGCTTCCAGTTCGTACCCGCCGGGGACGCGGGACGAGCACGGAACCCCTATTTGCGCAGGTCGGAACGTATAATCGAGGAGTCTAATTCGGTAGCGAGACTGACCAACTCGCTCGACTCTGGAGGATTTTCTGTGGCTGATTTGGCGACTGCTGTGACGGTGTTGGATGGGGGCTTCCGACCGAGGACATCATTGTCAACGTGCGCGAGCGAGAGAAGTTGCTCAAGAACGCACCCGATGCCCTTGAAGGGCTCGACGACACCCAGCGAGCTCGTGCTTCCTACGTCGCCAAGATGATTCTGGCCGCTTCAGTTGGACTGTTCGATGCCGCCCTCAACTACCTCTGGAACGAGACGATAAACGAGCTGCGGGCCCGAGTCGCCTCATTCGACGTCGCCTACTTCTTCGACCTCGCAGAACCGGACCCCGCCCGCCGAAGCAGCCTCAAGAATCCGGAGGACCTTGCCAGAATCGACGATGCGAAGCTGATGGAAGCGGCCAACCGCATCAAACTAATCAGCGATATCGGCTACAAGCAGCTTGACCACATCCGTTACATGCGCAACAACGCCAGCGCTGCACACCCCAATCAGAACGCTCTCACCGGCCTGAAACTGGCCGAATGGCTGGAAACCTGCATTCGCGAGGTCATCACCCTCCCCCGCGACAACGTCGTCGCCGAAATCGGACGACTCTTGCACAACGTCCGGACGCTACGGTTACCCGAAGCTGAGCTAGATAACGCCGCAACCTTCTTCGATCAGCTTCCACAGGACCAAGCAGACAACCTCGCGGCCGGCTTGTTCGGCATCTTCAACCCGCCGGACGCCACCCCGGATACCCAAGACAACGTCCGCAACCTCTGGCCAGCTCTCTGGCCCTATGTCAGTGAGAACGCTCGCAACGAGTGCGGCATCAAACTCTCACGGTTCCGCGCAAACGCAGACCTTGACCGTGCGCAACGTGCCCGCGACCTACTCGACCTTGTTGACGGCGCCGCCTACCTGCCCGAATCCGACCGCGCTGCCGAAGTCGCCCAATCCCTCGACGAGCTGAACAACGCCCACGAGGGATGGAATAACTTCTACGAGGAACCCTCAGTTGCCCAACGCTTGCTCGATCTCGTTGGCCGATATGGTCAAGTTCCCGCACAACTTAGCCCACGTTACGTGAACCAGATCGTCTATGTCTTCCTCACGAACGGTAAGGGCGTCGCCTGGAATGCCGACCCTATCTACGTGTCCTTGATCGGCAAGTTCGACGGAGTCCAGGCCGCCCTGGCCCTGCGCTCATTCACCGACACCAGAATCTCCAGCCGCCTTCAGCATGAGCTCGCCCGTGCAAAATGGGAAGAGTTGCTGGACCTCGTCGGACCCAAGCTCACCGGCCGTCGAGATCGGGCGTTGTTGGACTCCATCCGCGGATTCACCGGCACCCCTGACCAGCTCATCTTGGACACTGCCATCAAGCGCCAAGTCAACCCGGATACCGCTCGGCCGCGCAAAAAGGCCCGAACCAATGGGCGATGAGACCTCCATGAGGCGCCGACACCACAGCCACGGTTAAGGGAGAGTTAAGGGTCAGCTTCAACCCGGTCCCTACAGCCACCCACTGGCCATCGGTCAACACCTCACCCAGGCATGAAGTTCGGCGCGCACGGGCCCTCACCAACGCATAGGCCACGAAATATCGCCGATCGGGGACTGTTGTGTGGAGCTCAAGGGCAGATGGTCCCGAAGGAAACGGTGGTTCATGTTTTACAACCTAGATTTAGGTCGTGTATCATGAACCTACCGACCTTATAGAAGGGATCTGTTCTTGATCTTGGACTCCGCTTCCACGCTTTCCGGCCAAGCCAAGCTTGCCGAGTTGGACATCGATGTTTCGACCATTCATGAGGTGCTCCTGTACGGCGACGCGGAGCGCATGACCTATACCGCCCTGGACGCTAACGGTGCCGGCGAAATGGCTCGTTGGTCACGCCATGTCCGGCGCCTAAGCGAAATGCTGATCCCGAAAGGTTGGACGCGGGTCGACTACTGGAACCAGCCGACGCTCGTACACCCCAGTGGGAGTCGGTGCCTGATCGTCACAAGCGGCGACGGGTTCACTGGCACCGACTACGGAGTCCCTAGCACGAAGAACCCCAAAGGTCGCACCGTCCGCGACGCGGTTGAGAAGAATGCGCAATTCGCTCTGATGTCCCGCGACGAGGTCGACCCAGCCTTCGCCAGCTTTCGTGAAACTTGGATGCTACTGACGAACGCGCACCCGGACGGGCAGCTTTATGCCGAGGTGAGCCAGCCGATCGACATGGAGGGCGACCAAATCTCCAAGTGGTCCTACCGCCTGCTGATCTCACCTATCGATCCTTCGGCGTCCCCGGAAGAACAAGGTAACGACGACACCGGCGCTGACTACGACTTCTCAGTCACGCGAAAGGTATGAGCAAGGAGGCAGACATGGGTGAGGCGAATCGCGTGTTCGTATCCTCACGACTCACAGCCGCCCGGAAACGCCGCGGTGTCACCATCACAGCCCTCAGCAGCGAAAGTGGTTTGAGCACAAAAAGTCTCTCTGACTTCGAGAACGGAAAAAAGGACCCCTCACAAGACACTCTCGATCGACTTGCGCAGGCGCTCAAAGTTCGGTCGAACTATTTCCTACGTCCCGCTCTTGATGAGGTGCCGACCGATTCCGTCAGCTTCCGAGCACCAACCAAGATGACAGCCCGTAACAGAGATATGGCAATTGCAATCTGCAGCCATGCCGTCGAGCTGCGAACATGGATCGACTCCCACTACGACACACCACCGGTCAACGTACCGACACTCGACAAGCACGTTGGGACAGCCGCAGCGGGGGCGGCTGCCGAGATCGTCCGTGCAAAGTGGGGTTTGGGCGAGGCTCCACTAGGCAACGTTGTGCATCTGCTCGAGCTTCACGGAGTTGCGGTTTTCTCGGCAAGGACGAAACAGGGCGCGCTTGATGCCTTCTCCTTCCGAGACAGCGGTCGCCCGTATGTACTTCTCAGCCCGCATAAGTCAGCCGAGCGTGGCAGGTTCGACGCAGCACACGAACTGGGTCATCTTGTTCTCCACAGCGGTCCGACTCGATCGACCGGCGTTGACGCTGAGCGTGAAGCAGATGCTTTTGCTTCCTCATTCTTGATGCCCGAAAGCGACCTTCGTGCCCAAGTCTCGATGAATCCACCACTTCACCAGATTCTCGTCAAAAAGAAGAGGTGGAAAGTTGCAGCGATCGCGCTGGCTTACCGTCTCCACGACATCGGATTACTAAGCGACTGGCTATATCACACCACGTGTGTAAACCTGTCCCGCAAAGGATACCGATCTGGGGAGCCTGACGGGATGAGCGAACGAGAGTCATCGCGATTACTGAGCAAGGTGATGAACGACGTCTGGACCACCAGCGGTGGCTTCAACCAGCTTTGCGCAGATCTTGGGGTGGAATCCCATGACATCAACGATCTAATTTTCGGCTTGGCGCCGGTTCCGATTACTGGAAATCAGGAGAAATCGAAACCTAGACGGCCCGAGCTAAGGCTAATCGAAACTTAGGAGCTCAATACACCCCCACCGCACCGTTGCCATCGTGACACCTCTGGGCAACAGTTTCGCGAAGGCTGGAGCCACAGGAAGCAGTCGGAGAATCGATTCCGCGCTCGTCGCCGACGCCGGTTCCGACTCAGGAACCGCCAAACGACATCGGAGTGGCTGGCTCAACAGACCGATCCGGGATCGCCGCCATCTGACGGCGTAGCTCCTCCACGCGATCCGCCTTCGACAACCACCGCAACGTGAAATCAGTGCTGATGGAGTGTGCCGTCATAGAACATCGGCCCGATCAGCCGCATGGACTGATTGCGCGCCCATTTGCGCAGCTTCGACGACCTTTTCCGGTTCTCCCAACCGAGACTGTGGCTCGATTGCGACCGCACCGACCTGCTCGGCCACCGGCAGCATGACACCCTGTCCCACGAGACTTCAAGCCCGCCGACGTCGGAAGGACCCGCCACACACCATGCCCATTTGGACTCTCTGGCTCGGCGCCGTGCTGGTCGTCGCGGGCTCAGCCGCCCAGATCACACATCGGGCCTTGGCAGCCCGAGCCCTCTGGCTGCTCGCCGTGCTCGCCTTCGCGGCCGCTGCCGTCGGGGCGGTGACCGCGTCCGAGTTCTCGCTGCCCCTGCTGCTCACCGTGTTTGTCGCGATCGCGGCGACCATCGCCCTGCACGTGGTCACCAGTGATCCGAAGAAATCCGTGGCCTCAAGAAGGGACGCCGAATGATCACAGCGATCTGCGCTATGGTCCTCGGTGTACTGCTCGGGGGATCGGACCTGGCTGACCGGTGGCGCACAGTCCAGTCGAAGCGGGTGCGTATCGCCGAGATCGCCACCAGTCTCGACCGCTTCCAGTGGTTGGTGCTCGAGGACCTCGCGGAGGCACGCCACCAGTTCCTGTACCGAGATCGCAGACAGGGGAACAAGCAGGTCATTGCGTTCATCGCAGCCCAAGAGCGCGCCACCAAGGTCGGTATCCCCGACGAACTGGCGGTGTACCGCCTGGCCGACCAGATCATCCGAGAACGGGACAAACAAGCCCATGCCCGCTGATCCCGGCAGCGTCCACACCGACTCCGACCAAGCGCTGCCACACCTGGCCACCGATGACGTCTGGGCAGATTCGCACATCATCACGGCGGCGGCCCGCACCGGAACGAATATTGAGCTTCAGATCCACACGTCCATCGCACCGTTCGACGCCGCGGCCGAGGCGTGGTTTCCCGCGGCTACCGGGTTCACTGTCACCGTCATCGTGCACACCGTCGATGCGCAGACGGGCGAGCCCCGGTATTTGCCGCCCGCCGAGCCCGCCGAGTGGGCGCGGACGATCTTCTCCACCGTTGACGCCGCGCACGGGTACTTTCTCGGCGCCGTCGACCCAGCGACCGGCGTCCACCGGGAAAGTCAGCTCGCATATCGTCTCTACCTCGACAGCACTCGGCGCACAATTCCCGTGCCCCGTCAGGTGGTCACCTGCCCGCACTACCTGCTCCCTGCCCTCGACGGCCGAGCCGAGGTCACCATCGATACCACCGCTTGACCAGCCGAGCGCCGCCCGCACGTACGTCCCTCCTGGTGGACACCATTTCGACTATGAGGAGATGGGGGCGGTCGGATGGTGAGTCGACTATCACCCACAGCTAGTGGTGTGTCTCGCAAATAATTGTCGATCGATTCGATAGAATCCGTACATGAGGAATCCGGTACCCGCTTTGGAGATTTCCGATGGGCAGCGCGTTTTGCTCGAGTCGTTGGCGCGGTCGCAGTCGGGTGCACACCGGGAGGTGGTACGGGCCAAGGCGCTGCTGATGGCGTCCGAGGGCATGGCCAACACGGCCATCGCCCAGGCATTGTCGGTATCGCCGGGGTCGGTGGCGAACTGGCGGGCGCGGTTCGCCGAGGACGGCATGGCGCGGTTGGGTGAGGTGCGCAAGGGTCGTGGTCGCAAGCCCTCGATCCCGCAGGAGAAGATCGAGGAGATCGTGGACCTGACGCAGAACTACCGCCCGAAAGGCGAGACTCATTGGAGTTGCCGGACGATGGCCGAGGCGGTCGGGGTTTCCAAGGACACCGTCCAGCGGGTGTGGTCCGCTCGCGGACTCAAGCCACACCGGGTCGAGACGTTCAAACTGTCGAACGATCCGCGATTCGAGGACAAGCTCGTCGACGTCGTCGGTCTGTATCTGAACCCGCCCGAGCGGGCGATCGTGTTGTGCGCGGACGAGAAGTCGTCGGTGCAGGCCCTCGACCGGACCCAGGCCTCGCTCCCGATGATCAAGGGCCGCGGCGAGACGATGACCCACGACTACAAGCGCCACGGCACCACCACCTTGTTCGCCGCACTCGACGTCCTCACCGGCACCGTGATCGGCCAGTGCCTGCCCCGCCACCGCCACCAGGAGTTCCTGCGATTTCTGCGCACCATCGACCACGAGGTGCCCAAGGACTTGGAAATCCACCTGATCCTGGACAACTACGCCACCCACAAACACGAGAAGGTCCGGGCCTGGCTCGACAAGCATCCCCGGTTCCACCTGCACTTCACTCCCACCTCCTCCTCGTGGCTCAATCTCGTCGAACGTTGGTTCCGCGAGCTGACCGATAAAGCTCTGCGGCGCGGGGTCTTTCACTCCGTACCGCACCTCATCGCCTCGATCGAGGAATACCTCGACGCCCACAACGAAAACCCCCGACCGTACGAATGGACCGCGACCGCCGAATCCATCCTCGCCAAGGTCGCGCGCGGCCGCGTCGCACTCGAAAAGATCAGCTAAATCAGAGACACACCACTAGAGAGGTTTTCAGAAATGCCGCGCTTCTACACCGTCAACCGGAGAGGGACCCTTCACGAGGGACTGTCGCTCGGGCTCACCCGCTTCGACGACGTCGAACCGACAGCGCTGCAACAGCACCTCGACGTGCTGTTTCCCGATGGCGTTGCCGCGCACGGTGAGATTAACTTCGTCAACGCGGCCGCTCAGTTTCAAGTCACAGATCATCTGATCGAGCTGATATCGGAGAACGTGCGTCGGGCACACTTTCCGACCGCACCGTCTCGTTTTCAATCTGCCTTCGCAGTGGACACACTCGACGAGGCCCGCGCCTTCCGCACTGCCTTCGATCCGACTGAAGCAGCGAAGATCTGGCAGGTGGAGACCGATCACGACGGATTCCGGGCCAACATGGAGCTGCTCCGCGCCCCTGGCACCGCTCTGATGACGTCGTATCACTCCTATTGCTACTGGTCCCAGCAAAGCCCGGACCACGAGGTGCCCGTGACATGGGAGGTACTCCTGAGTCCACCTATCCGGGTTCTCGGCCCCGCCGAATAGGTTGTCATTGGGCGGTTCAACGAGAAGCGGAGCGGACTACCCGGTAAAGAGGTGCGCGGTCAGTCGCGACGCGAGTTCTTCCCGTGTGTCCTCGTCGCCGGGGTGCGAGTAGACAGGGCTGATCGGGCGACCGGCGTCGATCATGTCCTCGCGGGCTATCTTGACCGCCTCTGCACACTCGCGGAGGGCTTCGGCGAACTCAGCCACGAACGAGGCGTCTGTGGAGGGCGCCGCGTCCACGGCGGCGTCGGAGAGGGCTTCGAGGTAGCGGACGGACTGTTCGAGGAGATCACGCATGCGATGACCGTAGCGCGGACGGAAGGGCCGTGTCACCGATGAATTGGGTTGTGCAGTAACAGCGGCGCCGCCAGCGGCACCGCTGAATCATAGCGAATGCCACGCCGAGGATGAACGCGTCACTCATCGCTTCCCCCCAATCGCCGGTTCTCCATTACAACAGGTCCCATCAGCCTCGGGCTCCGGCTGCGTCGGCGACATCCACAAGTCCCGCTCGTCATGCGCGCGCGAGCAGCAGCGGGATGCTCAGGATCCGCCCGCGCCCACCGCGTCTTCTGCTACGGCAAAACCGCTGTGCCATAACAGGTCTCCTGCCAACATGGCGGATGAATGCCCGCCCGCCGCGCAAGTCGGCGAAACTGTTGCGCCCGTAGTGACAGCAGGTCGGCCGGGGCACGACCCGATCCCAGAGGTATCGGGCGAGTTGGATCGCTTTGGTGCCTCGCCGCCCTTCGTCCTGGCTGGTGTGTTCGAAGTCCACGGCCATGGCGGTCACCGGCGACGCTTCGGGTATCGCTTGCGGCGCTCGGCTGCGGTCAGCCCACCCCAGATCCCGAACCGCTCATCGTGGGCGAGCGCCTCAGCGAGGCAGGCCTCACGAACCTCGCACCCAGCGCACACCCGCTTCGCTGGGCGGCCGTTCTCCCCCGTTTCGGGGAAGAACGCTTCCGGATCGGTCACTCGGCAGAGCGCGAAGTCTCGCCACTCCGGAGCGTCCAACTCCATCCTGGGCCGTATGTCGGTATCGGTCATCTCGCTCATCTCCCTTTTCCCGCAGATGGTGTCTCGGTGAGGCGGACGGTAACGCCTGACCTGGACAGCTCCACACGAACTCGCACCTCCGGGACACCCACCAGGTTCTAGCGACGAATCCGGGGGCCAGTCCGATTGGGTTGTCTGTCATATCCGTGGTGGCCTCTCCGGCGAAGTGCGAGTTGTTGTCACTGGGAGGAAGATCCGCGGCGTACGTGGTGAGTGACATCGCGCAATGGAACGTGTTCGACGAACCATCAACTACTCATCAGGGGCAGGTGGAAACGCCGCTCTGACCTAGTTCTCGGCCGGTCACAGTCCACACCAACCCATTCCGCGACGCCCGTGACCAGGACACCGGTCCCACACCGCTACTCTCGATGGCGTCGTCCGCGCCACAATCGGCACGCGCATGGAGGCTGACCACGACCCTGTTCACAGGGCGCCCAGTCAGCCAGGGGAGAAAAGGGGAAATGAACGATGATCATTCGCAGAACCACGATTGCTGCCGTGACTGCCTGCACCGCACTGGGACTGACCCTGTCCGGGTGCGGCAATGGCGACGAACAGGCCACTCCCACTAGTCAGGCCGCCACGTCGGCAGCGATGACCACCACTGGATCTACGACCACGACCGCAGCAACCAACGGGACCACGATCTCGTCGGATAACTCGGACACCATCGGCGGAACCGCTCAGTCTATTACCGCCGCCGACGTCACCGCCCGCATCGAGGTGAAAGAACCTCAGCTGATCGAAAAGACCTCCATGGGGGAGCCGCGGATACTGTTGTTCCCGATTGTGCTCGACGTCGACTCCGGAACCCTGAACGCGACATCGACCAACTGGAAGGTCCGCACACTCAGCGGACAGACCATCACCGGCGATAGTTCCTGGGGCAACATTCCGACCGCGATCGGGGACAACGCCCTCGACGGCCATGCCGAAGGCCTCGTCCTGTTCCCCGGAATCGGGGACAAGCTGACCGACGACGTGTCGATCGCCGAGGTCGCGCTCTATCCTCCGAACGGATCGAAAACCCCACTTGCTCGCTGGACGTTGCCCGAACCGGTCGCTGTGCCCGACCTCCCGCGTTCCGAATAGTCGGCGAGCCGCACCACGCGGCGGCTCATCGAGGTAGGTGGAGTTGCCGCATTCGGGTCGGGTGCATGTACGGCGGCCGCAGACCGGCCAACCCGAAGCCGGCCGATTCCGGTTCGAGTAGATCGGGCAGACAGGCCGGTGGTGTGGTGCGCCCGAGAGTGCCGTCGCTATGCAGGTGCGCCGACGCCCACCGGTCGGCGGCGGGGCAGTGTTCGAACTCCCACCGCAGGACCCTGCCCTCACCATGGGCCCGCTTCTTACCGATGACATCCAGGCCACCCAGGATCGTGGCGACGGCGTCGAGATCTCCAACTCCGCGCCAGGTGACCGTGCGAGTGCTGGTGATCATCAGGGGCATGTAACGAGCCCGGTAGCGGCCCTGCCGATCCGAGATCACCGCCGGCAGCGTGTGACTGAGTTGCTCGAGCCCGCGGTGATCGGCCCGCGACGCCCAGTGCCGCACCACGGGATCACCGGCCGGGTCCTCGGGGAACGAGCACGTCGCACACCAATGCCAGTCCTCGCCGGCGAGCTCGCATCGCGCCAGTGGCAGCTTGAGATCCGGCGGGGCGCTCCCGGGTGTCAGCGCCGGCACATACTCGCCTCGGCCCCATGCCGTGGCCTTGTGATCGGCCCACAGTTCGGCGGCGAGGATCCCGTCGAGACTGATTCCCCACGGCGTCGCGTGCGCCAGTCCCGACGACAGGTGCGCCCGCACCAGGAACGGTGCCATCTCCTCGGTGCCCGTCATGTCAGCCAGCACAATGCTTCGATGACCTCATCGCGCAGTGGCGTCAGCTCGACACGCCAGTCCACTGACCGCGGGTCCGGACCGGCCAACACCACCCGATCCGATTCGGCGCGAACCCGCCCGTGACCTATCGCGCTGCGCCCTCCAAGGAATCCGTCACGCGCGAATCTGCCCCACACATCGGTGAAGAACGAGATTTCGAGTTCGGTGGCCCGGTCCAGCCGCAAGAAGGTTTCGAAACGGGTTCCCGCAGGGAGTGTTTCGACCTCGAATCGCATCAGCATCGACGAGCCGACATCCTTGCCGGCTCCGCCCCCCGCGGAGGATTCGGGGAACGCCCGGGTGTCGGTGTCGTCGAACCGGCTGTAGCTCTCCAGGGAGACCAACTCGAACTGACTCATCAGCCGGCCGTCATACGCCCGGGTCATGATCGTCTCGGTCTCACGCACCCGCGGGACCACCTTGCCCACCTTCAGGCAGCCATCGATCGGTGGCTGACCTCCGCCGTTGCCGCCGAACACCCCGATCGGGGGAACCAGCTCCCGCAGTCGCTGCCGCCGACGACCGGTCAGACCGTCGCCGGTGACCTTCGTCAGAGAACCGCCGTTGCGTAGCGCGTGCGCCGCCGAGAGCGGGATCTGCTGTTCGTAGCCGATGACATCGCGGAACAGCTCCTCGGCGATCCTGCGCAACCCGCCGCGCAGGGAGTTCCCGGACACGATCGGCACCAGCACCGGCTTGCCATCCGGCTGGATCACCGGCTCGCGCCGCAGCAGTGTCGTCGTCGTTCCGGAGTCCTCCCCCTTCTGGGAGATCGAGGACAGCGCGGTCAGCTCGACATCCCAGCGCACCGTCGACCTCATCATTTCTTCCTTCCCGAAGTGCGAGCGGCGGCCACGGCTTCGGCGACGATCCGTGTGCGCAGCACGTACGACGTTGGACGCTCACGTAGCAACGTCAGCACCGGCTCGGACTCCTCACGGAGCAACGTCGCCAGCTCCAGCCGTTGGTCGGTGTTCGTCGGTTCCGATTCGAGGGACCGTGAGACCACCGACCACCACCGGTCGAGATCGCCGCCACCGATATAGGTGGCGACCCGAACACGGTTCGGCAGGTGCTGGGTCCAGTACGTTTCCCGTCGCCGGCCGACCCATCCCGAATCCCAGTCGATCCCGTAGTGCAGCAACAGCAGCAGGCGTTCTGCTGTTGCCGCCGGCCCCTTGAGCGGCGGCAGCCCCGCCGGTGCGGCCGCGAGCCATCGATCGGTCGGGCTGGTCATTTCGTTCCTTTCGCACTCGCCGACACGGTGGCTCGCAGTGCGAGCTCCCACCACTGCCCGATCTGGCGGTACGGGGCGAGACGGTCCCAGTCCGCGAAGACCGCCGGCCACCGCCTGGGGGCGATCGTGGTGAGCACCGGATACGGGGCCGCAGGCTCGGCGAGCATGCGGGCACCGAACCCTAGCGCCCGCAGTCGGCGCATCGCTGTCACCGCCGCGACGTCACGCGTAGTCCAGGGCAGGCACGTGTCCTCGACCGCAATCCCGCCCCACCGTGCGTGCGGCAGGATGTGCTTTCGGCCGGGCCGCAAGGGCACCACCACGGCGGTGTCCGGCTCGAGCGGCTGCGACAAGATCCGTTCGAGATCCGCCGCGGTCACTGCCCTCATTGCTGATCGTGTGGTGACCACATGCATGCTTCTGCGCAGATCCGGGTGCTGGTAGGCCCAGGCGCAGGACGTGCACAGCCCACCCTCCGCGGGCGCTTTCCACGAATCGAAACCCGTGAACGTTCGGGAGACCACCTTGGTCACCGCCTCCACCGGAACCGGGAACGCCGCGCATCTCGCACACCGGCCCACCCTCGCCAGCTCGACTACCTCACGCGTCTTCGTCGACGCGAATGCCGCGGCGACGACGTCCTGCCGGCCGGCCACCTCGCACAGTTTCCCCACACCAACACTCCTCACATGCCCAGGCGACTTCAAACGCCCTACGCATGGAGGAAGATCCACCGGGCGGACACTGTGTGACAGAAACTGCGAGATCTCGATACCGACCGGACAATGCGAGGAGGACGTGTGGCGGGCAAGCCCGAACCCGACGGCCTGGACCTGAACACTCTCCGGGCACTGCGCCGGCCCCGCCGCGACCTCAGGGCCCTCACCGGGCGCATCGAGCAGCACCTCGATGACCACGACGGATACCTCGCCTTCTCCGGCGGCAAGGACTCACTCGTCGCACTGCACCTCACCTTGCAGGTCGAACCGAACATCCCCGTCGTGTTCTTCGACTCCGGCCTCGAGTACCCCGAGACCTACACCTACATCACCGCACTCGCCGACACCTGGAACCTCAACCTCGAACCCCACCGCGCCGACCCACCACTGCTGACCGTCCTCGCCCAGTCCGGCGAATGGGACCACCAACAGCCCACGCGAGCCACGAGCCAGAAGCTGCGCGAGATCCTCATCGGTGCACCCTCCCGCGCGGCGCACGCGACACACGGGCCGGGAGAAATCTGGGGCGTACGCGCCGACGAATCACCGAAAGGGACCGGACGCTGGTCGCTGTACTACAACGCACTCAGCAGCCACGTCACACGCGACTGCGACGGCTGCTGCACCAACACCACCGAGCAACGCCGACACCACGGCGGCCTCATCGACCGAGCCGACGGAACACATGTCTTCGGGCCCATGTGGGACTGGAGCGTCGATGAGATCTGGGCCTACATCGCCCACCACCAGCTACCGGTGAACCCCGTCTACGACACACTCCGCCGACTCGGCACCCCCGAAAAACACCTACGGGTCTCCCACATGCTCGACGGCGCCTTCCTCGAACACGGCCGTATCACCCGCCTCCGCCGCGGATGGCCGAACCTCTTCGAAGAACTCGCCCACGTCCTCCCCCGGATCCGCGAATTCGTCTGATGGCGAGCGGGTATCACGGGACCGCGACAAGAGAGAGAAGTTAGCGCGGTGTCACGTCGCTGTGGACCTCCGCCGACCCAGCCACAACCGGTGTCGCGACTGTGGTTTCCACCGCGACGCTGCGGAGAATCTCGTGATCCCCCAGCCGCCGGACTCACGTGTCGTCCCATTCGAGTCCGAGCAGACGCATCGCCCCGGCAAGGTCACCGTCGTCGGGTGCCACCGGCATCTGATCCAGTGCGGTGACATGGGGGCTGACCACCGGGTCACCCGGTCGCTCGTAGACTGCCCACAACCGCAGCCCGTCACCGTGCCGCGAGTCGAACTCGACACCGGTGATCGGATATCCGTCCGGACCGCCAAGGGTATTGATCCACTTAGAGATTGCCTGCGTCAACGCCCGCGGGCGGCCGTCCCGAATCGCGGCGCCGTCGAGATCATCGAGTCCGTGCCGGATCGCGGCCGACCGAAACCCGACACGCAGCGTGGCCAGCGTCTCGGGATGCCCGGGGACCGCAAACCACCCCGTCAGCGCGCCGTGGGCGGCCATGCGAGGCACGCACCACGACCGCGGCACCCGGCCGGGTTCGACAGTGGGGAATGCGGCGGCATCCTCGTCGTCGACGACGATCTCGTCCAGATCCGCGATCACCTGCGCGCTCGGCCGGGCGTAGGCGAGGACCTCCAGGTAGCAGGCCAATCGGCTGGCACCCACATAGAGGGTGCGCCACACACCGTCCGGGTCGTCCCACCGGCCGGTGAACCGGCCGTCGGTGGCGTACACCCACGGTGTCCATTCCCACGGCGACGGCGCGAACCCGACCCGATAGACCTCGCACCCATATCGGTGGGCGCACCACATCGACCCTTGCGCCGTGGCGACGAGGGCATGGTCGACCTGGGTCATCCGACGGCGGCGAACTGCCGGGCCGCGGCGAGGACCTGCGGCCCGACATCGGCGAGTTCCCCCTCGCGCAGCAACAAGGCGGGGGCGCGGTCGTCGAGGATCGGATTCAAACCCTGAAACCAGGCCTGCGCCACCGCCGGGGTGTCGCGGGCGGTGATCAGCCGTGCCGCCCGGTACGCGATCCGCAGCCGTTCCACATCCGAGTCGCTACCGATCGTCCGTGTGCCCTCTGCCCACTGGCGCACTGCACGGGTCTCCTTGACCCGCCCCAGATAGGCGACCAGCTTCGCGCCCAGCAGCTCCCGCAACGCGGTGACCAGCTCGGGCTGGGACATACGGGCGGCCTGGTTGTACGCCTCCAGATCCGGCCGGGGATGTGCTGCGGTCATCACGAACCACCTCCAGATCCCAGGGTAAATCACAATCAGGATCCCAGCAAGGACACCAGCCGAGAGAGCAGACCCACAAGGAGACTGCTACCGGACCCGCCTCGAACGTGCGGCACGGTGGACTACGCCGGCAAGTGGGAGGTAGTGGCGGGGTCCACGGTGGTGGATGCCGCCGAGGCGCCCTCCGCGATGCCGAGCAGGACGGTGCGGGCGGCCGCAGCGTCGCTGCGGGCTCGGTGTCCGCCATCGAGCCGAATGCTCTTCTCGGTGCCCTCGGCCTGCGATCGCATCCGCATGATGCATCCCCACATCTCGGAGTCGGCGAGGTGCGCAGGGTCGAGACCGTGCCGAGCACAATCATGGAGAACGCGACCCTTGTCGAACTCACTGTGGTAGCTGAGCGTCACTCGCCCAGTGGTCACCGCAATCAGAGCCTGGTGGACAGTAGACCAGCCAGGTGCGCCGATCAGATCGGCCGGGGCAATTCCATGCACGGCATACGCGTCCGGGTGGATCGGAACCTCGCCCGGATCGACCAGGGTATCGAGCAGTGGATCCCCGGTCGCGGCGTCCAAAACGCAGATTTCGATGATGCTGCCGTCCAAATTGGTCGATTCAACGTCCAGAACCACTGCCCGGCCGGGGACGAGCATGCCCCGTGCCCACTGCTGCGGAGACGTCTGTGTACTGGTCATGCCACCTCCTTCTCGTGATCATCGTGACGGCACCCTCTGACATGTGGCTCTGACTCCGGCCCCCATGCCAGCCCGGCGAAGTTCCTGGTAGCCCTCGGGGCCACACCACCGGCCGCTTCCTAGCTGTAGGAATGCTCAGGTTCACGCTCGCTGGAGATCTGCCCGTCGGTGCTCGGCGGCTGATCGCCTCCCTGCGGTGCAGCAGCATCTGCGACGTCGGTCGTCTCAGTCGCGTCCTTGCCGGCGCCACCACGCACGGCCTTACCGGATGTGCTCTTCCGCTTCTTCGGGGCGGTGTAACCCATGGCTGCGAGCTCTTTGGCCGTCCATCCGCCTTCGATCGCGTTCTCGTGGGCCGTCCTGATTGCATCTACAGCTGCCTCGCGTGCGGAATCGAGCGCGGCAAGCTCTTCCACCGCTTCCCCGATGGCTCCGACAAGCGCGACTCGTGTTTCGATTGCCTTCTGCGCCAGTGCTTCCGCATTCTTTCGTGCGGCCTCGATTGCCTTCTTGTGGGCTGCTGGCGTAATCGTCATGTGTCACTGTCTCCTTCTTCTCTGCGGTCGTGCCGCACGTCGCGACACGACCTGTTGCCGGTCTGGGTCTATAGTGGCGATCGTATTGTTCCGCTTCGGGATCAAGCGCAGGGCACCATCCCTGATGGTGCCGACTGGGGTCACAGGAAGCGGGCGGGCACCATGTCCGGACGGACGGCGCTGATCTGGACGAGCTGCCCGGTCTGCGGTGCCTCGAGCATTTTTCCGCCACCGAGGTAGATCGCGACGTGGTTGGCCCCGTCTGCCTGCCAGTTCCCGAACAGCAGGTCACCGGGCTGGGCTTGGTCCATGCTGATCTGCTGGCCTGCCCGGAACTGTTCCTGTGAGGTTCGCGGCAAGACCTTCGTGCCGCCGGTACCGATGTAGTAGGCGAAGCGAGTGAGCCCGGAGCAGTCATAGCCGGCGGTAGCTCCTCCGGTGCCGTCGCCCATCGACGGTCCGGCGAGAAGGCCGCCGCCCCATTGGTAGGGCAATCCGATCGCACGCATCGCCGCTTCGATGACCGCACGCGCGAACTCGAGGTTGCGGGGAAAGCGGGGATCGAAGGTCAGATCACTGATTGCGGTCGGGGCGAGCATCCCTGTCAGGGAGGGGATGCCGGCCGCAGTGGTGGGTGCTCCGCTGACGACAGGAGGCAGAACTACCGGCTTCGTCTCCTGCTGCGGATCCGATGACGGTGCCTGAGCTGCGGGGCCTGCCGGGTGGGTGACACCGCCGGCGGGCCGGAGTTCCGGACTGGGGGCGGGCAGGACCACCTCGGGAATCAGGCCCTGCGCCTCGGGCGGGAGCTGTTCCCTGGCGCCTGCAGCGGCATCCTGGACTTCCGGTGGAATGGCGTCCTCGATCTCGGCTTGCCACTCGGCGGGCAACTGCTCCTGCGCCTGCTGCACTGCCCGGGCCGCGTCGTCGAGATAGGGCTGCGGGTCCGGGACATACTGGGCGAGAGCGGGCGGTAGTTCCTGTGCGACCGACGTGACGCTGTCGGTGATCGCGGGGTCCACTCCGCCGCCCTGGGCAGCTGATGCGCCGGCCACTGCGACGCCGACGATGATCGATGCGAAATCCATGATTTCTCCTTTGCCGTTGGTGTGGCGGCCAAGGGCGGAAGTACTGTCTCGATGACCGCGAGGGTGTCGTGCGATCACCGACAGTAGAGAGAGACCTGTACAACTCGACCGAACTCACAACCGGGGCAACCCAGTCGGGCATCCACATCGACCAACAGGGCGTGGAGAATTGGACCGGATGCGGAAGATCAAATAGGGTGTGGGTACTGAGAATGCACCGGGTGAGTCGGAGGCACACCATCTTGTAGGTGGCCTCCGACTTTTCTTTCTGCTCACAGCCCCTTGCCATCTCGTCGTCCGGTATAAGCGTCGGCGCCGGAGCCCTCCTTCCCTTGCGTTGTGTCCGCGGCCGGAACCGCATCGTCGTGTGGCGCGGCTTTCACCACTCTGAATTGCGCGGGCGCAGCGAAGATATCGGGATGAAAGGTCAGGTCGGGGCGCCGGTGGCGCAGCTTGTCCGCAGTCATGACTGTGTGATCCTTCCGGTGATTTGAATCTGTCTCGAACGCCCCGCCTCGACTCGTCATGGCGTCTCGTGATCGACAAGTTGGACGACCAGGCGCTCCCCCGGCGGCTGTCCGGGCCGCTCGTACGGCACAAAATGAGCCCCCACCACCCGGAGTTGCATTCCTCGTGGCAGCAGATGGTGTGAGTTGACTACGCGGGAAGATTGCCCGTAGTACATGCCCCGGTCGGTCTGGATCTCAAAGACGACATCGGAGGGCCGGGCGGTCAAGTCCAGCTCGTGCAGCGAATGGGTTGCCGCAGTGAACCGGTCGAAGGACAGGACCGTCCCCGGCGATAGCGTCGAGGGCAGATCTGACGGGTTCACGACCGCGTTGGGGATGCTCACCGAGGTGTACACCAAATGCCCTCGTCCGGATTCGCGTTCGTATCGTTGGATTGCCCTGTCCACTCGTTGGACCTGCTTGCGGCGAGCATCGTCGAGCTCGACAGCGTCGCCGGCCACCGCGGAGAGGGCGTTGTTCGTCTCCCGCCAGGTCTTCGGGTCCGACGTCAACGCCGCCAGCGCCGTGTACTGGGCTTTCGGCATAGCGTCGAGGACGCGGCGCTTCGCCGCGGATCGGGTGTTCCGTTGCCGTGCCGAGAGTGTGCGACGGAGTTCGATCGCTGGTGGCAGCCGGGGGCGTAGCCGAGAGTTTCCGATTGCCGCCGGCGTGGGCCGTGGATAGGCACGGTTGAGGTCCCGCTGCGCCCGGGTCAATCCGGGTAGGTTCTCGGTGGCGGTGTCGAGTTCTCGTGCTCCGCTGCGGAGATCGGCGCGGGTGTCGTAGGCGTGCTGCGAGATCAGGGCGCCTTCCTTGCGGGTGGCGACGTCGCTGTCGCCCCGGTCGGGATCGAAAACACCGTTGCCGCGGTCTGGGCTGATCCGGTCATGGCTGCGTCCCATCAGATCTCACGCCCGACGAGGGTGTATTTGGATCTGCGGGTGGTGGCCTGTTCGCGGCGCCCCACCGCGCGGCCGAGCAGTCGATCGAGACTCTCGCTCACCACGGCAGGGCGCTCGAGGCCGACCATGTGTCGCGCTCCGCTCACCGGGATGAGTTCGGCGAGTGGAAGAGCCGCTGCGAGTCGCTGTGAGTGTCCGATCGGGGTTACCCTGTCCCGGGTTCCACAGATGATCGACGCCGGCACCCGCGCGAGCACGTCGAGCGCCGGGGAAGCGTCGTATATCCGCGGATCACGCAGGAAGGCGGCCACAGTGGCGATCGGCGTCGCGTGAACCATCCCGTAGGACGTGGCGGCGGCACGGACACTTGCACTCGGAGCAAGCGGGCAAGTTGCGCCGACCACCGGCGACAAGATGCGACGTGAGAGATCCCAGCTGCGGCCAACGAGCCCTGGGGCGTGAGCTGATGCCGTCCGCAGCAACGTCACCGCCGGCGTTCTCAGAGCGCGCCCGATGCCGGCGCCGGCGACATTGTCGACGGCGGTCGAGATCAACCCGACCCCGATGATTTGCGCGGCCGCGGCCTCTTGGTGATGGGCGACGTAGGACATCACGGCCATCCCGCCCATCGAATGCCCGACGAGGACAATCGGCCCCTTTGGCGCCACCGTGCGAATCACCACATCCAGATCCCGTCCAAGCTGGACAATCGTGTAACTGCCGACGTCCGCCCCGCCAGATCTGCCATGGCCGCGGTGATCGAAGAAGACCAACCGGGCACGCCCCCACCAGACCTCGGCCAGGTAGGCCCGTTGCGGTGCCCATGCGTCCATGTGGAGACAGAATCCGTGCGCAAAGATCACAGTGACCGGCGCCGTCCGGGATCCGACCTCACTCACAGCCAAGGAGGTGCCATCAGCGGTGCGGATGAAATGCGTGCGACCGGTGGGGACACTCATCGTCGACCCCCCAACTGGCGGATCATCTTTGCTTCCATCGGGTGGATGCGGCGAACTTCGACATTCATCGGTACCACTCCTCAGTCCTGACACAGCAATTGCGAGGACCATAAGTTCGGACCTGGACTGCCCCGCCTGAACTACGAGCGTTCCCCAGCTTCGCTGCATCACGTACGCCTCCCGTCCGGAGCAATCGGCACTCCCTCTCATTTGGAGGAAGATCCACTCCACCGGAGTTGTGTGACATTGCTTGAACAGCACCTCTTGGGTTAACCCATCGAGAACTCACAATCGCGGTCTCTTGGCGTGATCTGCTTCGGCATGAAGCTGCCGCGACGGAAAGGCCAAACCCAGCTGGGAGTGTCGGCCACGCCCCGCGTTGCGCGTTGGTGAAGATATCGTCATGCCGACAACGCGCCCGCTGACGAAGACCGAGCAGCAGATACTGGATGATCTTGTTACCGGGGTCGCCACAGACTGCCGCGCTTCTGACGGTTCGCGGAGGCGGGTGTCCGGACAGTTTATCCGTGATGTGCTCCGCGGGGTCGTCGATCCCGACTTGATTCCAGATCCCCACGGGTTACGTCTGGTAGGTGCGGAGATCTGCGGCGAGTTGGACCTTTGCTATCTGGTGACACAAATCCCTCTGTCACTGGAGGATTGCACGTCGTCCGATTCGATATCAGCGGAGGACGCGAACCTGACCTCGCTGACCCTGAAGAATTGCCACTGGACCACAGTCGACGGCAGCGCGCTCAACGCCAACGGACTCCAGGTCACCCATGATGCTTGCTTCGAAGGGTTCGAAGCCACCAGCACCGGCGCGGACGCGGTGCAATTGGTTGGGGCTAGCATTGGCGGACAACTGAACTTCCGAGGAGCGCACCTGGTTAGCGACACCTGTACAGCCCTACAGGCCGACGGCCTGAGCGCCGCCGGCGTGTTCTGTGATGAGGGATTCACGGCCACCAGCACCGGGGGTGATGCGGTGCGGCTGCCTGGGGCTACCGTCGGCGGCCCAATGACCTTTGGGGGTGCGCACCTGGAAAGCAAGATGGGTACGGCTCTCCACGCCGACGGCCTGAGCGTAACAGCCGACATGCTTTGTAACGAGGGATTCAAAGCCACCAGCACCGAGAAGGATGCGGTGTCGCTATCTGGTGCGAGTATCGGCGCCCAACTGAACTTCGAAGGTGCCCACTTGGACAGCAAAGCCGGCACAGCCCTTGATGGCGACGGCCTGAGGGTCACCGCCGGCATGTTCTGTAACGAGGGATTCAAAGCCACTAGCACCAAGAAGGATGCGGTGCGGCTACCTGGAGCTACCGTCGGCAGCGAACTGAACTTCAAAGGTGCGCACGTGGACAGCAAAGCCGGCACAGCCCTACAGGCCCACGGCCTGAGGGTCACCGCCGGCATGTTCTGTAACGAAGGATTCAAAGCCACCAGCACCAAGAAGGATGCGGTGTCGCTACTCGGGGCGAACATCGGCGGCCAACTGAACTTCAAAGGTGCCCACCTGGAAAGCAAAGCCGGCACAGCCCTACAGGCCGATAGCCTAAGCGTGGCAGCCGACATGTTCTGCGACGAGCAATTCACAGCCACTAGCACCGACGCTGACGCGGTGCGGCTGATCGGGGCGAACATCGGCGGCCAGCTCATATGCGGAGCCGGAGCAAATGGAAAACCTTGTGTCAGCAGTTTGAATCTCCGGGATGCATCAGTCAATTCCCTGCTGCTTCCGACTGGTTTTGGGCCCGGCTCGGGCCTATGGCTCAATGTAGATGGATTGACGTATCCGCACGTTCCACAGGACATGTCCGCTGACGAATGGATCGAATGCCTCCAGCGGCACACCGCGGAATACGCGATGCAACCGTGGCGGCAGCTCGCCTCGACGTACACCGCCTCGGGTCACGACCAGGAAGCTCGGAAAGTTCTCATCGCCCAACAGACGTATCACCGTCAATGGCTCAAGACGCAGGGCACGGGTGACAAGGCCGGTATCGCTTTTCGCCGGGCACTGTCATGGGTCACGGGTAAAACGACCGGCTATGGGTACCAAACATGGAGGGCAGCACTGGGACTGTTCATTGTGGTAATTCTGTCGATGGGGCTCGGCTGGGCCTCCGGAAATATTCACGCGGACACGCCAGGACCCGGTGTCTACGTCGCTCAGCATTCGCGTCTGACCAGTAACGAAGGACAACCGTGCACCAAGACTGAGCGCCTAGCACTCGGAATTCAAATCGGATTGCCGCTGATCAAACTACCCGCCAGTGACCGCTGCAAATTAGATACAACAGCCGCAACGGGCCAGGTCATCACGGTTCTCAGCTGGATACTCCAACTACTGGGATGGGCATTCGCCACCCTTGTCATAGCGGGATACACCGGTCTGATCAGACGCCTATGACGTGCCGCAGAACACCATTTCACCCCGCGACATCTTATCGACCGATCATGGGCCACACTTGGTCGACAGTCCTCCCCAGGGGGACCTCGGCACACACGATGTCCTCGACCGAGTAGGCGATCGCCCCGCATCGAGGGCACTGCCCGGGTAGCTGTTGGTGTCGGATCATTGCCCAGTGCTCGTCACACAGCAGGTAGTCCACCCGAGCATCGAAGTGACAGCAGTCCTTGACCACCGCCGCCCAGCGGGCCGCACGCACGAAGCCGACGGGGTCACCCGGGAAGTACTGGGGATGACCCGCGCAGAACTCACACGGCAACTCCGTTTGAACGATCGACGGCATCGGAGCGGAGTGAGCCACCTCGTCCATACGAATACACCTCGCCGCTCTCTGGAGACCAGTATGCAACCGATCCTAGACACCTTCCCGTCGAAGGCGTTCAGATCCAGACGATCCACCACAGCGGCGGGACGGCCATTGCCAGGGCGGTTCCGGCGATGAGGAACGGTGCGAAACCGAACTCTCCCAGGTCTTTCTGACGCCGGATCGACTTCACCCCCGCCATCACCAAGAGCGCCAGGACGTTCGGTAGCAACATGCCCGCGAGCACATTCATCCAGCCGACCCACCCCAGGGCTGCACCGAGGATGAAGCTCAGCCGCACGTCGGCGAGCCCGGGATAGCCGCGCGTGATGATCGCGAAGGCAAGGTTGAATGTGAAGACCAACGCTCCGGCGAGAAGTGCGCGCCCGCCTGCCGCAGGATCTTGATCCATCGCCACCGCGAACGCCCCCAACATCAGGCCCACTGCGGTGGTCAGCCGGATCAAGGTCAGCGGAAACCGCAGCGTGAAGTGATCGATCCACGCCGTCCACACGCACAGCAGGCTCAGTGCTAGCCAGGCAGGCAAGATCGCGTCGCCGCCGACGAACAGCACGGCGCCGAACCACATTCCTGCGGTCAGAGCCGCGGGACCGAACCGCCGGGAGCAGCCCTCTGTCGGGATCTCGACGGCAGCACACAGCCTGGCCATCATCGGTGCCGTCGCCACGCTCAACGCCGCGCCAGCCGCGGCACTGGTGACGGCCGGCCACCACAGCCCGGCGGTGCCGTACTCGGCATCAATCCACCGCGCCGCGAACCACACCACCACACTCGCGACGACGACAAGCCCAGCAGGCGCATACACCGCCGCCGACAGCTGGTCACTTCGTTGCCCTGCCGCAGTTCCAGCACCGACGGCCGGCGATTGTGGCTCCTCACTTGAACCACTGCCCGCAAGCTCGGAAGTCGGTTCGGTCATCGTGGGCACTCCTCCGCAACTGTGCGACAGACATCAGGGACGGATCGACACTAGCCGTCCACCTGGACAGTCTCAGCACCACCGAGCTGGGAGGGCCTTCGAGAAGCCGCAGCCTGACGCGCTAGTGCGGCGGTGGTCTCGGCGGGCGTCGTTCTGTCCAGGTCATCACATATCACTGGGCTCGACATTGCGTCCTCCCTGTCGGACTGGAATAGAAGCGAGTACTCATGAATCGACGAACCACCAGCGAAATTGCTGCACTGTCCCTCATCACGGCCGCCATCCTCACCGGGTGCAGTAGCACACAAGCCGAGACCGCATCCCCGTCAGCCGAACCAACTGCTGCTACCACACGCGTCGAGTGGTCGGCGAACCCCACCGCCGTGGGTCAAGGTCAGCCAGGAGTGACAGACGCTCAGACCCGGCTATCCGAGACACAGCCGGCGACGACTGCCACGCAGGCCACCACTACCGCAGAATCGCCGCCCACAAGCGCTCAGTGCGGAACCGTCACGAACAACCTGAACGGTGCGACTGCACCTGTGAGCATCATCGCCGGAACTCCGAGCTGCCCAGCAGCACTGAGCATCAGTGATCGCTACCTCAACGACCGCACGATCGCAGCACAAGGACAAGGGCGATTCGCTGTCATCGACGGTTGGAACTGCAACTGGCCCTACCTTCCGGACCGATCACACGCCGACTCCTATCTGCAATGCGTCGACCCGACCGGGAATGCCGTCAAGATCGGCGACTGACACAGAACACCGAGCCACACCGAACCTCGTGTAGCCCACGCGCGACGCGCCGGACATCGACGATCGCACGAACGACACCAGACGAAGGCATTATTGATTCATGGGGGCACCAGTGAAGAAATCCACGCGCAACTCACGCCGGCCGGATCGTGGCCGCTCCGCATCGCCCGTCCGCAGCTATGCGGAATACACCAAGCGCCTTACCGCTGGAGCGAAAAGCGTCGTCATCGACGCCGACCCGGAGAACTGGCTGGACCTCGGTCACATCCCCAGCCAAGTCGAGGTCAAAATTATCGGACAAACCTGCGCGGGAATCGCCGGCGGCTCCATCGCAGCCGCCGGCCGATGCTTCGTCCAAGCGTCCAACCACGCCAGGGTCACCGCCTACGAACATGCTCACATCGAAGCGTTCGACGACAGCACCGTCGATGCCCGCGGCAAGAGTTGCGTTGTCGGCACCGACAACGCCAGAATCCGCGCAGAAGACACCGCCATCGTCTTCGCGCACAGCCACTGCCACGTCCAAGCCAACGGACAAACTCTTATCGCCGCCACTGACACCACCACCGTCCGCATCGACGGCGAGGCCCACGTCCGAGTGAGCCCAAGCGTGCACACCACCGGGCCCGGTCAACCCGCGAATATCGAAACCCATCCGATCAGCCGCCTCGCACGCCACCTGAACTTCTGAGCGAAAACGATTCCAGCAGTGTGCACGCCAGTCAGTTCGGCGTTACGAGCACCTGTAGCTCGCCGATCCTTTGCTGGTACGTAGAGGTCAGAGGTACAGGAACAACACCTCCCGCAGCTCCTCCCGGCCATGCGGCGGTCCAATTCACGAGCCACGCAGAGGTCGCTGAAACCTTGAATGTCCCGCCGGGCTCTGTGATCGAAGTTTTCTCGATGTGATGACCACACGTCGGGGATGGCATTCCACTCGGCGGCGTCACTGGGCTGGCGTCGACAATGTCGGTATATGGGGTGAACGGCAGTAGAGCACCAGGGCAAATCACAGGTGGGCTTCCGTCTCCGTAATTTATGGTCACACTGGTGTTTACGGCCGTCGCGGTGACCACCACCCCGCCTGGACCAGGAACTACCCGTGTAACCGGACCGATATTCGTCTCCCTAATCTGGTCGGGGCAGAGCCAAGCCCATGAAAATTTGCCGACTAATCCGGTTCTCCCACCTGGGAAATCAGCAGGTTCGGGAGTCCAGCACATCGGCGGTTCCTCGAGTTGCATGCCGGTCACGGCCGTACCCACAACGTTCATGACCTGGGCCATACTCACTGGGGTGGCCGGCATACCCACGTCCGGGCTCAGCGGAACGCAGTCTGTGAATCGGCCGCACGCCTTCAGCTGCTCCCTAACCGGAGGTCCTGTGGGGGCTGCTACGACGTCACTGCCACCACCGCTGTATCCAGACCCGCCGCCGCCCGTCCCCGCTGCACTCGCCCCTGGGGAGCCTCCGGAGCCAGGTGACGCCGAAGGTACCTGGACGTAGCTGCCTTGAACGACAATGTTCGCACCCAGATTTCCGGAACCGGGAGCGACGTCGATTCCGCCAGAACCGAAGCCGGGTTGTCCAAGCGCTGAGTGTGGCGACGCAACCAGGCTCCCCAGAACGAGCGCGCCGATCACGGTCACATGAAAACGACGACGATTTGGCATGTGTTCTCCTTGGTTATGGTGCATCGCACGGTGCGTATCGGCCTGCTGCATCGCTGGTGACTCGCCAGCCGTTTGCATCGGGCCAATCCGCATTCCGGACGGTCAACTGAGCGAGCACAAACTGCGGACGGTTGACGTCGTAGGCGGGACTACCGTCTGACTTCGTCCAGGTCATACCGGAGATGTCGGTGCAGGCGCGCACGTGGACCCAGGCAGGCCCGGATATAGCCTTGCCGTCGTCGCCTACCGGTATGCCGGCGTCGGTGATCTTCGCATCGACAACCTTGACGTCGCCCGCTCCGACCACGTTCTGCGATCGACGCAGGGTGATATCTCCCCGCCAGCTATCCAGCACGGGACCACCGGCAACGGTGTCGAGCTGCTCAATCGGCGCAGCGGCATCGCCATCAAGCATGCCTACGACAGCGTAGAAATCGTTGACCTTCGCAAGCGCCTGTTCCCGTGCCAACTCGTCAGGAGTCTTCTTCGACGTGTCCACCCCGTCGGGACCCTCGAACGCCGGGTCACCGGTGACAGTGAGCCCTACCGCCGGATCCGCCGCGTCGGTGTCGGAGCAGGCGGTCACGCCGACCAATAGGGTCGTGGCGGCCAAGGCAGCGACGGCGGTTCGGCGGATGGTGGTGTGTGCCATAGTCGTATCTCCTAGAAAAGTCCGGCATTGCAGGGCGTACCGGGCAGTGTGTAGTCTGCTGTGACTCTCCATCCTGCTGGGTCGGGCCAAGCGGTGTTCGTCAGGATCGGCTTTCCGAGCTCGAGAACGTCGGTAGCGTGGGCGAGGCAGACGTCCATCTCGATGGTCGCGGTGCCGGGCGTAGGGACGCCGTTTTCGTCGATCGGGATGTTGTGGCGGGTGATGGTGTTCTTGAGAACCTTGACCTCGCCTGCGTTCGCCTCGATGCGATGCGCGGTGATGTCCCGCTTCGTCGATTGAAGGAAGTTGCCGGCCGCGACATTGTCGAGATCTGCGGGATTAGCGGCGGGATCGGCACTTAGTCGCGCGAGCACCGTGTAGTACTCGTTGACCTTCACCAGTGCGGCTTCACCGGCCTGTTGCTCGGGGGACTTTCCGGAGCCGGGCGGTCCGGTGAACGTGGGTCCGGTGCTGGTTTCGAGGGTGACCGGTTCTGGGGTCAGGATGCTGCAGCTGGCTGTCAGGTACATCGCGGCAGTGAGTGTCGCCAGTGCGGCGATGTGGCGCGTCATGATGCTGCTCCGATCCGGTAGTGGCTCCCGTAGGTGGAGTCGAGCTGACTCAAGAGCATCTTGGTTTCGTGCTCGGGCTCTTCTTCGAGTGCGTCGAGCTCGGCGATCATGCGATCGACCAACCTTTGGGTGGTCTCGGTGTCACCCGAGAAGTGGGTGGCGATGATCGCCGCACGCCAGCACCCTTCGTGGACAATGTCGACCTTGAGGCCTGTCTCCGCGGCGGCGTGTGCAGCCGCGAGGTCCTGGGGGACTTGTTGGCCGCGGATGTAGCGGGTGGCGAGCTCCTCGGCGACGTCGGTGACGTCGGAGATCATGTCTTGTTTGGTGTGGTCGGCCCACCCGTAAGCGGTGGGGTCATCGCTACTGAAGGGTTGACCGGTGACCAGGGCTAGTGCGGCGGATAGCCGGGCGGTGACGACGTCAGCGGGATGGGCGTTGACGAGTTCTTGCCAGTAGTCCCAGTCGGTCGTGACGGCGTCGTGGAGTCGTTGGGGGGTCCGGCCGGTTCGATCTCCGGACTTGATGAGGGCGGGTTCACCGGTCTCGGTGTCACCGAGCCACTTACGCAGGCGAGAGAGCGCTTCGTTGCGGCGCCGGCGGAGCCGGGCCTTCGCTTCTTTCTCCTGCTCGGCTGTGCCGGTTCTGGCGGCTTCGACGTCATGGGGCCAGATTTTGCTGTCGATGTCCGCGGCGAGGACTCCGCCGTCAGTGGTGATGAGAAGTGCGGCGATTTCGGTCAGGCTCTTCTCTCGGCCTTCGGCCGGCCCTGGTGACGGGGGTGTGACGGCGGGTTCGCCGAGCAGCCTGATCCAGATGTGATCCGCCTCCGGCAGCTCGCCTTCTGCGGTGATCTCATCCGAATCGGACGGCTCTGGGCGGTCGACGGCGTGGTCGAGGTCATCGTTCCCGACCACGCTGAAGGTGGCGGGATCGGAGCTGGTGATGAACTCATCGGTCGAGATGTCATTGTCGAGACGGGCTGCTTCCCATCGAATGTCAGGGTTATCGCCCGTGTGGGCGATGCGAGGTTCGCGTGAGGTGGTGGTCAGGAGGTCTAGGACGGACGCGTAGCTCTCCTCGTCGAGGGTGGTCACTGTGATGCCGGCCGACGCGATTCCTGGACGAGCAAGGACTGCCGAGCCGTTGTCGTCGACCTCGAGGGTCCATGTGGCGTTGGTATGTGCGCTCTCGGTGGTCACTGCGGCGAACGCGATTCGGGGTGCGTGTCGTGCGATGCCGGCGAGTAGCTCGGCCTGTGCCTCGATCACCGGATCGGCGATCAGAACGATCTCCGGTGCGGTCAGCTCGCTGGTGGTGTACGACGTGCGTGCCTGCGCGATTGACTCGAAGTCGTTGTCCGCGAGGATTTCGGAGTCGAGTTCGAGGTGATTGGCGAGTGTCGTCAGTACCGTGTCGGCGTACTCGGAGTGGGTGATGCGGCCGTTGTCGATTGCCTCCGGCAGGTCGGCGCAGTATCCGACGAGGTTGAGGTGGAGGCTGTCGGCGATGGGCGAGACTGCGAGCTCGACGGCGAGCGCACGCAGCACCCCGGCTGTTGCGGTCGGGGTGCCGCTGATGGCGAGGTGGCCGATCTGTTCGAGGTTGAGCATGAGGTCGCGACCGTCGTCGCTGGTTCCGACTGCCGTCAGCGCCGGGTACGGACTGATCTCGGCCTCGGGAACGCTGCGCGGGAACGCTCTCGGGTCTACTGACCAGGTGGTGTCGTCGATCTGTGTCCAAGGTGCGGGGAGTGAGACCTGTTCGACGAGTCCGAGCTCGATGTCGTTGTCACCGACGAATACCGCCAGCAGGCCCGGCAGAGCGATACTCGTGGACCTGCAGTGGTGCGCGAGGTGCCGCAATGCGATGTCGACGTGGGTGGTGGTGAGCGGATCAGCGGCGGCCGTGAGTGCTTGCTCCGTCTGGATCGCGGTTTCGGCGGGAAGGGCGATGCGCTCGCCGCGGCGGCGGCGGTGTTGTTGCTTGCGGCGACGAAGTGCGAGATGCCCGGTGAGTCCAGCTGCAGCAACCGCTGAGATTCCGAGACCGATGAACACGACGTCGGATGATCCGTCCTCGGTATCGGTCTCTGCCGGCGCGTCATTGGTGAGGAGGTCGGCAGGCATTTGGGGCTCGACGGGGTCGAGTTGCCAGTTGGGGGCGTCATCCACAGGCGCGGGCGCGGGCGCCGGAGCGGGAGCCGGAACAGCTTCCGAAGCCGGAGCCGGAGCCGGAGCGGGAGCCGGAGCCGCATCGGCCGGCGGCACCAAGGCCGGCGCCGGCGTAGCGTCAGCCGTCGCGGAGGCGGCGGTGGGCATGATCAATTGCTGGCCGACCGTGATCAGCTCGCCGGCCGGGGCACCGTCGGGAGTCGTGATCTCCGTGAAACGCAGAGGATCGCCGAGCTCTCGCTCGGCGATATCCCACAGGGTGTCGCCCTGTTTGACCGTATAGGCTCCGCGTATCACCTCGGGCTGGGATGCGGGCAGCTGCAGGGTCAACCCTTCGACCAGAAACCCTGGCTCGGGGACAGCGGTCCGGTTGAGGTCCAGGATCTCGGCGTAGCGGCGGCCCTCGCCGAGATGCTGCTGGGCCAATCCCCACAGAGTGTCTCCCCGCACGGTCGTCACTGTCGGCCCCGCCGGTTGTACCGCCACCCGGGTAGCCCGCGGATCCACCTGCGTCTGCGGTGACGCGCTCGGATCTTCCTGCTGCGAGTGCGGCGCGTACGGAGAGGTGCTTCCCCCGTCCGCAGGCTGGGTCAGGACGGGTGCGGCGGTGGCGGTTCCGGCGGTCAGGAGCAAGAGAGCGCCGCTGACGAGGAACGTCGCCGTCCGCTGTTGTGAGCGAAGAAGGCGCAGCTTCGGCGCTTTGACGCCACGCAGTGTCGCCGCGAGTTCGAGCAGAATCGGGACGGTGAAGGTGGCCCAGGCCGCCCAGCCCACAAGGGGAAGAAGGGCGATGAGAAGACTGCCGTCATCTGGACTCGCGAGCAAACCTTCGAAATCCGACCACGGTATGTCGAGCGGATTGCCGCGCAGCGCCCAGAGCGCGGCCGGGATCCCGGCGACAAGCATCACCAGGATCAGGAGGTAGCCGAGTCCGGCAAGGCGGGACCTCGCGGCGTTTGCGCTCACGGTATGTACACCTCCCCGGCGTTGGTGCGATTGAGATTCACCGCAGCCGTACCGACGAGCAGTTTCGTTCTGGGGTATGGCAGAAGTTTCGAGTTGTAGACGATGCGGGTCGTGATCAGGAGGGTGCGCGGGCCGGTGGGGATCACGTCGCCGTCGACGCCGGCCTCGAACAGGTATCTCTTGGCGGCTGCCGTCGCGCGGACCGGGTCGACGACCGTGTCGATGCCGCGGGCGCTCACCGATCCAATGATCTGCTGACCGGCTGCTCGGGCAGCATCCTCGGCGACGTTGTCGGCTCGCTGGTCGGCGGTGAGCATGCCGCCACCGTCGACGATCAGTCCCCAGACGAAAAAGATCAGGACAGGGGCGAAGACCACCGTCATCAGGGTGACGGCACCCTTGTCGCGGTGCTCCTCCGGCAGTCGGGAGGCGAGTCGCTTACGCAGGGCGTTGGTCATCGTGTGCGCTCCCGGTAGGTATCGATCGGCGAGATTGCGGTAGCGGTGACGGTGCGGGCACCATTGACTCCGGGCCATCCAAGAGCGTCGAAGGAGACCTGGCAGGTCACGGTGACCTCGACCGTGGCGGGGACACCAGGTCTGGTGCGGAATCCGCTGGTATCGGCGTTGACGTTCATGGTGGCGCACTTGAGACCTTGTCCGTCCATGCTGCCGGCCGCTGCTTGGTACGCCAGCGGAGTGGCCGTGGCGATGGTGCGGGCGAGTGAGGCTGCACGGGCACCCTCGGTGGCGGCGTGTTCAACCTTCTGGTGCGCCTGTCGGTTGACGCCGTACGCATACATCCAGCCCAGGAGCAAGATCAGGATGACGGTTGCGAGGCACAGCTCGATCGTGACGTCGCCCCGGTCATCTCGGCGGGCGCGGGATAGCCATCGGGTGAGTCTCATCCGATTCCTCCCGGGTTGGTGACGCGTTCAGTCGGTTTGGTGTGGTTGACGACGATGGGGAATTCGAGACCCGGGACGAGGGAAGGGGCCTTTCCGGTGATGTTGACGGTTGTTTCACGGATGTTCTTGCTGACGAGGACAACCGGGATCTGCAGGTCACCGGTGCCTGCCTGGGCGATGCAGGCATAAGCGGCAGCTGTTCCTAGCGCTTGGTTGCCGTACTGGGATCTCGTGTTCTGGAGTGCCTTTTCGGCGCAGCTGTTGGCGACGTCGCGGCCGTGGAAGAACAGAGCGGTTTGCAGCAGGACCGAAAAGATCAGAAGGAATGCGACCATCGCGATGACCGTCACGAGCGTCGCCGGGCCTCGGTCGTCGCGGCGCCATCGGTCGATCAACTGTTCCAGTGTGACCATGGTCTGCCTTCCGATAGTTGTTGGACGGCTGGCTTTTCAGGACGGAATAGGGATATACGGCCACGGCCAGGAATCGATTCCGAGCTGCACAAGCACCGCGGCGACCGCCACCATCGCAGCGGCCTGGAAGACCCTCACGAGGTATGTCACGTACTCACCGTCTCTCCAATCGATGCAGCGCTGTCTGATTTCAGTCGGGGATCGCGTTTGCGCGGGACATGATCTTGCGGACGACGATCGCACCGGCTGCGGCGGCGGCGCCGACGACCAGGACGGCGAGGAAGACGTACTCGAGGGTGGAGGGTCCGCGGTCTGAGTCTTTGCCGCCGGCGCGGTGGAGGAGGGTGCCGGCCAGTGCGGCGACGAACATCATTGTGAGGGTGATGTAGGTGGTCACGGCCTCGCGGGCGGTGCGCCGGGTGGCGGTAGCGACGGTGGTGATGCTCATGGTGGGCTCCTTGTGTTTGGTCGATGTGTAGCAGGTGAGCTGGACTGGATGATCGTGACCGGCCAGGCTCGGCGGTCTGGGGTTCTCGCTCCTTTCGCGGCGCTGGCGGCGCACCGTCGAATCGGATTAGCCGGTGATGATGGTCAGTGCCGGGATGAGCAGCAGCATGATGAACAAGCCGGCGAGTCCGGCCAGCGGCATGGCCAGCTTTTCGGTGGCCTCGGCGGCTGCTCCTTGTTCTGCGCTGGCCTGAGCGGATCGCAGGCCCGCGGCCTTTGCTCGCAGTGATGCGTAGACGGATGCGCCTTTGTCTCCGGTCATGTTCATGATGTCGGCCAGGTCGCCCAGTTCGGTCAGGCCGAGCTCTTGGGAGACGCGTGTCAGGGCATTCCACGGGGCTTCGCCGGAGCGCCCGGCTTCGTACAGTTCCTCGTCGAGGCGCAGGAACACCCATGAATCTCCCACCTGCGCAGCGCGCTCGAGGCTCTGGGTGGTGCCGATTCCACCGCGTCGGCACAGGGCGACGAGATCGATGTAGGAGCTCAGTGCCTGCGCGAATTCGGCTCGTGCCGCGGTTGCCCGGCGTCGGATTTCGATGTCGGGGATGAGGAAGAGCAGGAAGGCGGTCGCAATCGACAGGATGGCCGGGATGGACCATCCCAGGCCGACCCCGAATGCAGTCAGGACGAGGTTGAGGAGGGGGAAGATGAGCAGTCCGAGCAGTGCTGCGACGAGCTTTTCCCCGAGTACGTGGGCGGGATCTCGGTGCAGCAGGGCGAGATCGGCGTTGGGGAGCGTGAAGAATTTGCTGTCCTGCAGGTAGGGGTGGACCCGGATGCCGAGTTTGTTCGCCATCCCGTCGATCAGGGAGGTTCCGGCTGTCGACGTGCGCTCCGGGGCCGGTCCGGACAGGCGCGACATGGCATCGCTGAGTGCGGGTTGTGCGCGCATGAAGTAGAGGGCGACCAGGTAGATGCCGATTGTTCCGACGCTCGTGTAGAGGATGACCGTCATCTGAATGCTCATCGCTGCGCTCCTACGAGGTCGGTGCGGTTGACGCGATCATTGGTGCCGATAAAGCGGGGGTAGGTCGGCGGTTTGGTGGCCTGCTTCATCCAGTACAGGTCGGCCGCGAACAGGGTCAGCAGGATCAGTAGCACGATCTGCATTCCGCCCGACTTGTACGGTTCCATGAAGTTGGTGAACAGGAAGGCTGCCGCGAGTGTTGTGATCGCGATGATGGTGACCCATTTAGCTTGTGTACGGCTGGATTTGCGGTCGGCCTCGGTGCGGCGTCGGCGCGCGACCATGTCACCGACGTCTTCGGCGAGGCCTTCGAGTACGGCTGCAAGTCCCACGCCCCGCAGTTGCATGCTCAGTAGCAAGGCTCCGCAGATCTTGTCGCCGACGCTGTCGTTGAGGTCCGAAGCGAAACGTGTGATTGCATCCACCGGAGGGACGTTGTTGCGCAGGCGGCTGATGAACGCTGTGATCTCCTCCCGTAGCGCCTCCGGGATCGGAGTGGAGATGATGGTGTGCTCGATTCCCGAACCAGCCTTCATGCTGCTGGAGAGGTTGCGGGCCCACTCGTCCATGGCCGCCAGCCGACTGATCTGCTGTTCTGCTTCGGGACGGCCGAGCAGGTACGGCAAGCCGACCAGCAGCGCCGGGACTAGAAAGAGGGTGAAGAGCCAACCCGAGAGGGACGACACGACGATGCCGGCGGCGAAGCCCACGACGAGCAGGATCTGGGTGCTACGCGGGATCTTCGATGAGCTGCGGCGCCGGCGCTGACGCGTGGGCGCGGTGCGATCGCGGCGGTCTTTCCATCCCATGACGATGCAGGCGACCCCGGCGCACAGCAGTAGTACCAGGAAGATGCCGATTTGCTGATACATCACGCCACCTCTTCATCGTCGTAGAGGTCGCGTTCTTCGTCGAAGTGGCGAAGGCTGTCGCTGGGGAGGTTGATTCGCTTGAATCCGCCGGCGAGCAGCTTGCGGAGCAGCGGTTGTGGAATGGATCCGAATTCTCCTGTGCCGTCCGAGTATCCCCGGTAGATGGTGGAGAAGGACGGCTTCTTGTCGTCGCCGGGTTCGACGTAGACGACTTCGTCGACGTAGCGGACCGAGGTGCGTGACCCTTCGCCGTCGACGCGGACCTTCGTGCCGAGTTGGACGATCAGGTCGATGTGCTCTGCGAGCTGGCGTTCGACGTAGTCCACCGTCGCGTTCATCGGGGGTTCGGTCGCCAGGTTCACCAGACGGTCGACTACGCCGCGAGCGGTGTAAGCGTGCGTCGTGGATAGTCCTCCTCTGGCCGTCTGCAGTGCCTTGAGAAGAGCGAGGATCTCGTGACCGGCGACCTCACCGACGATCATGTAGTCGAGCTGCTGTCGCACGAACTCGTACAGGATGTCGGAGAGGGTGTAGCTGCCGGCGAGCTCGCCGTCTGCACCGCGTTCTCCGCCGCCCAGGATTGTCTCGGCGTCGACCACGAAATCCTCGCGGCCTGGCAGTTCGTCGATGAAGAGTTCCCGTTCGGTTTCCGCGATTCCGATTCGCGTCTGCAGAGGAAGCGCATTGGCCAGTGCACGCGTGAAGGTCGTTTTTCCGAAGCCCATTCCGCCGCCGGTGACCACCGAGGCACCGCCTCGGACCGCGCACGAGAGGATGGTCGCGAGCTCGATCGGCATCATCCGATGTTCGGCGGCGAGCTGATCGAGGGCGATGTTCTTGAGGCGGTGGATGCGGATTGCCACCGAGGGCCGTTTGACTGAGTAGCCCATGACCGACAGTCGGTGGCCTCCGCGCATTGTCAGGCGCAGTGACGGATTGAGCCGGGAGAAGGGCCGGCCGCCGTTGTCGGCGCGTGAGGCCAGCAGTCCCATCCACTCGAGGAGTTCCTCGGGGGTGTCGACGACTGGGTCGCGGTGTTCGTAGTGTCCGTCGGGGAACTTGACGTAGACGGCCGCGCCGTTGAGGAAGATGTCGGTGACGTGCGGCTCTTCGACGAGTTCCTGCAGCGGGCCCAGGTTGAACTGCGCGTCGAAGATGGCCTTGATCAGGGCTTCTTCTTCGACGATTGTGAAGGCTTCGCCGCCGGAGTTGATGGTCTTCTGGACGTGGTTCTTGACCAGGCCGGTGATCGTCTCACGGCCGAACTCGCGTTCTTCCTCCTCGGTGAACGGGGCGAAGTATTTGCCGGCGTTCTTCGGGTCGTGGCGCTCGCGGTCACGCGCTGACCGGTAGTCACGCAACAGTTCCGCAGCTTCTTTCTGCAGAGCGCGGACCAGGGCGCGATCGACCTTGACCTTCGCGGCCGGCGGCACAGGCCGTGGCGCAGTGCCGCTGTGCCCATTGGTGCTGGCCGGTGGCAGTTCGTGTAGGCGAAGCGATCGAAACGGATCGGTGTCGGGGAGCGTGATTTCCGATACCGAACTGCGGCCCCCACCTGCGAGGTCGGCGTCCGGGATCGAGGCTGAGAAGAAGGGAAGCTCCGTGATCTTGTTCTGCGGAGGCTGGGTCGCGTCGTCGGAGTTCATCGGCGTTCTCCTGTCAGTGTCGGCAGCGCAGCATTGAGCGCGGGACCGGACTTCCAGTCCGCCTGATGGCTCACCGCGAATTTGGTGATCTTCGGCCAGGTACTGCGGTGGAGGGTGTGCAGGTAGATCGAACGGCGACGGCGCCATTTGCTGATGGACAACCCGTCCGAGAAGACCTTGGCGTCACCGGAGTCGGGCAGGACCGCGATCACGTCAAGACCGGTGACTTTCGTGACTTCCTCTGCGTTATAGGGGGACTCACCGATCAGGATCAACCCCAGACTTGCCCGAGATTGCACCGCGGAGAGCTGCTGTCGCAGGGCGTTCTGCGAGGCGCGCAGCGCTGCGATTGCCGTTCGCTCAGTGCGGGTGACGATTGCGATCGTTGTCGCGTTGACGATCAGTTCGACCGGAGCGCCTCGTTGCCCGATCCGGCCGGCATCGACGATCACGTTGGTGTCGTCGACGCTCAATCCGGCCAGGTGGACACCCAGCGGCCCCCAGACGGGCCGCATCGCATCTGCCTGGGCGGAGTGGACCAGTCCCGGGAGCAATGACACCGACGACTGCGGGATCTGGATGAGTTGCTCGGTCAACGCAGTCTTGAGGCGCCCGTGACGATTCGCGTCGACGAGATTGATCAGGGAACGATCGTGATAGTGGTTTCCGAGCATGTATCCGGCCAGGACCGGCGAGGACCCGATGGCATCCGCTTCTACGAGCAGAGTCCGGTCGGTCGGTGAGTTCAGGGCCAGGGCGAGCGCCGTGGTGCTCACACCGGGTGAGCGTGAGGCGGATGTCAGTGCGAGAAACATCGCCAATCACCGCACTCGGTTGTCGAGGACGATCGCGACACGCTTGGTTGCGCCGCGGGCGGCGACCCAGTTGGCCTCTGCCTCGGGCACGAGCAGGTTGAGCGTTGTCTCGCCGGCTTCGGGGATCTCCTTGGTGGAGTACACCTGCGCCTTCGTGTTGATCGGGCCCTGGACGGGCGGGTCGTCCTGGTCGCGTGGTGTGTCCACGACACGGACCATGTCACCGGGGACGATCGGCTCGGAGGGGAGGTGGCTGTAGCTCACCGTGATGCCGACCATCGTGAGGCCTTCCCCGGGAACAACCTGATCGGTGATCGCGGACGGGAGCAGGACGGTGCCGGCCGGCAACCGGGTGCTGGCACTCATTCCTACGACGCGGCCGCGTTCGCTGGCGGGCAGCGCCCCGAGATCGGCATCGACGTTGACCGACTTGGCGGCCAAGTCCTTGGACTCGATGGTCTCGCCTTGCTGCACCTCGTTCGTCAGGACGAGCACATCGGTGGTTGCGCGCATCGCGTTGACCGCGGTGAGCATGCCGATCACTGCCACCACGACGAGTGCGACACCGATCGCCAGGTAAATGGGGCGTCGACGGACGCGCGCGCGGGTATTCAGATCGGGTGGCTCGTCCTGATCTGCGCCGTTGTGCGCCAGGGGCAGGTCATCCCCGGACGAGCGGAGCTTGTCGATTTTCTTGGTCAGCAGGGATGCCATGTGGTGGTCCTTCACAGTGGACGTGTGGACATATCGGACACTTTCGTACGGCGAACAGTAGAGAGCGACCTGGACAAGTTCGCTGCGACCACGTCACCTGCAAAGCTCCGACGGACTGGCGACGCCATCCGGTGCGACTGGTCCGGTGCGTGTGAGGGCGCCGCTGGGCGCGTGAACCAGCTGCGTTGGATGGCGGATTCCGTTGGGGCGGCGACCGTGTTGCTCGCCATGGCAGTAGTGCACGCCGCTACGTTTTCGCGGGTATGCACATGAAAACCAGTGCGTCCAGCGACATCCCGACCTCGGGTGCCGGAAACGACGGTTCCAACCATCCGGCGTTGGGCAAACTGCGCGGCATGCCGTTGACCGACTACTTCTATTGCCCCGTATGGACAGTCGGGTTCGAAATGGTCCTTGTAAACATTCCTGCGGCCCGTTTCGGGAGTCGCTGCTTGGGCCGACCATCGCCTCAGCACGACTAGCGATCCGTGCCGTGCCACGTCGAGCACGAGGAGCCGAACGCCGAGCACCGTCCCCGTCGATCGCACACGCGAACCCCATTGTGCTGCACGTGGCATAAACGCTTTCCCCTCCGCAACCCGCCTGGGCCCTCCCCCTCGGCGCGACTGTCGACCCGCACTCGTCTGCCTGCCACGCAGCTGTGAGCCTTCTGGGAAAACATTCCATCAGGTCGGGAACTGCGTTGTCCAGCAGGGGGGTAACACTCAAGAGTGTTACCTACAAGGCTTGACATTCCCCGGGAGTAGGGTAATGCCGCTGTATTCGCTATCGGAAAGGCCAACCAATGGACTCGATCAGTCCGCCGAGTCTCGGTGATTTCATCCGTGCTCGGCGCACCCGGGCAACGCCGACGCACCCGGATGGAATGACTCGGGCCCAACTGGGCGAAGAAATCTATTTGAGTGTCAGCTACATCGCGCGGCTGGAAGGAAACGTTAAGGACGCGAGTCCTTCTCCACAGGTTCTCGACGCCACCGCCAACGCACTCTGTCTCGATGATGCAGAACGTCGGCACCTATTCAATCTGGCACGGCGAACACAGACCGAGCGTGAGGACACCACGACACCCTGGACGATCGCCGACTATCGAACACTGATCACACCCGACATGAAGACCGCCATCGCGGCGCTGAACCCGCACCTGGTGGCATACCTCGACGAGCGCTGGAATGTCATCGACTGTAACTCGGCGTACGACAAGGCGTTCCCTGGACTGGTCGACGAGGGAAACGTGTTGCGCTGGTTCTTCTCGACTCCGGCATCAATGAAGGTCATGGTGGAGTGGGAGGCGGAAGCCGCCTTGACCGTCAGCTGGTTCCGAGCGTTGATGGGTCGCTACTACAACCCCGACTGGGCGGTGGAAACCCTCGAAGAGTTGAGCGCGTTCCCTCTCTTCCGCGAACTGTGGTCACGCGAAGAAGTCCGGTTCGGCCGGCACCAGCCGTTCATGCACCTCCGCGACACCGAGACTGGTGAGCGATACAGCGTGCACGTACAGGTCCACGCGGAGATGCGGGGCAAGTATCCGCTGCAGATGTACCTCGGAGTGCGCCTCCCCGCCTCCTGAATTAGCGGAGCGCCTTGACGAACGCAGTGATCGCCGCGTTGACCGGCTCGGGGTGTGTCCAGTTTGCGGCATGGCCGGCCACCGGGATCGTGACAACTGGCGCAGCACCGGGAAGACCTGCTTTGAGCTCGTCCGCCTTCTCTGCGGGCGCTGACAGGTCATTTTCCCCACGGATGATCAACGCCGGAACGTCAATGTCGGAGAGTCGGTCCACGACGTCGTCGCGTTCGATAAGGCACTCCGCGGCCGGCCGGACAGCCATGCGATCGCTGCTGTTCCATTTGCTGATCCACGACGTCCAATCCGCAGGTTCTCCACCGATCAGTTGGGGGGCAAGTGCGCTGGTGAGCGGTTCGAGTGGCTCTGTGCTGCACCACTGATTGAACAGGACGCGGTATCCGGACTTCTGCTCGGGTGTACAGGCTGGGGCTTCCGTGTCGAGCAAGATCAGAGCCGTCGTGCGCTCCGGTGCGAGGAGTGCTGTGCGCAGCGCGGTATAGCCGCCCTGGGACATGCCACCGATGATTGCCTTCTCGACACCGATGTCGTCGAGAACGGCGAGGGCGTCGCGCGCAAGGTCCCAGTATGTGAACGGCATACCCGTATCGGTGGTCTTTCCGTGGCGGCGCGCATCCCAGGTCACAACCCGAAGGTCCGGGGATAGATCGCGCACCTGGGGCGTGAACATGGATGAGTCCATGAAGAACCCGTGCCCGAGTAGAAGTACGGGCCCCTCTCCCCCACTGTCGGTGTAAAAAATGTCGGCGTCGGGCGTTGTCACTGTCGGCACGTAGCCGATCCTAGGGTGAGGTGACTATCCCCGGTCCAGGCGAGTCTCAAGGAGCGCTGTTGCCAGTGCCCCTTTCAGAGGTTGCCGCTCACTCTCAACAAGACCCTCTCGCCACAACCTGCGGAGACTATCGACGCGTTCTGCCGAGTGTCCGTGATCGGTGGGGCATCTCCCGTTCGAGGGCCGCCCGCGACTGGGTGCGTTCGGTTCGTCCATTCGGTCAGAGCGCGGGCGATCCAGCATCGCGCTACCGCGGAGTCCGCCGCACAGGCGGCGAGGGACTCGAATGCCAGCGCTATCGCGACTGTGAACTCGGGGTGCGTTTCGTCGAGGCATTCGAGTGCGATGTCGTTCGCCGCCGAAAGTGCCAGATAGGTGGCCTCTGAACTGGTTACGGCCGAGCCGTGGGCCAATCTCTCCGTGGCCTCGTACGCCGCCCGCCGCGCGTCGGGGCTGAGCGCCTTCGTTTCCGATGTTCGGCACATACCGGCGACGCGCTCAAGTTCGTGAGTGCATCGTCGCCGGCGGCCGGGAGCCTGCCGGTCAAGCCCCAGTCTGAGTCGAGCACGTCGGCGAACCAGCACCAGCGAGCGAACTCCGGCGCGTCGTCGAGCGCGAGTTCAACGGTTCCGGACGCCAGCTGCATCACCGCATCGGCGACCGACATCTCGTTGAGAGCGGAAGAAAATGACTCATGCATGGTCGTTTCCCGTCTCCGTGTCCCGTAAGGGACGTGAGGGTCAAGCGCAGGGTTGAAACTTGTTGTGGTAATTGCCAAACTCCGCACTGCGGAGCGTGCACGACCGGGGTCAAAGCGTTGTCAACCAGCACTCGACGGCGCGCTTGGCAGCGTCGGTTGGATCGGCGAGGTCGACCGCAGTGGTGGCATCGACCCCCTCAGTGCGCTCCCAGCTGCCGTCGTCTCGTTGGTGGTCGACGATGGACCAGATTTCGACCGTGGCTTCATGCTCACCGCGGGTGATGAGCCGAAGAGCCGGGACGAATCCGGGGCAGAGGTTGCTGAGGGCGATGTATGTGCGGTCCTCGTCAACGGCGAGGTCAAGGTCGTTGTGATCGTTCGCGTCGTGGGCGGCCGCAATGAACGCCGTGTGGAAGTCCTCGGGGATTTCTATGAGGGCCATCGGGTCTGGTCTCCTTCAAAAGGGTCGTGATCTGGGGTGCACAGCAATGCCTCACACGGTCGCCGGCGTCAACAGGTATCAGCGAACTGGAACAAGGCCTGCCTGGTCGACCGGGTCGGGGTGCCGATGCCTGATCGGCGAGGCGATGCCATCGTTGACGCGAAGGGGTGCCACCCCGACGACAGCCGCCATCGCTCATCTGAGTCAGGCCAATTCTGCTCGGCACCTACGGCTCTCGTTGAACCCGACCGGCAGGCCGGCCGCCATAGTTTCGAGCGCCGGGCTATCGGCCAGCTCCCTGGCACCCCGCCTTCCGGCGCTGAACGAGCACAGTCGATCGTTGCATCGTGGAACTGTGCGCTTGCCGTGAAGGCGCCGGTCCAGCGGCGCCTGTTCGCACTCACTCGGTTGGCGGAAGCCCGCGCCGGCGCGTTCACCCTGGAGCCGGCGGGCGACTGTGACTCGGCGGCATCCGACGTCGCTGCTGCTTCTCGCGGAGAGTCAGAACCGGGTGCGTCTGTCAGATCGGCCGCGGCAGCGTCTGCGGCAGTCTCGCCCTTTCCACGCTCCCTCGCAGGCGCGTCGGTCGGGGTCGACGTCTCCGCCGTGGAATCGGAACCGGCGACGTCCGTCTGGACGAGAGCTCGGCGGTACCGGCTCAGCTCCGTCACGGCCGAGTCGTACTTGATGGCGAGCTTGTCCGCGAGGAGGCTCGGTGACCAGCGCTGCTCGTAGGCCATCCGAATGATTTCTCGTCGTTCGCAGTTGCGCATGGGGACTTGTTCGCCGCTCAGGCGACGAACGATGACGACCTCGTCGGCCGCGACCGCTCCCGTGGCCCGCTCGCGCTCGTGACTACGCGCCTTAGGATTGTCGATCTCGTCGTCGTCCCATCCGAGAGGCGGCACCAGTCCTTCTGCGCGTGCTTGTTCACGGAGGTCGGCGTCGGGTCCGGGGCGCATGGAAAGCTCGTCGTAGATCTCGTCGACCGCTTCCCACAGCTCGCTCGGGATGAGACCTTTTTCCGGCATCGAGGTGACAACGTCGACCTCGACGTTCAACCGGTGAGCGAGGCTCGGATCGCCGTAGCCCATGGCGTTGAGTGCACGCAGTCGGCGGCGAGCCCCCACTGCTGGGGTCAGATCACGCCCACGGCTGGGGTGAAAAGTGATCGAGAGGATCGCGTCCGCGATGGCGGAGGTGGTGGTGCGAGTCGAAGTGCTCCTCAGCGACCGGATTGTCGCGACCGGCACAGAGGCCAGGTCAGCGATCAGAGCGGTCGTCATGCCGGCGCACATCAGGGCGTTGATGCGGTAGCGCACATCAACCGTGTCGACAGATGTATCGACGTGACGGGCAGGTGTCCAAGCCTGCCCGTCACGTCCCCCTAAACCCGACTGTCGCGATGTCTGGAACCACCCGTCGTCGCGACTGGGCAAAGCAGACCGGGCGGGGAATCCGGCTGCATTCAGTCTAGCTAGCTGAGCGGCGCATACGGACGAGCGTGCGTCGCGTCGATGCGCAGAAGTCTGGGACAAGGGTGGGGCAGCTGAAACGGTAGTCGTCATCGGATGCTCTTTTCCGTTTAGCGGCTGGTCAGGCCGCATGTACGTGGGAACTGTTCGTACTCGAGCGCACCGGGTTCGAGTTCAGCGAGTGATCGTCAGCGCTGCACCGCATCGCATTTACCACTGGAATTTAAACCCGGTATGCAACGATGGTATCTACATCTTCAATAGGATGTCCAGCGATGAACGGAAAATCGCAGTGAGAGCGCCCCTGAACGGCTTCCAGCCCCAGGCCCTCGAGGACGCGCGCACTACTGCCGGAATCACGCGCGGCGACCTTTCCCGCGCAATAGGCGTCGACCCGACCACCATCCACAACTGGGAAACCTCGCGAACGCACCCTCAGCCCGACCACCTCGCCCGGGCCGCCGAGAAGCTGGGAATACCCCTCGACCGCCTCGTCGTCGTCCCGGAAGACAGTCGGACCATCGCCGACCTGCGGAATCTTGCGGGATTGACGCAGAAACACGTCGCAAACCGAACCGGACTCAGCACCACCACCATCGGCCGAATCGAGCGAGGCGAAGGAAGCCTGTCCGATCGCCATGCCACAGCACTCGCTGAGGCTCTGCGCCTGGAAGAACGGACAATCCGCGACGCATTCATCCGCGCACGGAATCGACCGCTTCCTTCTCGATAGCTCGGCAACAATCACCACCGCGTTCATGCACTATCCCCGCGGCGCAACCGCTGCTGCCGACGACGATCGATGGAGCGCCGTGCTCCGCTGAGAGCCAGAGTCGCAGCGAGCACCAGAACTGCCGCGACGATGATCAGCCGGCGGAGGTCGAGACCGGCACCTTCCGTGCCAGGGATAGTCACCAGCGGTGATGCCGAGGCCGCAACGATGAGATCGTGAGCGAGCAGCCACGCAGTTGCCTTGGTCGACATCTCTGGAAGAGCCGCGACAAGGAGGCCCAGAATCAATGGGGCCGCCATCAACAGAGATAGTTGGTCCTCGTCGGACAGGCCTGTTGCATTCTGCGCGGGTTGAATGGGCCGCTGAGGTTGACTGGGGTGCATGGGATCTCCCTCCTAAACTGGCTTCTATCTGGAGGAAGATCCGGTGCAGCGGGCTTGTGTGACAGACGGCGGCGTTCTTTTTCACAGCCCAGCGAAAGCCGTATAGCTCACGCCCGAGGCAGGCTGCATATCTCGAAGGAGCCGCGGGCCGCGCCGAGAGCTGTGCAAGCGGAGACCAGCGAACTTTCGCAGCGCTGAAGACCTAATCGAATCGCCCCCGCTCTCCTTGAGGGCGGGGGCGATTCTTCACGCAGGCACGTCAATCGACGATCTTGAACCCTGCTGTAGCGAAGGCTTCATCGAACTCGGAGACTCCCTCGAAGTGGTCGACGAGCCGCGCAAAATCGTACTCCCAGCTGCTGGTGACAACGTCGCCCTCGTCGGGGCCCGAGAACTGCTCGTGTGCCCAGGGCAGGAGGACGCGACCTCCGTCAACGACCACGAGGAGCACTCGATCGACGAGAGAGCCGCGGTAGAAGATGTCGCCTATTGAGATCCAGACGTCCTCGTTGTGGAAGTTCTTCGCCCAGTCGAAGCTTCGAGGTGGCCCTGCTGCCGGCGTCGCGCAATCCCCTGAAGTCGAGATCGAGTCCCCAAGCAATCGAGATGTCGAGGTCGTCTCTCAAGATGGCGACGTTGCCGTGGCTCTCGACCTCGTTCTCGATCGCGTCGGTCTTGCCGACCAACGCCGTGACCGTCCTGTCGCGGTAGCTTGGCCCGGCGCCACCACCCCAGCAGTGGATGTGATTCCAATCCTCAGTTGTTGTTTCGCGGATCATCTTCCGCAGCTCGTCCAGCTTCATTGGCTCCCCCTCGTTGGTGTGGGAACGGGATCTGTTTGATCCGGATATTGTAATAGATCAATAGTTACACTAACTGGGGAATTGAGTACTTGCAGTGCCAGCCACGGCTAACCGTAGGGTTCTGACCCACTTAGCAGACTGATCGGCGTTAAACTCGTGCTGCTTTTCGGGGCCATACCGAAGGGGAGACGCAGTTTCCGAAAAGAGCAGGTTCCTAATCTTATCGGTCTCAGAATTCGCAAGTGTCAAGAAGAGCTTCGACACCTGATCCATAGCCCTTACAATAAGGTCTGTACCGGCACCGATACTAAAGGTCGTATAGAAATCATCGAGCGGCGTTCGCCTGTGATCGCATAGGGAGGAAAGGACAGAGTCCACATCTTCGTGTAGCCACGATAGGTTCTTCTCCATCCGCCGAATACGCACCTGCTCATCGATTAATTTCCATTTGTTCGTTATAGAAATCCACTTAACTCGATAGTCGGCCGAATCTGGAATCATAGGCTTGGCAGCGAAGAGCATCTCTTTTATATCCTCGCCAGCAACACGCAGACAGTTGCTTAGACTCTCGTCGTCGCCTTCATCCAAGTGCTGCCGGGCAGAGGTCAACGTAGCTCGATAGAGTTCGATCATCGGCGGCGTTCTAACAATCAGTACTTCTTCGAGATCGTCATCGCACAGGTTCAGCGCCGCATCTCGAAACCCCGTCCAAGCCTCGGCCGTCAGGGTGTTAATTGCTTCTGCTTCGATCAGGTCGGCACGCTGTTCGACGACTGTTGCGATAATGAAGAATGCGACAGGAACGCCGATACAGAACCCAATCAGTGCAGTCAGCACGTTGAGGGTGAAGGCCAAACCGGTCCACACGTCGTGCAGATCACCGACTACGCCCGCAGCGACTCCGCACCATCCAGCAACGAACATGATGCCGAGAATCCATCGGACTGACAGTGGCGTGTGCTTGAACGCCGCCTTGAAGTTCATAGGCATATGCTGCCCGGTCCAGGTGTCGAGGAATCGACCCGACTCGACGTTAGCGGGAATCCCCATCTGATAGAGAGTTCGATCCTGAGCCGAATCCCCCGACCAGAACGACCATCGAGGCGGTCTGGGAAGCCAGCCTCTATGTCTCAACTGGCGTAGTCCCTGCTCAGCGCCATAGCCACCGTTCGAAAGATGACATGTGATGAGGACCCCCTCAGCTCGGACGCACGATGGGTGGCGTCAGAGATTTTTCGGGGAGCTTGAGGAGGTCCCAATGACTATCGTAGGCGGGTTCGACGTGCACCGGCAGCAGATCACCTTCGACTATGTGGACACCGACACCGGTCGGGTGCGGTGGGGGCAGATCCGTCCGGCGACGCGGCACACGCTGCGGGCCTGGCTGGGCGAGCACTGCCCCGGCGGGGACGCCGAGATCGCGGTGGAGGGCTGCACCGGGTGGCGGTATGTGGTGGAGGAGCTGACCGCGGCGGGGGCGACGGCGCATCTGGCAGACCCGGCCGAGACCGCAGGGCTGCGCGGACCGAAGAAACGCGCGAAGACCGACCGCGCCGATGCCCGGCTGCTGCGCACGCTGCTGCTGGAGGGCCGGTTGCCGCGGTCGTGGATCCCGCCCGAGCAGGTACTCGAGGTTCGGACGTTGGGCCGGTTGTACTGCGCGTTGATGGACGAGCGGCGGGCCTGGCAGCAACGCATCCACGCGCAACTGTTCCATCAGGGCTGCCCACCGATCACCGCACTGTTGACCGTGGCCGGCCGCGACGGGCTCGCCAGGGCCGAGTTGTCGGTCGCGGGCCGGCAGTACGTCGACACCGCACTACGCACGATCGACTCGCTCACCGTCGAGATCGACGCGCTACGTGCACAATTGGTGTCGTTCGCGCACCGTCAGCCGGGGTGCCGGGCGCTGCAGGCCGCCCACTACGGGGTGGGGTGGCTGTGCGCGGCGATCATCTGGGCCGAGATCGGCGACGCCCGCCGGTTCCGCAGTTCCGATCAGGTGGTGCGCTTCGCCGGACTCGACATCACCGTCTACTCCTCCGATGGCAAACGTTCACCCGGGCACCTGTCCCGGCAGGGGTCGCCGGAGCTGCGGTGGGTGGCGTTCGAGGCCGCCCGGTGCGCCTCCCGCCGGGGGTCCCCGGACTACGCCTACTACCACAAGGTGGCCGACGTCCTGGACGGCAAACGGCCCGCGTTGGCGGTGGAGCGCAAACTGCTGCGCCGCTGTTACCACACCCTGCGTGAGCTCGGCGACGTCGCGATGGCGCCGGTCATGGAACGGGAGGTCGCCTGACATGGCCTGTGCGCGTGCCCTGCCCATGATTCACCTGATGCCTGCGGCCGGCTCCCGCGAGGTTCCTGACGCCACCCCGCGCGGGGTGCGGCGTCCCGGAAAGAATGAGCGGCCGCACCCTCGTCGGCCCGGCATGCCGGGCACCCCATCGATCATCATGTCACCGGGCTCGTCGCCCGTGGACCCAGATAAGGCTGGGCGCCGGCACGCGCGGGCCGCACCCTCGTCGGCCCGGCATGCCGGGCACCCCATCGATCATCATGTCACCGGGCTCGTCGCCCGTGGACCCAGATAAGGCTGGGCGCCGGCACGCGCCACCACACACGGCTGCTCCCCGACCAGAACACCGGGAGGCGCCCACCGCCTGAACCCCCAGCGTCTTCACCCCGTCAACCCGCTCCATCAGGATGCGGCGGATCCTCGCCGGCCTCAAGGTCGTTCGTCCTCGCTGCGCTGCGGGCGCTCCACCTTGACCCCCGGCTGCGGTCCCCCGCGGGCCGGCACGGGCGACGACGAGGGCAAACACCGGAAATGACCCCCCCAAATGACTAATGGATCCCACCTTTACGGGGGTCCGCATCACAGATAAGGAACCTCTGGAGGGACGGTCAGCTCGCCGCAGAACAAGCTGTCGGACGCCCTTCCCGGACCGGCCGTTTCTGGACACCGGATCCCTGGATGATCGCCCGCGCCGATACCCTTCGCACTGTCAACGACAGGAAGGACGTGATGGTGGCTCGCAAAGGACGTGCTCAGAAGGGCGAATCAGACGTCGAGCTGCTTGCCCACCGCATGGTCGAACACAACTCTTCTGTGTGGCTGGACCCGTATGACGACGGTAGCGAGAACGGAATGGTCGACTACCGGGTCTTCGACAAACCCGAGATCGACGAGTGTCGGCGGTGCATCGGAGTCCTGGAAGTGGGTTCGATTACCAACTCCGACTACCGCAGCTCTGTTGGCCAATACCGGCAGCGGTTCAGGGGGTTCGACGATTCCACTCTGTCTTGTTGTTGGGCTGTCATGTGTGAGTTCGGCGTGACTTTTCGGGGCTTACAGGAGCGATTGAGTCCACTGCTCCGCAAGCTGGAGGACAAGGGCGTAGATGCCCTTGTCCGAGGCAGGCGAGATACCAGCACGGTGGAGCTCGAACGCGAACTCAACGCCATCGCAGGAGTTGTCCAGATAGTGAGGGTCCGCGAAGGCGAGCGGTCAACGCGAGTGGCCATAGACTTCATGTCGCACGCCACAGGGACCACGACTCCCGACAGCACGGTCGAGGTCGTCGAGGCGTTCCTGGCCAGTGACAATAAGGACCCAGCCGGTATCCGCAAAAAGGTCATGTCGGAACCGGAGCTCCCCTATCACGGCGTGTACCTCCACCTCGACGGTGCTCCAGAGCCCGTGCAGGACTCGCAGTTCGGCGAGCACCGTCACTTCGCGGCGCCGCTCCAGTTCGACAAGATGCCCAGCCGTTCACCCAAACTGCCCGAGGGGTTCACGGACCTGTGGCTCATTGGGAGGTTCGGACAAGGCTGGCACTGGGATCGCGAGTCGGGATGGACCTTCGTCGCAGCTCCCCCGTTCGGCCCGCAAGAGCAGCCCTGATCCTTCGGACGCCGGACAGCGTGCGCTCGGGGTGACCTGGTCAGAAGACGGTCAGGTCCACGCGGTACACACCGCCGTCGGGATTGATCGACTCGAATCGATCCGCTATGGAGAGCCGTCCCGTTGCCAGCTCAGCCAGATACATGGATGGGTTTGCGAATCGATACGTAGGAACTATCAGGTAAGGCGAGGTCGCCGAACTCATCGGTGTCGCTTCGCCAGGTCAGTGACAGCAATGAGTCTTCGATGATGTCCGGTTCGGGATCGGTGTCTACGACGACCCATTCGTCGATGTCCTCCATCAGCAACAGGTCCCCGAGTGCTACATCGGCAGCGCGAACATCGCGGACCGGCCCGTACTGGTCCTCGTAGGTGTCAGGTGAATCCTCCGGTATTCCGAAGACCTCGGCTCCGCCGTCCGCCGGAATCTCTGGTTCGGTTGCTGCTGTCTCTTTGACCAGGGCTAGTCGAGCGCGTGAGGACTCCCCCCGAGCGGCGGAGGATTCACCGAGTTGTGGAGCAGAGAGCTGATCGAGGAACGAGGCGGCGTCAGTGGCGCCGTTCTTGACGGCCGTCGGGGTGCGGTAGTCGTCGAGCTCTACCGCCGCTTCGTTGGTGGGCTCGGCGCGGCCCCCGAGCAGCCCGAGAAGCGCCGTCGGTGACGCGAGACGCCGATCGGTTTCGTGGGTCATCTTCGCTCTTCTGAGTACCGGATCGAGGTCGGGCCGGTCGCTGGCCAGTACCCATTCGGCCTCGATGTAGTCGAAGTACGTCAGCGGTGTTGGATCGGACATGTCGTCGGTGGCGTCGATGTCCGGAAGTTCGTCCGGTGGGACGATCAGCAATCGCGGATGGCGTGTTATCGGCGGTCGGAGGGTGTCGAGCAGATCGGACTCGAAGGTGCCGGCGCGCGTCTTGCGGGGGTCGGGTACGCGGTAGCACTGGATCTCGATGGGCTGATAGTTGTCGGTGACGGTGGTGCCGCGGCCGCGGCACTTGCGGGGCACGCTGGTACCGATCGTCGGTGATTGCCACATCATGAGCGCCCCTTGTGGTGAGAGCCGGCCCATGGAGATGCGCATGGCGAAGTTGTCACGCATGTCGCCGAGGAAGTACTGCGCGTCGGGACGCTGAGTTCCAAAGACTAGATGCACTCGCGAGGTTCGGGCCTTGCGTGCCATCGACGCCAGCATGTTGAGCACCGGTGGCTGTCGGGTGCCGCCTTTCGGCTTGACCCTGGAGTACCAATCTTCGACGTTGCCGCGGAACTCGGCCCATTCGTCGAGAAAGACCAGTACTGGTTCGAAGTCCGCTTCGGTCGCCTCACCGGTAACGATCTTCTGGTAGCGGAACTCCATGAGATCGCGGGCGCGGTGGACCAACGCCACTTGCTGCTCGATGGTCGTAGCGACGACTTGTACGTTGGGCCAGTCCTGGAATCCCAGGAATTCGACGTACTTGCCGTCGAGGACCCAGATCGGCCATCCACGTCGCGAGAAGTTGACCAACAGATTGTGGGCGGTCACGGTCTTACCGCTTCCGGGTGGGCCGATCAGCATCAGGTTCGGGTCGATCGCCGGCCTCCACACAACCTCGTTGCCGTCTTCGTCGATTCCGTACGGAATTTCCACCGAGTCGTAACTGGCCAAGAGATCGGCCCCGGGGTCGAGGTCCGGTGCCGGCAACCAGACGCTGTCCGGGAATGCTGTGCGTTGCTCGAATCGAACCCAATCCGTTTCAAGGTTCCACCGTGCTCTCCAGCGACCGGGCAACGTCGCGCTCATTCCTCGTTCGACGCGGGTCCGGTAGCCATCCGATTCCAGTTTCGGACCAAGTTCATGACGTACTTCCATTGAGGTCACTTCGCCGGTTTCGGCGGCGACGTCGATTGCGGTTACGGTCGCGGTCGGGCCCAACAGCTGGGCGATGATCCGCTTCGCGCGCACAACCTGGTCGCTGTCGGAGACTTCTCGTTCCGGCTCGGCAGCGGGCGTGAAGATCAGGCGCCGGCGGGCGGGGTCGTGCTTGTCGAGTTCGAAGAAACCCCACCCTTGATCTTCGAAGACCCCGCAGATATCAGCGAGCCACGTCTCGTCATTCAGTGCCTGTGTCGAGTCGTAGTGCACGGTGAGTTTCCCCGGAAGTCCCGGCCATCCACGACTCCATTTCGACGTCGACAGCACCGCCCGGGTGGCCTCCGGCAGCCCCACGATCGGGCACAGCCTTTCGATCACCTCGTCGACGTCGACATCGCGAAGCTGCTTACGTTTGCCGGCTACTCCGGCGTAGACGGCAGCGATCGACAAGCCCGCCGCGGCGGGCATCGCGAGGGCGCTGTATCCGAACAGAGGAGCGGCGGCGCTGGCACCGACCGCGGTGGTACCCAAGCAGAAACTGTCGCGAAGCCAGGTGTGCGGCCGCGGCGGCAAGGAACTGATTCGGGGAGAGCGTGCAAACCGCGCACCACTTTGCTGCGGAGGTGTGGTTGTCATCGCCAGGCCTCGCCTTCACCAGTCGGCGAGGAGATCACGAGCGTGCCGGCACCGCGATTGCCTTCCGCTCGCCGATTCGTACTTCCTGACTCGGCGTATCCAACTGTCGATCCGTGCCGCGGCCACCTTGCGTTCGCAGTTCGCTGATCAGTTCGCATTTCCACGCTGCTCCCTCCTGCGCGAGCGAGCACACCACCTCGCCGCTGATTGATCTCTCCTACTCGGAGGAAGATCCCGGTAAGGGAGCTTGTGTGACACGCGCTGGCCAAGTTTTCTGATCCGCGCTCGCTCCACATCTGGAGGCGGTGCGCTCATCGCCTCATGGTGGAGTCCTCTGGGAGGCATCCCATCCTCATCCCATTGACCCGACCTTGCGACACCGCCATGCCGGTACGGCAATCCCCTGTCCTGGCTCAGTGAATCTGATGCCGCCGACCTGCGGTGCGTCAGATTGTCTGAGCCGCAATGTTCGACTTCGCCTCACTGAATCTGATGCGCGTGGAATTTGTTGGCGTGCCGCCCGACCGATTGCACATGGCCTGAGTCCCGACGCACGAGGACGTCGACCGCGACCAGGGGACCCGGCATCAGATTCACCGAGTCAGGCATCAGATCGACCGTCGGCCGCATCTGATCTGCTGAGTCGGCATCAGATGCACTGAGCCGGGACATCCCCGATTTGCACCACCACCCCCTTGACACGTGGGTTACGCTCCGAACAGCGCAACGAAGAGAGCATGGACGGAGCGAATCCCCCGCGTAGGGATATATTTCCGCTCAGGCAACAACCCATCTCACGCGTGTTGATCCGTTCCTTGACCCTCGCGTGCGTACCTGTCCTTGGTGCCATGCCACTGATCTCGCTGGTCTCGCACAACGATCGCGAACCCGTCCCAACGCCGTCCCGCCACCGCCGGCATCCGTAACGGGTTCAACCGGCAGGGCTCCTCTGAACGAACAGTTCGGCGTTGCCGCTCGCTCGCGGCAGGGGCGGAAGAAATGGTTGCTCCTCCCGTCCGAGTAACGCTGCCGGCCGGGCAGCAGTCAGTTACCCTGGGCCTGGGTTTGCAGTACGAGTTTCACGAGTTTCGAATGCGCCAACTTTCGACCTCACCTCAGAAAAGTGACGGCCCGGCCAAGGCCATAAGCGGAGGACCTGCCAAGTCCTCCTCGCGAAAACACCCCCGCCAGGGGGTTTTTCGTGTCGCTGAAGATCTGCGCTGATGTCCCGAGGCGGGACCGCTTACCCCTTATTGCCAAGGGGTCGGACTTCACCCGGGACGGGCATGAATTCGCCTCACCCTGCCCGAGTGCGCACTTTCCACTACCGAGCGGTGGGTGGCCGGCCTTAGTGCCGGGCGCCGATCTTCGGTGTGGCAATAACGTCCGAGCGAGTGTCAGGCCGACAACTTCTTCATGTGCTCACGCACGGCCGGCACGTATGCCTGAGTCTGGCCGAATGGCGGAATCCCGCCGTAGGTGACGACGGCACCCTCCCCGCCGTTGTAGGCGGCGATGATCAGATCGGTGAAGTCGCCGTTGACGGCTCCACTGTCGTGATGCGGTCGAAGGTAGTCGGCGATGTGGCAGAGATAGTGCCCTTCCGAGGCGATCGCGTCGTACGGATTGAACGGGTCGGCAGCGTTCGGTGGTTCCGCTTTTCCGTTTCGATCTAGACCGGAATCCGTACCGAAAGCCTTCCAGGTCTCCGGCATGAACTGACTCATTCCTTCGGCGCCGCCCTGGTTTACGCCATCGCCCTTGCTGACGGCCTTTTCGTTGAACCCGGACTCTTGTTGAACGATGCCGGCAATCAGAACCGGGCTCACCTCTGGGCACAGAGACCCAGCAGCCGAGACTGCGTTGGTGTATTGCGGCGGGATGCTGCCAGGGGCGAACTTGGTCTGATCACCGCCCTCTGGCGGGCACGGCTCCGTGGTGGTCGTACCGCCCGGAGCGCTGCCGTAGTGGGAGTCGACGGTCGGCATCCCGCCGCCCTCGAGTGTGACGTGTACGTGGTCGAAGTGGTTTGCGGTGTAGCCGTGACGGTCCTCCATCAGTGACCAGTCACCGGTGCCATCCCAGTAGCGCTGTTGCCAGATCAAGTACTCGACGTTGAGGGCCACTTTGTTCTGTTGGAGGTACAGGGCGATCTTGTCGCCGAGCGCCTTCCCTTGGGCGCTCGCGGAGTCGGGAATCATGATGTCGACCGCGCGGCCGTCGGGGTGGTCCTGGGCGACGTCGCCGGTGGGGCGCCATCCGCCGATGGTGGCGATCTCGGGGAAGGCCGCCGCGATTGTGCGCATGACGCGGATGGAGTCGACCTGCATGTGCGCTTCGCTGCCTTTGTCGGCGGGCAGCGGTGGTAGATCGCCACCGGTGGAATGTGCGACCAGCTCTGCTGGTCCTCCATTGGGCGATATGGTTCCTTGTTGTTTGAGCCACGGAATGGGATCTACTCCGCCGCCCAGTGACCAGCCTCCGGGGTAGATGCCGAAGTGAAGATGCGGTCCACTCGACTGTCCTTCGCTGCCCACCTTGCCGATCAGTTGGCCCGCTTTGACCTTGTCTCCGGTGTGGACGAGGACCCCGGACGCCTGCATGTGCCCGTATAGGGATTCGACGATCTGGCCCTCGATGGTGTGCCGGATCCGAATCCAGTGTCCGTAGCCGGCGGCGGGCTCTGCGGCGATGACTTCGCCGTCACCGGCGGCGTAGAACGGGGTGTCCAGTGGTGCTGCGTAGTCCTGGCCGTCGTGCATGCCTCCCTCGCGCATACCGAAGGGTGAGCTGATTGTGTAGGTGCCTTCGGCCATCGGGACCGCGAGGGATCCGGGCTTGATTCCCATGAGGCTGCCGCCGCCGGCGTCTGGCACAGGTTGACCGCAGTTCGTGTCACTACCGGTCGTCGCGAGGATGACCAGTATCGGAGCCATCATGATGACCATGGCGAAGGCGGGTATTCCGGCGAGCAGCCACCACCACTTTTTCGAGCTGCCTTCCTGTGTGTCCGGGGTCGACGGTGGTGTGTCGAGGAGCGTCATCAGCGAGCTCGGTGGGCCAGTGCGCTCGGCTTGACTACCGGCGCGGATCCGGACTGCGCTGCGGCAGCGAGCAGCTGAGCAGTCTTCGACGCTGAACCGTTGGGGATCCCTGTTTCAGGAGAGGCGGGTCTGGCTGGTCGCGGGGTGCGGCTCGGTGTAGTCGGCAACATCACCGGCGCCCCAGACGTGGTGGTGAATTCGCGGAATCGGCGACCGTCAGGGCTACTGGTCGTCGTGGCCGAGGCGCGGACCTGGCCAGGATTGGCGACCGGCAATGACGGGGCGACCCCGATGGGGTGCTTGATGCCGGCCTTGTCCGACACCGCCGTTTTCGACAGTCGACTCCGGACAGCGTCGGCAGCAGCGTTCGTAGCGGCGGTTCCACGACTGGTCTGGGCACCGACCGTGCCTGAGGTGGACTTCGGGTAGCTGTCGGGATCGGCGATCGAGTCGACCTTGTTCTTCGCTCGCTTCGCCGTCGAGGAGAGGACCCGTCCGGCAACCAGCACTGCAGCTGCCCCGCCGGTTGCTGCGGTCGACGTGGCTCCGGCTGCGACTTTTCCGGTCGTTGCCGCGGCAGTGCCGGACTTCTTCGCTAGTGCTCCTGCCCCCTTCACCGCGGCCTTTCCGCCCTGGTACAGGTGGCGTCCGTTGGCGGCCATCGCAGCGATGTCGCGCGCTGTGGTGGGCGTTGAGCGACTAATGGCGGTCGGTGCGGCGTTGGGCCGTTTAGCCAGAATTGTTGCCAGGTTGTCCGACAGTCGCTTCATTCCCTTGACCGCTCGGCGGAAGAGGAGAAGTGCGGTGACCAGGAAGATGTCGACGAAGAACACCGTGCGGATCAGGTTCGATTCGTCTGCAGCGAAGAGATCCTCGACGACCATGACGTATCCCACGAGGAAGACGATGGCGAAGATCATCTGCAGCAACGCCATTGCGACGTTGGCAATGGTCCGCCAGAACTGCCCGCGCATCGAGGGTGCGATGGCGAGGACGACTCCTGGTATCGATTTGATGGCATTGCCGATCGAGACACCTGCGGCGATGATCAATCGGCCGGCGAGGTAGATCGCGAAGGCCATGAGGAGTGCGCCGGCGAAGATCAGGAAAAACAGGCCCATTGCTTGTCCGGGACCGGGGTTGTCGGCATAGGCCTTCATCGGCCCGTCCTCCCCCTCACATTTGGCGATGGCATCTTTGACGCGGTCTTCCGGTTTCGCGTCGGGATTGATCAGGTCAAGGGCTACGCCTGCCCCAGGGGCGATCTCGGAGACGACGTCCTGCGCTTTGTCCGCGAGTCCAGGCTCCTTGGGCTTCACGAGGTACGCGGCGTCGAACTCTTTGACGCATTTCCCGTTGTTTTCCGGGGCATCGAGAACGACTCCGAAGTTGATCAGTTGCGTTGGTTGGCGGATGAACGTGTCGACGAGTTTCGATTCGATCGTCTCGATCTCGGTCTGCGGGTTTCCGCTGGTATCACCACCGTTCGCCAGCCCTGAGGCGACTTCCAGGCCCGCATCTCGCGCCGACAGCACCAGCCCGTCGTCCCCGAGGACGCGATCAACCGGGTTCGAGAGAACGCCCACGGCCGCGGCCGCGATGACGCAGGACATGAGGAGCTCGTAGATTCCGGTGGAGAATCGGCCGCGGATGATCCAGATGGCGACGCTGAGTCCGGCGACTGTGAGCATCAGCGGGGTCAGCGCGAACTGGTCGGTGATGGAGGTGACCGAGTCGGCGATGGCGCGCACGGGCGTGAGGATCAGGTCGAGCCATTCGAACGAGAGCACCCAGGTGATGAACCAGATGCCCGTTGCCATCAGGAAGCGGAAGACCTCGTATTCGAGGGTGATGATGTACGCCCAGATCATCCGCCAGCCGCCGCCCACCGACGCGTTGCCTTTGTCGATGGACAGGAAGTAGCCCCACGCGTCGATGCCGTGCGAATCTTTCAGATTCATCCAGGCGAAGAACGGGCTCGCACCGCCGCCGCCGGCGGGATCGGCGAGAGCCGGGGTCGCCACGATCATCACGATGGCGCCGGCCGCGTGCCAGCCGGCGATGAGGCGGATCAGGAGCCGGCTCCACCAGCGTGCCCACAGCCAGCGGGTCACTGGACGGGTCAGGTGTATCAGTGCGGTCAACCAGGATTGCGGAATCCACGCGGTGACAAGCCGCAGCAGTGAGCGTGTGGCCGCGGCGCGGACACTGAAATACTCCCGGGGTTCGGGGGCGCCGACCACCTCCCGTTCACGGGAGGACGCCGCGGCCGCGGTCATGCTTTCACCAGCTTGTTGTCCTTCGGAGTGGTCGACACTGCACTTCGGCGAGACTCGGTTGCCGGCAGCAGCGTCTTGATACGACCGACGTTTCCGCTGCCATCGCGCATGTAACCTTCACCGCGGCGGTGCGGTTCGACGTACTTGTCTTTTCCGGTTACCGGAGCTGTCTGCTCCATGTATTGCTTGACCAGTCCGTAGTCGTCCGGGTCGAGGCCGAGCCATTCAATGGCGCGCTTGGCGAGGGTTTCGTCTGTATGCCGGTGCGCGATGCGGGTCTTGATCAGTCCGCGCAGCTTCGGGGTGCCGAACGCGCAGTCCTGGTCGCCGAGTCCCACGGCGGCAGAGGACTTGCGGCCCTGCAGCACGAAGTCCTCGACGATGTCGACTCCGTCGTCGGCGCCCAGGAGGTGGTGTGCCTCGTCGACGAGGAACAACGCCATCTGGTCGGGGTCGGCGAAGCACTGTCCGCGGGCGACCTTCGCGATCAGGGTGTACACCGCGTGACCGAACCGCTTCTCCAGCGGCAGGTTCTCATAGAGGTGCTGCTTCTCGGTCTGCAGCTGGGTCGGCAAGTCGACCTTGTGGGTGCGGAAAATGATGCCGGGAGCAGTAATGGGCAGCGGGGGTAGATCTTTGCCGAACAGTACCGCGGCGTAGGTGCGGCGGGCGTAGACGTTCATCGCTTCGCCGAGATCTTGGGCGTGGGCGATCGGGCAAGCCCCGGACAGGAGGTGTTCGGTCAGCTCGCCCAAACCTTGGTAGGGGTGCTCTGCGCGGTACTCGGGCTCGAGCACCTTCGCCAATGCGATGCCCAGGTCTGAGGAAGGCTGGATCCGGAGCAGTGTCAACAACACGGACTGGGCCATTTCTGCTGCGACCCCGGCCTCGAAGATCCTCAGTGGATCCATGCTGTATTCGGGTTCGACGAGGTCGACCACGACTGCCTCGGTGACGGCCTTGGCCCAATTGGCGTACTCGCCGAGATCGCTTTGGTCGATACCGATGACCTGCCCCCCGCAGTCGACGACCTGGCCGGCGATCACCTTCATGGTGACCGACTTGCCCGATCCGAGCTCACCGGTGACCGCGAAGGATCCGGACTGGTCGCGCAGGGACTTTCCGGCGACGTCGTGGTGAACCACACCGATCCGAGAAGTGGTGATGTTCAGTGCCAACAGCGGACCGCTGCCATCGCCGAGATCGTTGCGAATGAACGGCATGTACGCCGCGAAATGCGTCGATGTGGTGATCTGCGCGAACTCGCGGACGATCTTCGAGGTGGGAACGCCAGGCAACATCGCCCACCACAGGTCTTCCTGGTAGCCGACCGGCGCGACCACCTTGTATTCCTGCTGTTCGAACGCTTTCACCAATGCCTTCGCATCAGCGAGTGCACGCTCCTCGGAATCAGCTCCTACCGCGAACAACGCCGTCCAGGCAACCTCGACCTCATCGCGGTTCGTCTCGAGCAACGAGGTGTATTCGGTCAACGCGGCGGCAGCGAGGTCGAGAACACCTTGGCCGCCGGCCAACTCTCCTTCCCGCTGTTCGTACTGCTCCTTCAGGTTCTCGAGCGCGCGCTTGTTCGCTCGCATGACATCGGCACCGGCGGTGACCTTGAGCCGTACGGCAAAGTCGACATCGATATCGCCGAAGTCGTCAGCGAGGGTGAAGAACTCCGAGCCGGGGAAATAGACGCCACCGGCGGGGGTGTCAGCGAGCGCGAGGAGCACTTGGTAGGAGGCAGGGTGGTCGACGAATTCGTATGGCTGGTCGACTTTCAGGACCCGACTGAACGTCGGGACCTTGCCTCGCCAACCCGAAGCCTTCTCTCGATCCGATTGGGCGCCCTCGTCGATCCGGCATGCGGACAGGGCGGCACCTGACTTTGCTCCTGGCGTCACGGCTGCGTCGGGCAGGTCAGGGTCGACATGCAGTCCGCGCGTCATCGCGTGCTGCCACAGCCACACCATCTGAGCGGGAGTGGCAGGTTGCGCATCGAAGACACCGGGGATGTCGGCCATGATCCGGTTGGCCTGCCGGACACGGGCCCGGATCTCGTCATCATCAATTGCGGTCCGCGGCAGCCCGATGTAGTCGGAGAGTGTGGTCCAGGCCGAATGAGCCGCGGCCTTGACCTGATCGACGACCTTGGGTGTGGTCAGCGGAATGCTCAGCCAGTAGATCCTCTGCCCCGGGCGGTATAGCTCGATCGAGTCGAGAGTCGCTTCGCATTCGGTTGCCCAGTCCGGGTGTGCATCGAGATCGACGCCTTCGGTCATTCGGGAAACGACGGCTTCGGCGCTCAACGATGCTGCGATGCCCATCAACAGTGACTCGCCCGGCAGGGCGCGGACGAGCATCGTGTGCAGGGTACGAGCAGTGCGCTTGTCCACGTCGGGGCGGTAACCGTAGTCGATGCCCGTGAGCACGTAGTCCGCCCAGACAACGCCGGACTTCGTCCACCGGATGTTCGCGGCCATTGACAGTGTCGGCTGTTCCATAGTGGCGGTGCTTTCTACTCGGAGGTGCCTGCAGCAGCCAGAGCGAGGAGTTCCTTGACGCTCGATCGGCCGGCGCGATGGGTGGGCCCGCTTGCCGGTGTGGGCACCGGCGCGGAGGTCTGCGGTCGTGGTGCGACAGGTTCCGCCGATGCGGTTTCGGTGACCTCGGCGGCGGCGATGTGCACGGCCTGCGGGACGACCGTGGCGCTGAGTTCGGCGGCCGTGGGGTCGGCAGTGATGTAGCCACTCGGACGCACGAGGTGGGGTGGCCGGATGGTCACCCGGCGGCCGTTGATCTGGATCTTGGCACCGGCCGGCGCGAAGGCTGCGGCGCAGATTCCCTGTGCCACTGAGGCGGGGCTCCGGCCGGCAAACCGGAGTTTGCCAACGACAAAGACGGTGCCCAGTGACCAGAAGGCGAAGAATCCGACGTTCCAGGAAATGCTGTCCCGAAGCCACAGTGGATGCAGGAGCCACAGGAGCCCACCGACGATTGCGCCGCTGACGGCCTGCGGAACGGTATAGGGACCGAACGGCAGCTTCTTTCCGTCGGGTGTACGCCCGATCAGCTGCGGCACCTTGCGAGCGCGGGTGAAGTTCTTGATGACTTCCCCGGTGGTGCGCTCGTCGCTCATCGCAGCACCGGCCCACTCGTGACTTCATGCCGGCGAAGCCGCGAACCCGCTTCCGCAGTGCTAGCTACATCGAACACTGGAGCCTCCCTTGTAGAGGTCGGTCGCGCAATGAGGTCATTGCAGACAAGCGTCTTTCAACCGGTGCGAACGAGCGGAGATCACACGGGAAGGTCTAAGCCGGAACTCGGCTCGGCCACGAGGTGCACCGCGGCGGGAGCGCTCTCCAACTCCTCACCTGTCGAGTCCTTCAGGACGTCCATGTTGAAGACGACCCACAGTGCTGCACCACCGATGAGCGCTGATGTGATGAGTCGCGCAACTGTGAATGAGGCCATCAGATTCTTGAGAAGGAAGAACAAAACGAGGCAGCCGGCGGCCGACTGGAGGAGCAGCTTGCCGTCGCTGGTGAACTCCTGCGCCTTGTCGAAAAGCCCTACAGCGAGGACCGCGTTGTTGGGATCGGTGGCGGCGAGCGCAATGGACATGATGGGTTACCTTCCGGATGAATGAGGATCGGTTCCTGACGGGGAAAACAACGGCACGTCGCCGGCAGCCGGCACTGAAAGTGCGGGGGTCTGCCCTGATTCAGACGATGCGGGAACCTGACCTGAATCAGACGATGCGGATTCCGGGGCACCCGCACTCGGTGTGGTCGAGCTCGGTGCGGTCGTTGACGAGGATGGTGTTCGGGGTGCCGCCGGCGGGTACAACGGCGTTGCGTCAATTGCGCTGACCTCCCACCGGCCGCCGCGGGAGGTCATCGTCAGCGCGTACTGCCCACTGACCGAACCGACCTCTGTGACGTTCTGCGCTGCCGTCACCAGGAGGCGCACAACATCACCGTCAGGCAGCGGTGCCGATGCACTGGCAGCACTCAGGTCTTCCGACGAATAGACATCGGTGATTGCCACGCTGCGATACGGCGCCGGAACAATCGGTGCGATCGAAACCCCCGGCGTGAGATAGCGCGCTACTTCCCCGTTGCCGGTCAACATCGCGGACAGGAACTCGTGAGCGGACGTGGCGATGGGATGGTTGGCGACCCGGTACTTGTAGCCGAGTCTGACGTCGATCGAGGTCGACGGGCCAGCTACTGCGGCGGGGAGTGCGGCGGCCCTCACGCCCGCTTCGGTGACCACAACCGGCACCTGAAAGTAGCGACGAACAGTGGGCGCATTCGCATCAGTGGCGGCTCGAACTGACACCGAGACCGTCACCGCGTACGTCCGTGACTTCTGCTCGTAGTCGATCGACGCGACGGCCGGATCAGTCGCAGCAAACAACGGCGCGCTCGGAAGGCTCGGTTTTCCCGAGACGAAATGATCGAGTTCTTGTTCATCCCCACGCGTCGCCTGGAGCCAGGCAACGACGAACTGCCGAGCAAGATCTTCGGCTTTCGCCTGACCGACTGTGTCGACGTCTGTGGTGTCCTTGGTGGCGTTGTCGGTGAGGCTCCGGGTGGGCGAGGATCCGAAGACGACGAGGATCAGGGCAACTATTCCGGCGCCGAGCGCGGCGACGATTCCTGCCTTGAGAAGTCGGGTGGTCCACACCTGCCGAAGGCCCCACTGTGCACGCTCCGCGCGCGCCAACTCCTCGGCTTCGTCGACAACGGAGTCGACGACATTTTCAGACGCGGGATCGGTCTTGCTCATGGGGCTGCGGCCGAAGTTGTTGATTTTCGCGAGGTCGATTTTCATCGGATGCCGGCTTCTGTCGTCGGGTCGGACGTTGCGCAATCGGGGACGGAAACTGTGACGTCGAGTGCGGACGCCCGCGACAGCGCGGCGCGCGCGGCCGGGGCTTCGACGAACACCAACAGCCACAGCGAAGTGCTCGCCTCTTCATCGAGAGGGTTCACCGCCAGGGCTGCCGCGACTCGGCGGATCTCCTCGGTGACGGCGTGCACGTAGCCGAGATCGTGCAGCTGGGCTTGCAGCGAGTTGTCGAGCTCATGCATCCGGTCCTCCTGGCGACTGGGGTCTGGAAGAGCGCCACACAGAAAAAGTGGGCCTCTACTTGGAGGAAGATCCGGGTCCGGGGGCTTGAGTGACATCGCTCGCGAAACTTTTTTGAAGTTTTCTCTGCAGTCACCAAGGGGTTATTGCCTCCAGCCGAAAGAGCGCACGTGAGGGACACTTCCTGCCCACCGCCGCACAGCCGGAACCTTCACGGCAACAACGCCCTGGCAATAACGACAACCCCTCCGGCAACAACAAACACGCAGGTCAGAGGCAATATCCGGTTGCTGTACTGGGCGCGAGACCACCTCGCCCGCGCCCAAAGGAGACCGATCGTGGAAACGTCCACCCACGCACCCACCGCCACCACAGCTTCATCGGCAACGCCGGTCCGCAGCACCGCGCAGAGCAATCTGTACAGCCGCTTGAACACCGAGTGGATGTACCTCTGCACTCGCCCCGCAGCCGCCGCCGAAGTCTTGACGTGGTCGGTGAGCCAGGACGCGCTCCGCGAGGTCGCGGACCTCAACGATCTCGCCGCGGCGCACCGCCGAGATCGTGATGGTGTGCTTCTGGCGCTGCTGACACTGCATCAGGAAGGAAGCTCCCTTGCCGGGCGAGCGCTACTGCAGCTGATGCTCGGCAAGCTCATCTCCCTGACGCGCCACGCACGGGTCAGTGGGCACGATCGGTATCACGCGTGCGATGAGAGAGCTGCCTCCACTGTGGCCACGTTCATGTCACTGATCGCCACCTACAGGCCCTCCGGTGAGAACGTCTACGCGGCGCTCTTCCTGCACACGCTGAAGAAGATCACGCGCGAGGAAACCTTCGCCCAGGAGATCCCCGCCTCCGATGTCATGGACGAGTCCGACAGTGCTGAGAACGAACCGGAAGCGAACATCTCTGCTCCGGCGCTGCTCTCCTGGGCGGTCGAAAAGAAGGTCATCAACGACCTCGATCGCACCCTGATTCAGCGGGCATACCTCGAGCAGACCGATTGCGACCTGGCAGTGATTGCCGCGGAGATTGGGATGACTCCGGCAGCGCTTCGCCAGCGGCTCTACCGCGCGGTCACACGCATTCGTAAAAGTGTCGTCGCCTCCAACCCGCCGACTCCTCGACCCCGGTTTGCACGTGGTCGTCGTCGGGCTGCAACGACTACTGCGGCGATCTGATGACCCGTAGTCTCGCGCCTCTGTTCACCGTCATGGTCTTCATCGCGGCGGCGTTTCTTCTGACCGAAACGTCCTTGCTCCTCGAAGCGACGCGAGGATTCGATGCTGCACTCACCCACCCCACAATCGCTCGTCCCGGACTGCTCGCCGAGTCCTCGCATGTGATGAGCAGAGTCGCTCTCACTGTCGCTAACTTTCTCCCCCGCGACATCACCACTCATATCGACAGCGGTCGGGTCCTCGTGCCGGCGCTGTATCGCTGACGAAAAGAGAACACTCATGACGAACCTTCACACACCAACACCTGAGGCCGGTCACGCCAACTACAGCGCCCGGGTGCCCCTGCTCGTCGCCTCCCTGCTCGCTGCACTCCTCGCCTCCCTCATCGCGGTTGTGTCGCCAAGTCAGGCCGAGGCGGCGCCGGCATCATCGGGCTGCCCGGCAGTGGAAGTGGTGATGATGCCGGGAACGTTCGAAACGGACTCGACCGCTAATCCTGACGTCGCGAAGGGTCTACTCAAGCAGGTAACCGATCCTCTTTCCCAGCTGTTCGGCAGCTCCATCAAGATCACCTATCCGGCGTACGAAGCGTCCGCCTTCAACAAGGGCAAGACCTATGGCACCAGTAAGGCATCTGGCATCGCGGCCGGCGCGCGCGTGATGCAGACCCGTGCAACGCAATGCCCGAACACTCTGTTCGCACTCGGCGGCTACAGCCAGGGTGCGGACGTGGCCGGCGACTTGGCATGGTTGATCGGACACGACAAGGGACCGATCCCGGCAGAGAAGTTGATCGCCGTCGGTCTTGTTGCCGACCCACGGCAGAGTTCGAATGGCGACAACACTCTCGTCGGTCCTCCCATCGACGGAGTCGGGATCGCGGGGGCCAGGCCGGGCGGGTTCGGAAAGACAGCTGCAGTCACGCGTTCGTACTGCGCCCCCGACGACCTCTACTGCTCGACCAACGCCGGCAAGGATGGATTGCTCGCAGGACTTGGGCGAGTGCTTGCCCAGCCTCCGACTGCTTCCGCTCCGCAGCAGAGCGATGGATCTCAAACCACCACCGCGGGTCTGCAGAACGCCTTGGTGTCCGACTACTCGACGGTCAATCTTCCGGGATTGGCCGGCAACATCGAGACCCTGCAGCAGCAGCTGCAGTCCGGCGCTCCGGACCTGGAGAGCATGGAATCGGCGGCGACAGATGTTGCCAACACCCTTGTTCCGCTGGCCGATACGACTAGCTGGGTAACCCAGAATCCGGCCGTGGAACAGACGCTCATGACCGCGGACGCTTCGACTCCCGAATACGCCGCCGGCCAGATCGTCGACAAGGTCAAAGGCATCGACCTGAGGAGTGCATTTCAGGCCGCGGACACCATCGCGCGGACGGCTCAGAATGCCTCCACGCCGGATCAGGTGCAGCAGCTGCAGACATCGGTGGACACCTTGTCCAACCAGGTCTCCCCCCTGGCCGCCACTCCGGCTGATGGTCTGTCACTCGCGGCGGACGCCCTCTCGATCATCAAGCCGAGCGTGCTCATCAACCAGGTCACGCACATCGGGACGAACGCATTCGACCTCGCCAACAACATCCCTACAGTCCTCGACATCTTGTTCAACCGGATCCCGCACATTGTTCTCGATCCCGGTCTCGATCCGATGGCCAAGGTCAAGGCTGTCCACGCCGAGTTCGACCGCATCAACGTCCTATTCGAGCCACTCATCAAGCTCGCCGCCGGACTCGACTACAAGACCGCGGCGGCCCTGATCGCGATGATGCCCGACCCATCCGGCGCCGCACAGATCATCTCGATGATCGTCGGCCTCGTCGGGAACCTCGACATCATCGGTCTGGCCAACACCGCCGGCGAACTCCAAAAGCAGCTCTGGCACGCCATCGAGACCGGCGACATCATCGGAGCCGGCCTCGGCGCACTCCCCCACATCCTCGACTTCGCGAAGATCGCGGTGGGCACACTCAGCGGTGGCCAGAAGACCGAGGCGTCCAAGCTCGGTTCAGTGTCTGCGGCCACGACGACTGGACAGCAGATCACCCAGCAGTCACAGGCTGGGGACCTTGGAGGGCTCGCCTCGAGCCTCACCGCCTTGGCGGGCTCTGACGGTGCAGACGCCCTCTCCCAGATCGGTGCTGAAGGGCTCAAGTTCGCCTCATTCATCGGGTCCGGAACTCACCAAAACTACGGGGAGCTTGTCGTCGATGCATCAGGCACAACGGCCCTGCAGGACATGACCAACCACTTCCGTGATCCGATCGCCAAGGCCGTGGCGTAATCAGTCGTACCGAATCCGACCAACAGATCCACAAGCGCGGCGTCGCGACGAACCCTGCGCCATGGACCGACCGGCAACTAGGACTGCTCTCACTAGCATCGCGGGGTTTCGGCAGCCTCTGCCACACCGCCAGCGGATCCGCCCGGCTACGCTCAGCTCGACGCCTTGCAGGAGGTGGAACCATGTTCCGAACCGCTTCGATGCCCCGCAGCATGACTACTCTCGCTGGGATTGCACTCGCAGCATTGTTGCTAGCCGCCCCGACCGTGAGCGCAGCCCCGTCCGACACGGTCCTGCCGATCCCCTTCGCGGGACTGACCAACGGACCGACTGGATTGACTAACCAGCCGTCCAGCACGTTCATCACTGTCAGGACCAACCCAGACGAGCCGGGGATCACTCGAGTCCGCTGCGGCGCATACCCCTACTGCGATCTTGTTGTCCACTGGCGCAACCTATCGACCGGCGCGAGTGGCGCTGCGGACCTCTTTTACGGATCGAGCGCCCCGGGGGTCGTCCAGACCGGATCCGGGACGGTGGTCGCTGCCTTCACAGCGGGCGGTATGCCCGGTTACCTGGGCACCCCCACCGCGCTGCTACCGGGAGCTGGCGTTTGGACAGTGCCTTAGCTGTTCGCTGGTTGGGTGTGCAACGTCCATTGTGTGCCGTCGTGCCACCGGACAAGGCTCGCGTCTTGCTGGTCCGGGTACCAACCAGCAGTGAGACCCGGCGCCGGCGCGACGACAACGTGCACGGGGGTAGGACGTCTGTCGCCGAGTCTGACGAGAGCGCGGACCACGAGAACTGCGAGTGCGGCGATGCCGAGCACGAAGCCCCAGAAGATGACCTGAATTCCGGAGACGTCAACGCCGACTCCGGATGCCAAGAGGATGATGGCGGCAATACTGCCCAGGAACCATAGAATCCCGCGCATACGTCTGCCTTGTGCATCGGTCATGGTTTGCCGTCTGGGTCCGCCGATGCTCGGCGCCGCTTCCGGACTCGCAATCTGGCTGGCCGACGGGATGGCACGAGTTTGCGCCGTCCACTCGGTGCCGTTGTACCAGCGGACGAGCCGTGGGTTCGCCGGATCCGGATACCAGCCTGGCGAAGTGGTAGTCGTCACCCGCGCATCACATCAGACGAAATGGTGGACTGCTTCGCGTGACAAGTGCGGCCCGGGGGCGTACCAAATATTGCCGGGCTCACGCGCCTTCAGCTGGCCCCCTGTGCACAACGAGAAGTTCGTTGGCTCCGATGATAGAACCGAGCGCAGCTCAAGCGAGTTCTTCGCACCGGCGAATACATTCGCGCAATGGATACCACACAAGCGCAGCTACCCTGCACGCCATGGCTCCCCTTCACCGTTTGAATACCGTGGCGATCTGTTCGTCGCACACGTGACGACGTCAGGAAGCGGTGACGGTATTCCCCAGGTGAAGGACATCGCTGCCATCAACATGAGCACCGGAGGGTACTGGAACATCACCTTTCCGAGTCACGGCGAGCTCACAGACGACGCCACTGCGATACTCGGTCTCGGACTCTCGCGAGGAGCATAGAGGGGCACATCGCCGGCGGATTCCACCCCGACGCACATATGCGATTGCTCACTCAACTGTTCGGCGAAGTCAACCTCTCCCCCACCTGGCATCAGAGCGCTGATATCAGGCAATTGACAGCTGGCGCTTTAGGGATCCCACCGACTCACACACCCACTGCGGAACAGACGTGCAACCTCTGGGGCATTTCGGTCAGGAACGCCCGCCACAGCGCCGCTCAGATGGCAAAGGCGGCCGCCGCTTGCTTTGACGCGCTCGAACATTTCGCAGCTGCAGGCCGGACTGCCAGTGTCGATCCGATGACGAACTGAGTGACAGATGCTCCGACGCGATCTCCAGATCCCACCGCGAATCCTCGGAATCCTCCGGCGCCTTCGCGGTCGTCACATTGCAGGGTTGTGGTTTCTTGCGGCCCTTCTCGTCAGTGCGATCGATGGTTTCGCCGCGACCGGGACGACCGTCCACTCACTTCTGGCCGTCCCCGTCGCTGTTGCTCCGATGATTGTTCTCGCGGTCTGGGTAGTCGCGAACAAGAAGTAGGGCTCGTCGGCGCTACTCTGCGGCCTGTGTGCGTTCGTCGTCCCCGAAGAAGTACCCCGTCAGGGCCGCTGTGATCAGATGCGACCGGGACTTCGCGGCAAGATCGATGACAAGTTGATCGATGACGTCAAAGTCGGCCTTGAATAGGCGGTATGTCACCTGCGTCTCGGCATCGTCACGTGACGTTTTGGCGCGAATGCCACGGGGTGCGAACAGTCCTCCCCCGATTCGGCCACCGGGATACAGCAACTCGGGCAGACGGTCGTGTGTGGCCTCGATCGCGACAATGAAGATCTGACCGTTGGTCATTCCTGTCTGCTCGCGAAGCTGCTCGAGTTTCGCGTGGCACTTTGCCGGCACTCGAACGCTGGACGACTTCCCGCCGCTGTCCGGATCCGTCACCACGGGCCCTCGTTCGGGTGGCGCTTCTCGAGACGGCTCGTCAACTCCCGAATCCTCCCCACCCTCAATGAACTGGGATGCGATGTGTTCGACCGATCGAGCAGCCGGTGACCGAAAGGTCGAAGCTAACGGACGGTGTCCCCCGGTGGCTTGAGGTTGACCATGTTCCTGCGTCACGACGATGTACTCCGATGCTGAACAGGGAGCGAGGCGCGCTCGCTCGAACCCAAATGATCTTGATGTGCTTTATACAGCCCGCCCTGGACTACTTCGACCAACAGTGCATACGACCACCAGTGCATGAAGGGCGCACTTTCAACGTTAAACGTGATGTTGTAAGAAGAACATAGACCAACACTGACATACGCCGAAGACAGTAGCGCAACTTCGCGTGAGCGGTATCGACAGATGCTTTGCGATCGACCTCAATAGCGTCCCAGTCGCGTCCCATAACCCTCCCAGTTGTGTCATTCATCGGATTTGCTAGATCTATGAGACGAGTTCCAGTCATGTTGACTTGTACTAATAGTCGATTGTGGGACGCCATTGGGAGGCTGTTTGGACGGTAAAGGGAGAGACACGTAGCACTATTTGCACGTTTTCTAGAGGCTTTGATTGTCATGCTCGATATCTATGTGTTGTGCGCTAGAGCTACGCCTTAGAAACGTTTGGGACGATTGCATAACTATGGATGACACACCTATCGCCCGATGTCATCATGTTCGTATGACGGTGCCAAACGGTGAGGGCCTTGAGCTTGGCCGCCCGTGGATCGAAGATCTGCGCTGGCACCGCGATCAATACAGACAGTCTCGCTTTCAATGGAGTGGCAGTGAGGCGCTCCTCGCGGCTACAGAATTCACCCACGGGCGTCAGGACTTCACCTCACTGATGGATCTGCGCGAGCTGAATCTGGGCCGGCGTGCTGCCACTGAGTACGCCGCAGTCTGCCAACGCGCGTTCGGAGAGGCTGTAAGGCAGGCGCGTCGGTCCATCTGCCCAACTTCCTGGGTCGCTGTCGCCATCGAACTGGACTCGACAGTCGACGACTGTTCGGCCAGCTCTCACTTCGCGACCTGGTCGAGCCCTGCAGATAGGACAAACACCCAGGTGGATCGGGTTCAACGGATTGTCGACGGCCTCTACTTCTCGAACCCTTTGATCCGGGCCTGGGAGCTCAAGCAGCTCTGGGACCTGTACACGGCCGCCGAGAACATTCTCGAGGACACCTTGGTCGATCTCGTTGTCGAGCTCGACGGACATCGTCGAGCTCAGGACATTGCCGATGCGATCGGCGTCTTCACTGTGGCGGGCCTCAGTCATCGGGTAGACCTCCAACGAAGCCAGCGCGGCGTCGTCGGTGATCCCCGCAGAACACCGCATCAGTACAGGTAGAGGCCCTCTTCACGCAGGTGTTCACGCAAAGGATTCCCCATACGTTCACGCGCGTAGACCATCCCGACGGGGCATTTGCCCTGTGCCGCACTCGACGTTCGATCCGCAGAGTTTTCCGCTCGGGTGCCAGTGCGCTCTCACGCACTGTGCCTAGCAGCGAATTACGGCACCCTGTCACGCATCTGATTCGGTGCACCCCCTCGCGCTCGAACCAGCAGCGGCGCACGTAACTGCTCACGTCTTACAACCAGTGGTGTTGCCCGCATTGACGACATGTTCAAGTTCACGCGCACGTACCGGCATTGCCTCCCGTGTCTGATCACTCACTCCAACACGCGTTGTTACCGGCATGGAGTCACGTGCAATCCGTCGCGGTTAATCACGCCCACTTCCACGTAGGTTGTCCCGCTTCGCATCCTGCGTGACATCATGCGTGGCTTCACGCAGCTCTTCACGCAAGTTGTCCCGTTGCTATTCTTGCGGCTTCATACGCGTTATCCACTGCATACCGTCACGTAGTGTCTTCCGCTTGTCTCCAGGCGAATTCACACGCGTGAAGACCCGTGTTTCTATATGCAGTTAGGTCCGCATGTTTTCCCACTTGACTACACGCCTGGCGCTACGCCAGTTCACATGCTTGTTCTCACGCTGATTGCCATGCCTGTTTACGCGCTTGTTTTCACACCGGTAGCCATGCGTGTTAACACACCTACGAGCACGCCAGTCATCACGCTTAACTCCACGCTTGACCACCCGCCTTGCCTCATACGGTTGACCCCGTCGCATCTCACGCGTTTGCTCACGCAGATCTACCTACGGTTCACCCCGCGTGGCATACAGCAAGTTGTCCAGGAATCCTGCTAGCTTCACTGGGAACCACTCGTCACAACCAAAGTCCAATGGGAGAACTGCCATGTCCATGCATGTCGTCGAGACCTCAACTGCGGAGCAGCAGGAACTGCCGGTGTCGTTCGGATTCTTCAACGGCAAGGGGGGAGTGGGAAAGACAAGCTGTGCCGCCAACTGCGGCGGACTCCTTGCCGCCGCCGGATACCGAGTTCTGATCGGTGACTTCGACCCCCAGGGGAACCTGTGCCGCGATCTGGGCTACGACAAGCGAGACGGATCTGAACTGTTCACCGCGCTCCTGCAAGGGTCCGCGCCTCCGATCGTCCACAATGTCGGGGGCCGCGAGAATCTCGATGTGGTGCCGGGTGGTCCCGCGATGTTCGACCTGGCGGCCGTCATGGTTTCCCGGCAGCAGCGTCAGGGTGGTAAGCGGCTCGGACAGCTCGTTCGCGCCATGCTCCTGCAGGTTGCGCACAACTATGACGTGATCATCTTCGACACTCCGCCCGGTGATTTGACCATCATGGAGGCACTGATGGAGGTCGTCCAGGCTGTGGTCATCCCGGTCAGGGCGGACGACGCAAGCCTCGACGGGTTGGAAACTATTGCCGGCCAGTTCTCGGCGACACGGGATGGTGATCCAGACCGTAATCTGCCGGCTGTCAACCCGCGGCTGCAGTTGGCAGGTATTTGCTTGTTCGGTGTGGGCTCGCGTTCAACCAAGCTCACGGCGAAGATCCGTCAATCCGTCAACGAGATGATCGGGGATGCCGCCCCGATCTTCGAATCCCGGATCCGGACGATGGAATCTACTGCCTATGATGCCCGCCGGGAGGGCTTGTTGGTCCATGAGCTGGAACAGCAGACCGAAGTCGCCAAAGTCGCACGTTTCGCCGCTTTGAAGAAGGGCGCCAAACCGACGGATCAGATACTTTCGCGCAATGCGTCCGGGTTGGCCGAGGACTACGCAGAACTGACACGCGAAATCCTCGTGCGCCTGTCGACCATCAGCGAGGAGGTGGCTTCGGCATGACCGAAACCAGCACTCCTCGTCGCAAGAGCCTTGCCAGTGCTTTCGCTCCGAAAGGTAACCGAGCGGAGGGTTTGGCCGGCCTCCTTCCGACTGCTGGCAGCCCCACCCAGCCGCGGCGCTCTACCCCGGTCACCGAGGTAGAACCAGCCGCGGAGGAGTCTCGGCCTGTCGAGAAGGCGCCTGCAGCGCAGGAGCCGCCACAAGCTCAGGCCGAATCACCCGCGCCTACTACTACGGTGCCCGTGCCCGTTCGCTCCGAGCCGGTCAGTAAGCCAGAACCAACCCCACCACCCGCACCCACACCCACCGAGAAGCAGGCTCCCATTTATGAGCCGGCCCCGGACCCGACCCCGGTCACCGACGATGATGTCGAACCTCCGACGGAAATTGGGAAGGTGACCGTGACGGCTTACCTGGATCGCGCCACGCGTGATGCACTGCAAAGCCGCGCGGCCGAGCGTAGATGTGATCACGCTGATGTCGTTATCGAGGCCTTCGATTCTGTGGGGATCGCGGGACTTCGTAGCCTGTTCCAGCCGGTGGCCGGGCGATCCGCAGCCGGGATCCCCGTGCATCAGGAGCCATTTGCGGTCAAGGGTCCCGTTGAGACGTGGTTCCGGTTCACGACGGCTCAGCGGGACTGGCTTGACGCTCAGGTGAAGGTGGTCGGGTCGAAGTCCAGGAGCCGGCTTCTTGCTGGTGTCTTGTCGCTACATCTTCGGACGGTGTCTCGCTAGTGACGATGGGGTAGGGCGACGGGGGAGTAGAACCTCGCCGCCTACCTCTCAGTCGATTCCCGACAGCTCATCGGTGGTGCACGCGAAGGCACTTCGGGTGTCTTTGAACCCACTCCCCACCCCACTCCCCACCCCACTCCCCACCGCCGTGGGGAGTGGGTTTTACCGTTTGATCAGGTATTTCTTCCCACTCCCCCCACTCCCCACCGATTGGCCCCGCAGGTCACACGTAGGGGTAGTTGTTCATCTGAAACCGCGGTCGGGCGAGTTTGGTGAAACAGTCCATGCTCCGCGGCATGATGCGGCGACGAAGATCTTGTTTCCCATCTGTCACACAGCGTTGGGCCGAAGGATCTTCCTCTAACCAGAAGCGGATTTTTGGTGAAGGTGAGGGGATGCACGATGAACGGCGACACACCGACAACACGACCTTCGACGTTTCCGAAGCAGTTTCTGTTTAGGCTCATCGCATGGGACGGCCACACAAGGGAACGCGCAAGTGCATATCAGTTCGTGCACCCCTTCAACAGCACAGCTTCTACGAAGCACGCGCCGAAGAGCTCGGACTTGAGCTCGGCGACTACGCCCTGCTCGTCATGGCCCGTGCGTACAACCTGGATGTCCCCGACTACATCCTTAAGAAGTTGGACCCGGAAAAACTACGGGCCCACGACGAGCGCTATGCGGTCTGCGATTCGTCCGACAACGAACTTTCAATCTCGGCATGACCTGGCCATAAATAGCGAAAGACCCCCACTGCTTGGCGGCCTGCGGGGGTCCTTCGATCCGTTGATTACGAACTGAGTCCTGGAGGGGACCTAGTTCATAAATACGAGTCCTGGAGGGGACCTGTGCCCATACTAACCCGGGCCGCACCGCGCCTGCCAGATCTCCTGGCGCGTGTGTCTGAGGCGGCTTCGTGACTGCTATCACTGCTGGAGCTATTGAGAACGGCCGGATGTCGTCATTCGACCGGGTTCGTGCTGCTGCCGAACGCAATGGCGGGGTGACCGAACGCGGCTCTACCCAACTGATGGCACGGTGCCCGATACATGGCGACCGTCACGCGTCAATGTCAGTGACCTGGGTCGATGGGCATCGGGGAGGAATGGTGCTGCTTCACTGCCACGGCTGTGAAGCTCCCGTCTCGAAGATCGCCGACGGCCTGGGGTTGTCGATGACCGATCTCTTCGACGAACCGCTGTTTGGTCGCGACGCGCTCACACGCGTAGGCCGATCTCCGCACCAACGTGGTGCTGGGCGGCGTAGGCCGAAGGGAGGACGACTGCCCGCCCGAATCGCGTTTCCAGACGTAACACCGGACGCGCAACACCGGTGGGATCGGGTCAAGGTCTACCCGTACGTATCAGCCGACGGTGCCTTGGTGCAGGAAGTGATCCGAGAGGAATGCACGAGCTGTGAAGCTGGCCGGCACAAGCAGTTCCGACAGGTTTTCGTGGATGCCGCAGGGACCCGGCGCAAGCGTAAGCCGGAGGGTTTTGAACCGGTCTTGTATCGACTACCGGAACTGCTGTCGGCAATCTCGAGCCATTCGCCTGTGTGGTTACTCGAGGGGGAGAAGGATGTCGAGACAGCCGAGTCGCTTGGACTGGTTGCCACGACCAATGCTCAAGGCGGACTGAACTTCCCTCTCTCGTGTGCTGACCTTTTCGAAGGCGCTGAGGTTCGCGTAGTGCTTGATCGCGACTCCGTCGGATGGAAGCGGGGTATCGAACTCGCATCTCTATTGGGTGGCAGTGGTGCCCAGGTCCAGCTCTTGCTGTCCGCACCGGCGGCACCTAAATCTGATTTCACTGACCACGTCGATGGCGGCCAATGGTTGACCGACTCGACGTGGGGTGGTCTCATCCCTGTTCGGCCTGGGGAGGTCGCTGCCCACGGCTTTGCTGCCGACGTAATCGAGAAGCAAGCACTAATCGAACTTGCGCTGGCAGAGGCGACCGCCAGAGCTGATCGTGCAGATGGGCGGGACGGAGACGAAGAGTTCCGACGCGCACAACGTTGGGCGCTCGAATCGGAGCGACGTTTCGAAGATCTGACTGAACTTCTGGACAAAGTTCGACAGCAGGCCGCGGCTGAAGGCACCGATTGGGCGGGAGAAGCGGTCGAGAATGCCATGACCGCATGGCGTGCTGCGCGTGTTGCAGCGCGAGCGGCACACGATGTCGCGCGAGTTCCCATTCCGCCGATTCTGCAAGATCCCGAGCTTGAGCCCGTACCGGGTGCGGTTCAGGACTCGCTCAGCCCAGTTGATTCACAGTCGGTCCGGTCTGGCTCGGAAAGCCTCGTTACGCCGCTGAACACGATCCGGGGGCGCAATGTTATCGCTCCGGTGTATCGGATCATTGACGGGAACTTGGTCGAAATCGTCACGACCAAGAGCGGTGATCAACAGGCGAAACTCGTACTGGACCTCGATGCCCGGATCGTTGAGATGGAGTATCTCGAAATTGCCGAAGCGGGTATTGACGTCGACGAGCCGGAGTTGATGGGCCGAGCGGCGATGGCCGGTCAGAGTGAAGTCAACCCCGCCGCACCTCAAGAACTCACCGCAGTGGTTATCGGCTACACCCATCCGGAGAGCCGAGAGTTTCTGCGGATTCGGATCCCGGCGAAGGAGTACCGGGATTGCGGCTGGGTCGATACCTTGCCAGGTCCGCCTGCCTACGACTCTCGCCCCAGCGGAGTGGCGAAGCTGCGAGATGCACTCAAGGGCGCAGGTGGGCGCGAAATCCAACGGGTGGTGCGTTACCGCTCCACCGGGTGGCGCCGCGATGATCAGGGAAAGTGGTTCTTCGTTCATGCTGGGGGAGCCATCGACGAGAACGGCGGACGGGTAGCCCCCGTTCTGCTGACCGGCCCCCTGAAGATGTATGACCTTCCCGCACCGACGCCCGACCCAATAAGGATCCGAGAAGCATTCCTTCTTCATTCCGGCTCGATGCTCGAACGCACCCCGACGCGGGTTTCGGCCGCTCTACTTGGGCAGGTATTCAGGTCCGCATTGGGTCCGAACCCGTGGGTTCTTACGTTGGTCGGATCGCCTAACAGCTACAAGACATCACTCGCGTCATTGGCGATGCACCACTGGGGAGAGAAATGGGATCGCCGGCGACCGGCGACATCGATGTCGGGCAACGGCGACACATTGAATGCATTGCGTATCAAGCTTAACGCCGCAAAAGATGCTCTGTACTGGGCGGACGATGTCGCACCAACCCGAGACTTCGGGACTGCGCAGAAGGCGCTCGAAGAGTTCGCTCGCATGGTGCACAACGGTGAGCAACGCTCGAGAAGCACACGTGATGGTCTCGGTGTTCTGGACGGAACCCCACCCCGCGCGTCTGCTTTGGTCACCTCCGAGATCATGCCGCGGCCAGGATCTGCAGCTCAGCGGATGCTCGTGGTGCCGTTGCAGGCGCGGGAAATCGAACTGAACGTTTTGAAGGAACTCGATACTCCGCATTCCCGTCATGGCCGTGCCTTGTTGATGGCCACGTACCTGCAGTGGTTATGTCCTCGGTTGGACAGTGTCCGCGCTGAGGCGTTTGCCGAAGGTGAGCGGTATAGCGAGCGTTTGCGCACGAGTGGCGAGAGTGTTCGTCAGGCAGACGCTTTGGGGTCTCTGTGGGCGGGCTGGCATGCGATGTCACGTTTCCTTGTTGATGTCGGGGCGTTAACAGAGAACGAAGTCGCGCAGGTCGGGGACCTGGTCACGATGGGCTTGTCTGATGCCGCTGCTGCGGCGACTGACCCAGATCTGCCCATGCGGACCGGTGCGCGAGTACGGGAGTTGTTGGTACACGCACTGAGAAATGGTCACGCCTACGTGGAAGACGTCGACACCGGGCAAGCTCCAGCGGATTGGTCGATGGCTGCATGTCTTGGATGGCGGCGCAGTGTGGTGGGTGAAACATCCGACGGCACCCCTCGATGGCGTGCGGAAGGTCGAGGCGTTCGGTTGGGATATGTCGTCGCCAACCCGCGGCCGTGCGATGGTCAACCACAAGTCTTGTTGGACCCGATGGCCCTCGAACAGGTGTTGAAGGCCACTGGTCAGACGATGACCGATACCTTGCAGATCGATCGTGGTACCGCCTTGAGGGCTCTCTATGACGAGGGCGTGCTGATCGCGGAGGAACGGAAAGGCCGGATGCCGCGGTACACGGTGCAACGGATGGTCAAGTGCGAAAACCGCAGGCAGCGCATGGTTGCACTGCGGCTACACAAGTTACTCGGTAGCGATGATCCGGAAGACCAAGTAACCAGCGATGCAGGATCAAGTGACCCGACACCCGGCGGCGATTCCAGCGACTCTTCCACGCCTGATATACCCGGTGGTCCGGCTCTGTTCGACGGTTGGCTCGCCGATCTGAACAGTCCAGGGCCCGGCGTAGCTTCGGGTGATTCGTCCAACGAAGTCATGAGCCTGACCAGCTCTCATTCCGAACAGGAGCCTGAGATGGCTATCGAGACCGATGCCGAGGGGCATTCCGCTGATGGAGTGCAGATTTCACCGGTTTCCACCTGCGCCCTGTGCGGCGGCGAGGACGCCGGATGGCAGATCGACGGCTTGGTGATGCACCTTCCCTGCTGGTGGCAGAGCACCGCCGCCACCCGATCTGCAGCTGCAGCAACCGGCGACACAGTCGGACAGCCTTCGCCAATGGTTGTGGACGAGCTGGAGTCGGCTCCCGTCGAAACGACGTCTCCTGACACTGCTGCAGCAACGCCGGCCATCGTCGCGACAGCGGAGACCACGCAGCAGCCGACCACGACGACCCCGGCGCCGAATCCTGCAGCAGGAGAAGCACCGACCACCTTCACCGCACCCGCGGCAGTACTCGACGTCGATGGCGCATGGCTTCCCGATGGCACCCGTCACGACCTTGCCGCGCCGATCACCCATGTCGGCGATGTCGCGGAGCTCGTAGCGACGTTGAACCTCGGCACGTGGACGTCAGACAAATGGTCGGTGCCTGGGCAGATCTGGATCACCGACGCGATGGCGCAGCACGTGGGAATCGACACCAGCAGTTTGGGCAAGCGCAATCGAAACGACCGGATCAAGGAACTGACCGCACAATCTCCGTTCGTCACAGAGGCTCTCTCCGAGGGCTGGCAGCTCGGCGGCAAGGAGGGGGACCGGCTCGGCACTTGGACCCGCGTGTGGAAGGGCGAGACGCGTGGTGTCTGGGTGGCACTAGTCTCCGGCATGAGCCAAGACCCCAAGGAGATGCCCATTCTTGGCGACTCGCCGGCACCCGCCACTCTGGCGCGGCGCCTGTCACTGCTTGCAGGTGCTCTGCGGTTCCCCTGGGCTGTGAGCCCGGCATCGACGGGCATCGACCTGATGATCGCCGCCCGGCCGAAGGAGTGGAAGCGCGTATTCGCATCGTCGGACGCGGAGTTCGCGAAGAAGTTCCAGATCTTCGAAGCGGATATCAACTGGTCACGGACCTTGACTGACGAGGAAGCGAAGTGCCGTTACGTCCATGCCTTCGACCGTGGCGGTTCGTACGCGGCAGGAATCGCCGGTCTCGAACTTCCGATCGGCGAACCTGTGCATCATTCGAACGGACTGCCGTTCGATCGCAAGCTCCCCGGGTACTGGCTCGTGGAGATTCCCGAGTGCGCGGACTGGCGGCTTCCGAATCCTCTCAACCCGATGGGTTTGTCGATTTCTGAGCCGAAGTGGGTGACTACACCCACCCTCGAACGTGCCAGCAGTCTCGGGTACGAACCAGAGATTCTGGAGGCCTACGTGTGGCCTGATCACGGACGGGTCCTCGTCCCGTGGTACGAACGGATCCGGGATGCGCGCACCGCTTTGGATGTCAAGGACGATCTCGACGCGCAGTTGGCTCGCGAACAGAACAAAGTCATCTATACGCACACCATCGGCATTCTCAATTCCGATTTGCACTTGGCAGGACGGCCAGGATATTCACCGGAGCGTCACCACCACATCGTCGCCAAGTCGCGGGCCAACATCATGTACCGAATTGCTCAGATCGGCGAAGACACCGGACAATGGCCCGTCGCAGTCACCAAGGACACCGTGCTCTACGTGTCGGATGAATCCGATCCCCAGCTGGCGTGGCCTGGAGGACCGAAGCAATTCGGACGTGGTTTCGGCCAGTATAAGCCGGAAGGATCCGCACTCCTCGCTGAACATCAGCAGTACCTGGACGGCAAGGGCTACCGGGGCAAGTCGGATCTGATCGCACCGGCTGAGTCGATGTCCGCCGATATCAGCGAGGGAAGTGATTCGTGATGGCACGGAAGCCCCTCAGCCGCACTGCCTATTCGCGGATCGCCGACAGTCTGGCGGACTACGGCTCTGTGGTGGACAACCAGATCAATGTCGTAAGAGCCGCCAAGGAACTTCGTGTTGCCCAGACAGTGGTGCGTGAAGTGCTGCGCGCTGAGCGCGGAAAGATGCAATCAGAATTCTTCGGCAAGCTGACTGGACGCCGAGGCGCCGACACTTCCGGTCGACCTGGATCCGCCAACCTCAAGGCTCAGCTACTTGCCGCTTACGGGCCCGGCAAACGGAGCGAGATCAACACTGCCGCCGCAGCACGCGATCTTGGGGTCTCTCGACGCACCGTGGAACGCTGGCTGGCCCCGGAAGGTCGGCAGCGAATCGCTAAACCACGAGCAGAGACCCTCAAAGCCCTAGCCCACAAGGCCAAACGCGCGGCATCTACGCAGAGCGCACGTCGCGCGGCGATGTCGACTATGCGAAGCAGCAAGCAAGGTAAGGCGCTGGCCAAATACGGCGGCAAGATCAGAATCGATGCTGTTCAGGGTCCGGGACCGCGCGAGTATGCCCGCGATCGGCTGATCACCTTGGCGCTGACGCCCGACCAGGTCGAGGCGATGTGGAGTGCGTATGAACGCGGTGGCGACAAGGGAATGACCGACTGGATGAACACGCGAGCGCAGGACTACGTCGGTGGGTGGGAGTTCTTTCAAATTAACAGCTTCGACGTGGAACGGTAGTTGTGGTCGACCATCGAGGGCCTCGCTGGACACGCAAACGTCTCGAGGCGATGCTCCGGACCTGTTACGGCGAAACTGCGCGTGGAAGTGTTGACGTGCAGGCGGTCGCGGACGCTATGCATGTCTCGTCGCGCACGGTTAGGCGATGGTTGGCCGGCTCCAACCGACAGTTGGCGGCCGTCCCACATCGTCGACTCGAGCAGCTGCGTCTGCCGGCCGCCGAGTCTGAGTTGCGGGGCCGGCAGCAGGCCGACTACGCCCGCGAGGCGATCGCCCAGATCGCTCTCCCGAAGGACAAAGGAATTTTGCCTGTTTGGCGTGAGCGGGGTTGGCTCGAGCCACACGTCGTGGCGATTCTTGACATCACTGGCAAGCCCTGGAAGCAGATTGTGATCAGCAACGGTTCGGGCCGCTCGATGAACGAGTGCCGGCGCCGGGGCTCCATTGTCGATGTCACGACGGTGCCGACGCGTTTCCATGGTGTCGTGCTTGCTCAGGAAGTGCTCGATGAGATCGAGCCGTGGAGGTTGCACCCGCTACCGGAGTTGCTTCCTGTTGGTCGTACGCATGTGTGGTCGAACGACGCGCCGGCAGTCGATCTGTCGGTGTTAGCTGTGTCGAAGGAGTTGAGATGACAAACGAGAAGGGTATGAACATGGACAACGAAGCCAGCTCTGTCGAGAAACGAGCCAAGGCGCTGCTTTCGGAGATCGTGCTCGATGACAACGCTGAGGGGGCGCACCGTCGTAAGGTCGATCTTTCGTGGTCATCGTCGGGCCGCTCACTGCCGTGATCGATTCGGTGGGGCCGCGCCCATGGTTGCGCGTAAAAGATCCGCAGCCGTTGCCCGAGGCATCGAAGCCAGCACTCTTGGCGCGTCAGCTGCGTGAGCTGGACGAGAACAGCCTCGGCCGGCTGATACGCGATCACCTTGTGCCGCTCAGTTCGGACCGCAGTTACCGCACGCGGTGGAACGGATTCTGGTCATCTCTCGGGTTCGACCCGGTGCTGCGTGACCGCGCGACGGGGATTATCAATGAATTTCTCGATCTTGCTGAGGGAGCGCTCGAAGCCAACGATCAGGATGACAATCAGACTAAGCGCACTGAGAAGTTCTTCGACCGGTGTGAGGGTGCGCTCGATCGGATCCTGAAGCGCGAGGACGAGCCACTCGCCTGGGCGGGTGCGGCAGCCATGACGTTCAATCCGCCGGCTCGGGCAGTGATTGACCAGCTCGTGTCTGCCATCGAGAAGCACCGAAGCGATCTGGACAACGAAGCGCTGTGGGCGACACTCGACAGCGTCCGGAAGCAGTCCCTGGGCGGATCTGGACCGCGGAAACGCCGATCTCAACGCTGAGGATAGTCAGTCGGTTACAACGTCAGTCAGTCGCTAGACACAAACGTCCCCGGCACCGGGTGTGCCGGGGACGTTTTCACTGTTCAAGGACTGTTTTTGACGGTGCGTAGGGGTAGATTCGGTGTTGTCCTGTTGAAGGGCGGACTGACCATCTGCCCCCTTGTTTTGGGAGTTGTTCTGGCATGGTGACGATTTCACATAGTGCGGCCGAAGGGACCTTGATAGAGGGGACGTCGCGCGGCGATGGTACGAACGAGGCGTTGAAAGCACTGGGGTGGCGGTGGTTTCGTTCGCTCGGGACCTGGGGTATCCGCGGGAGCCGGGATCGGGCGCCGATGTTGCACTTGATCGAGAGCACTGCGGCGGCGTTGCGCGCTGCTGGGTTCGAGGTACAGATTGAGATCGATGCCACCGCGCGGCCAACTGCCGAGGTCGAGGCCGATCGGATTGAGCGTCAGGCCGGCCGCGTCGCTGCACTCGAAGACAAGGCACAGCGACGAGCCGATCAGGCCGACCAAGCATGGGAGGCTGACCGGCGCGCACACGATGCGCTTCCGGAGGGTGGCGAGCCGATTCACGTGGGGCACCATTCGGAGAGGCGACACCGGAGGGCTATCGAGACCGCGCATCGCACGCTCGAGCAGGCCGTGGCTGCCGAGGAGGATGCGAAGGCGGCTCGGCGGCGGGCTGAGTCGGCGGCGGTGACGACGTCGGCTCGGTACAACCCGGAGACGGTCAAGAATCGTATCGACGCGCTGCAGGCGAGCCAGCGTGCAGATCAGCGGCTTTGGGACGGGCACGAACGGACATTGTTCGTCGTGCGGGGAGTCAAGCAGGTCGAGAAGACTGCGCCGGTCGAGGGTGCTTACCGGGAATCGGTTATTGCTCGGATGGAGGAACGCGCAGATCAGATCTCGTATTGGGAGGGAGTTCGCGCGGAGCAGATCGCATCGGGGCAAGCAACGAACTACGGGCCCGATGACATCGCGAAGGGTGATCAGGTTCAGCGTCGCGGCCAGTGGTACAGGGTCGTTCGTGCGAACAGGAAGACCGTGAGCATCCCCTCGATCGTGGGTGGGGGCTGGACGGACAAGGTTGCGTATCACGAGCTCAGCGGCCATATCCGCGCCGAGGCTCAGAAAGAGCCGGCGGAGACCTTTGTCGACGTGGAGGACGCCCGGTCATGAATCAGTTCCGATCCGAGATCCACAGTGGCGAGTTTCGGTGCTCACGGCACTACCCGGTTTCGCGACGGGTGGAAGATGCCGCAGCACAGGCCTTTATGGAGTGCATGCCTGGGTCGGAGTGGCCTCCGGTGAACACTCAGTTCGCCGATGTCTTCCGTCTGGCGGCCTGGCGCCTTCTGGTGCCGATCGAGACGGTCGCGGCGCTGGACTGCTCGACGCTGACCGGGCGGGACTGGTCAGCGCTGGCGCCGGACGCGCAATCGGAGTGGATCAATCGGACGCGCGCGAGCACTGCTCGGCTCACGCGCATGCCGCACTGGAAAAAGCTCAGCTGCACAGCCTGATTGAGCGTGACTCGATGGTGTCCAGCCTGTAGCCGCGGCCGGCCGCTGGGCGCCGCCGAGTCAGTATCTGCCGGCGTCCCCGGCACCGGGTGCCGGGGACGTTTTCGCTGTTCCGGGGGTGTTTTTGCCGGTGGGTTCGGCTAGTTTTCGATGTGCAGTAAGTCCAAATTTCAGCGGGTGAGTCTGACCAGCTCACCCACCGACCCAAAGGGGTTTGTGTGATGGAACCGATTCGTATCAGTTCGGCAGTGGATGCGGCCGCGTTGGCGGTGAGTTTGGCGGGGCATTTGCCTACGTCGGAGGTTGTGGTGGCTCCGCTCGATGAGAAGGCGTTCGGGACGGTGTTGCTTGCCCAGCTTCCCGAGGTTGTTTCGGAGGCCGATCGTGAGGAGTGGGTCGAGGTCGCACGCGAGCGTGTCGGTGACATCGAGGCGCTTCTGGTGGTGGTGTTCGGCTCACCGGCCCACGCCGAGCTGGTGGTGCAGGCGCTGCGCGAGGCTGCGCCCGATCGGACGTTTCACACGTCTTCGCCTACTTCCAGGGCCAGGCTCGGCGGTTTCATCCGCTGCCGGGGGAGTGGGAATCCGGCGACCTGGCGTCGCATCCGGTCGTGACGCTTGCCTTGACGGAGGGCAAGGTACGGCTGCAGACGCGTGGGGAGATCCGTGCAGGGTTTGCACCGGCTCAGCTCGGCGAGGAGCAAGCACAGGCGGTCACCGAGGCCGGCACAGCGGAAGTGACCCGACTGGGCCGCGAGGACGCGTTCAGGGCGGAGGAGCTCTCCCTTGATGTCATCGCCCGGTATCTCGAGGAGTACGAGACTCGTGGGGTGTGCGTCAGCGATGAGCACGCGGCGCGGTTGGTGGCGGCGGCCTGGCATACGCCGGTGCGGGATGCGCTGCTGTCGGGCATCACTGTCGAGCATGGCCGGGCGCTGGGCGAGATGTGGCGGCAGGTTGCGGCCGTGACGATGCGGTATCCGGCGGCTGCCCCGCTGATCTTGGCCGGGGCCAGCTTCTGGGTCGGTCGGGACGCGGTAGCGGCCAGGGAGGCGATCTCTGCCGGACTCGAGGCGTTCCCGGATCACCCCTTCGGTCAGGTGATGGAGCAGATGCTCGACGCCGGATTGAACCCGTCGATGTGGGACCAGTTGTGCGCGGCCGTACGTGTGGCCAAGGGTGCAGCCGACCAGTAGTCCAGTGCTGTTGTGAGCGGTGGCCGGCGCCCGACCGGCGACCGCTCACAGCTGTGTGCGCCTATGTCCCCGGCACCGGGTGTGCCGGGGACATAGGCGCAGTTCAATGCGGGTTTTTGTCGGATGCTTCGGCTAGGTTCTGAGGTGTTCGTAAGTCCAATCCACGGGTGAGTCTGACCAGCTCACCCACCCGACCCAAAGGGGTTTGCTGTGAGTGTTTTTCGTATGTCTTCGCCGTCCGATGTTGTTGCCGGTGCGGTCGCGTTGGGCGGTCATCTTCCGGTCGACGAGGTGGCGGTGATGAGCCTTGACCGCCACCCGGCGGCGGTGATGCTGGTCCAGTTGGGTGACGATGCGGAGCGGGAGTCGGGGCGCATCTTGGACGCCCTCGAGAGCGCCGCACCGTTGGAGGAGAGCCAGTCGATGCTGGCGGTGGTGTTCGGCCCGGCCGAGCGGGGTGATGTGGTGGGCGCGATCCTCGAGCGGCTTCGCCCCGATGCGGTGACCCCGGTGTTCGTGTTCACCGATGGTCTGGTGCGTCAGTGGCACGGGGCCGGGTCCTTGATCGGGCAGCCGGGCATGCCGGTCGATCTGGCGGCGCACCCGATCATCGCCGAGGCACTAGTGGTCGGCTCCACCACCCTCATGACCCGCGCCGAGATGCGAGCGAGTTTCGCACCGGCCCAGCATGGTCCAGACCGCGCCGCTATGGTGGCCGCTGGTTTTGGGCGCGAGCGCGTGATTCTGGCCGCTAGGGACCCGCAGAACGCCGCCGACCGTGCCTACGATTTCGCGTTGGCACCGTACGTGGGGGGAACCGCTGGAGCGGGGGAGCGGGGCATCAGCGTCACGGACGAGCACGCCGCGATCATCGCGGCCGCGATGCACGATGTGCCGGTGCGCGATCTGCTGTTCGCCCGGGTCGACGCACACAATGCCGATGCCGCCGCCGAGGTAATGCGCCAGGTCGGGGCCGTACTGCCCCATGATCTCGCCGGTGCGGTGATCATTCTTGCCGGAGTGTTTCATTGGGTGAGCCGTCACGCCGCGCTGGCACGTGAGGCGGTGAACGTGGGCCGTGCGCTCGATCCTGCGCACTCCTTCGGGAAGCTGTTCGAGCAGTTTCTCAACTACGGGATGAACCCGGCACTGTGGGAGCAGCTGCGTGCGGCGGCGGTGCGCGCCCATCAGGACCAGTAGGTAACGAAACAGCGGTGCGGTGATCGAACGGGACGGTTCCGCACCGCTGGATTCGGCCAATTCCGTTGGTAATGAACACTTCCGAAGTGATCATTTTGCTTTTTCCGGATTCCGTTATGCAGCAAGCTAACCCGTGACCCTGCGCGCAGCGCGTTGGGTGAATTCCGTTATTGGGCGGCTTGCCGCCCAGTCGGTTCAGGCCCCGGGCGCAGCCCGGGTACCCTCCCGACGG